>DDBO01000171.1 GCA_002332755.1 Bacteroidales bacterium UBA2030 | reverse complement strand
ACAAAAAAGGGCGCGATTCTCATCGGGCCCTTTTTAAATCTGAAGGTTCAAAACTTCACTCAATCCTTAAACCAAAATCCATAATGATGAATTTGCTTTGTAACCTCAGTTAACCAAAATCTAACCAGATGTTTACTTTATAAGAGGGGAGGGCTTCCTTTTGCAAGAACCCTCCCCAAAGAATAATCTTACGGATTTTTCTTAGCCCACCACAGCGGGGTGAGGATTTCATCGGGGCCGCCCAGCATCTGAATGGCCTGATTGTAACCATCAGGATTGCTGTTGGACAGGCTTGAGGGATATTTCAAGCGCTGTGGGAAGAATTTCACACTGCTGGTTTTGCAATTACCCTGGTTGAGGTCGGGCAGAGTGGTGATGGGATTTTCAACCGAGGGATTTTCGAAGAAAGGCAGGCCCAACCTGCGATGGTCGTTCCATGCTTCGAGAGGCAACCAGGGGAACTGAGCCAGGTATTTCTGGGTGATGATCTTAACCAGATGATCGTTGGAAGTTCCGGAATACAGGTTGTTTTTGGGGAATTCCATATTCCAAACTCCTGCCTGACCAGTATATCCATCCACATAATTCATGGCTACCGATTGGGGTGGGGGTGTGGTATGGCTCCATTTTACGGAGGTACCTACACGGTTATACGATTCTGATTCAAGATACTGTTGTAGATAAGCGGTAAGTCCCCAGTAATCGAAGCTGGCTTTGATACCTTCTTCGTAAGCAGTCTGGGCATTCATGGGAGCACTCCAGCCACGCACGGCAGCTTCTGCAATCAGGAAATAAGTTTCCCAAGGGCCGAAGAATACGCGCTCGCTGTCGCTGCGGCGGAACTTCATGGTCATACGGGGATTTGCGCCCAGATAGGTTGAAACTTTGTTTTTACCCGTTTTGGTACCCCAATCCCCCAGGGCTGCTGCATTCCATGTGAAAGCGGCATTGATGGTAGTCAGCACATTGCCATTGTCGTCCAGCAAGTCGCGTTGGGTGTTGTATGCATCTTGGGTCCAGGAGGGGTAATAGCAAAAGTCGGGGTTGTCGAACCAACCGGGGATGATAAAGGCTTTGTAGGCGCGGGGGTCGATGGCATAGGGTAGTCCGTCGAACCAGAATCCGGCTGAGGGATCGTTAGTAAATGTGGGGAAATGGTTTTCATAACGAATACCCATGTAATCAGCTGGTTTAATATAGTCATGAAGGTTGGCAGGAAGCTGTTCTTGAGAAGGAATACCCCCCAAACCAATGTAAATATTGTTGAGGGTAGCAGAGAGTGCCTGAGTGTTCCATTCGCGGCTCATTACTCCCGTAAGGGCATCCCAACCCGGTTGTTCTTTTGCTTTAAAAGCATCATCCCAAGTGGTAATGAAAGCTCCAGTAGATGCTGCAGCCTCAAACTCGCTTTGGGCTTTCGAAGGATCTACTTCCGAAAGGCGCATAGCCAGACGCATACGCATGCTGTTGGCATATTTTATCCATTTGTTGAAATCGAAGCCATATACACGGTCAAACTTTTTCATTTCATCGGGAGCTGTAACATTGAGGTCCATTTGAGCAACAGCATCCTTCAGTTCATCGAGAATAAAGTAGTAAACCGTTTTCACATCTTTGAATTCAGGATTTTTACCCTGGAATCCATCGATGGGCATAGGACCAAAATTGTCGGCAAACTCACTCATCAGATATGCACGCCAGATACGGGCCACCTGCTTGAGATTTTTATTGTATTCAGGATTGATACCTTTTGTAATCTTGTCGTCAGCTACATTAACGGCCAAAGTTGCATCTTTAAGCCAACCAGAGAGGTAAGAATAGTAATCGGAGCTCCAACCATCGTCATAGTCAGCCCATGCGAGGGAACCGTTGCCACGGTACTGGCGGGAAGCGATTTTCCAATAGAGAACAAATACACGCTCGGCAATATGGGGGTCCATCTGTGCCTGTGTGATAGAATTGTTGATGAGGTATTCTACCTGCACTTGATCGATACTTGCAGCCTTGGGGTCAACGTTTACATCCAGGAAGTCTTTTTTACATCCTGTAAAAATAAGGCTGCCAATAACCAAAACTGTGGCGATTATTGTTATTTTTTTCATGGTTAAGCGGTTTTAGAATGAAACATTCAAGTTAAACAGGAAAGAGCGGGTTGTCGGAGGAGCAGCATTTTCGAAACCAAGAGCATTGGTGCCAGTGGCATAAACTGCTTCAGGATCAACACCGTTGAGGTGGCCGGTAATCAGCCAAACGTTGTTCATGGTTGCACCAATCTGGATTTTCTGGAAGGGAGTTTTGCCCAGTAATTTCTTGGGTAAATCGTAGCTCAGGGTGATGTAACGCAGACGAACATTGGTTGCATCATAAATATTGGCTTCGATGATACCCAGATTACCTGTTCCGGCTACAGTCTGCCAGTATTGCTGAGCGGTAATTTCCTTAGTATTGGCTGAGTAAGTTCCATCACCGTTGTCAATTACGCCGTCAAGAATCATGTTGGGACGCTGGCCGTTAGGAGCAGTAACATCGGCAGTACCAGCGTATTGCATTGCCTGATTGGTTTGAGAGAAAATTTTGCCACCAAAACGTCCATCGAACTGGAACCCAAGGTTGAATCCTCTGAAGGAGAAGTTATTGGTGATACCCATCAGGGCGCTGGGCTGCTGTGAGCCGAGTACTACACGTTCGGGATCAACTTGGGGCAGGCCGTCTGCCGTGAGCAGAAGTTTTCCATAATCGGGGCTATTGGGATCTTTCACTCTCAGGAATGAGGTACCATAAATCACACCATAATCTCCGCCTGCTTCGGCAAGAATTTGCAGATTATCGAAGCCACCGAGCTGGTAGAAGGTAATTCCTTCAGCCAATTCTTTGATGGTGTTTTTATTGTGGCTATAGTTAAACTGAGCTTCCCATTTAAATCGATCGCCTGGCTGATCGAAAATACGAGCCGAAAGCATGATTTCTATACCTTGGTTTTGAATATCTCCTGCGTTAATTTTACGATAGTTGTATCCGCTCAGGGGATCCATGGGCAGGTTGATGAGTTGGTTGGTAGCGTTGGATTTGTACCAGGTAAAGTCAAGTCCGATGCGGTTTTGGAAGAAACGCAGATCTAAACCAACTTCTTTGGATGTAATAAGTTCGTTTTTCACGTTTTCGTCAAACAGGATGTTGCCCATGGTGGCAGTAGTATTCCCGTTGGGATCGGTACCAATGCGGAAAGTATTATAAAGCTCATAAGGATTCAGGGAGTTACCAACCTGAGCAAGGGATGCCCTGAATTTACCAAATGAGAACCATGAGGGAAGGGTACCATTGAGCTTCTCAATCATGTCGGAGAAAACCAAAGAGGTATTCACCGAAGGATAGAGATAAGAACGATTATCGGGGCTTAGTGTGGATGACCAGTCATTGCGCAGGGTTCCTTCCAAGAAGAAATAACCATCCCAGTTTACCTGAGCTGAGCCGTATACTGAAGTAATTCTCTTCTGATAAAATCCTTCACTAACAGTAGGATGAGAAGTACTGTTGTTTAAAGCAAAAAGGTTGGGAACTTGCAATTCTCCAGCACTGCCATGAATGGATGAATACTCTTGCATCATAATGTTTCCTCCGAGGGTACCTGCTACGCCCAAACGATCAATGATATTGTCTTTACGAGCGGTAAACAAAGTGCTGAAGTTATGTTCGAAGAAAGTTTCTTTACCCATGCTAAATGAACCATTGGGCTGAATGGAGCTGCCAGCATAACGTTTGTTTTCGCTATTGGTTGTGTAAATATCACTTCCTGCGCTAATTTCAGCTTTCAGCCATTCGGTAATCTGATTTGATAAGTTACCCGAAAGGATGAAGCGGTCTCGAACATCTCTGTTTTGAATGTATTTAGCTGCCCAGTAGGGGTTGATCTGGCTGGAGCTACCGTACCAAATCATTTTACCTTGTTCGTTAACAGCGTTTTCAAAATCGCGGATATTGAGGCTGCGAGGCAGCAGGTAGAGTGTATAGAAGGGGTTGTTGGGGTTATGACCCAATAGCGGACGGTTTTTAGCTTCGGCATTGATATATTGCACCTTGGTATCGATATTCCAGGTGTCTTTTTTACCGAATTTGCTGGTAGCGCGTGCGGTCAGATTAGTCTTGTGCAACTCGGCACCGGGGATATGGCTCTTATCATTGCTGCGTGTAACTGAAGTGTACACCTGGCTTTTTCCATAATCCTGCTGGAAACTAACGGCATAGTTCTGACTAGTACCGTTGTCAAAGAAGTTCTTTACGTTGTCGTAAGCAGCAAGGTTAACTTTTTGACCATTCCAGTTTTCTACTTCCTGACCTGTAATTTCCGGCCCCCAGGAAAGATTGGTTTGGTTGTCGTAAATTCCTTCGGTACCTTGTCCGAAAGAATTTTGCATTTTGGGATGGGTAAAAGCACTTTCAATACCAAAGCTTGTTGAAAAGTTGATACCCAGACCGGGGCTTTGTTTTCCTTTCTTGGTAGTGATAAGGATAACTCCGTTACCCGCGCGCGAACCATAGAGAGCAGCTGCCGATGCACCTTTTAATACCGACACACTTTCAATATCTTCAGGGTTGAGGTCGGCCATACCGCTTCCCATGTCGAGAGAGGGGTTCCAATAATCGTTGTTTTCGCGGCCGGTAAAGTTGTTGATGGGTACACCATCTACAACGATTAAAGGCTGGTTATCGCCGGTGAGCGAGCTGTGACCACGGAGCACGATTTTGGAGCTACCTGCGGGGCCATTGCTGGAACGAATAACCTGAACTCCGGCAATTTTACCCGTGAGTGCGTTTCCAATGTTGTTTTCTCGTGTTTGCAGAAGGGCATCCCCTTTCACATCCTGGTGTGCATAACCAAGAGCTTTCTTTTCACGTTTAATGCCTAAGGCCGTAACCACCAGTTCGCCCAATTCTGTCACTGCAGGTTCCAATTCAACATTGATAACCCCGCGGTCGGCCTTAACTTCGGTGGTTTTCATCCCTACAAATGAGAATTGAACAACGGCACCTTGTTTTACCTTCAGGGAGTATTTCCCGTTGATGTCGGTTACCGTTCCATTTTGGGTGCCTTTTTCGAGCACCGTTACTCCTGGCAGCGTTGAGCCGTCTGCCTTGCTGGTAACTGTTCCTGTTACCTGGAGGGTCTGGCCATAGCTGACTGACCAGAACCCGATCAGGAAGCTTAAAAGCAAGCCTACTTTTCGCATAAACTTTACATTTTGGTTAGTGATAATTGTTTTTTGTGATACCATTTGGGTATGGTTTATGGTTATCCGGCACAAATATAACAGAATTACTAAAACGGTTTAGTGTTTTTTGAAAAAATTTTTAAAAGATTTGTATAAATAACTATAAATCAGTGATTAAATATTTTTGAACCGGATTTAAACCGATTGCGTTAACGTTTGCGTTTTTCAGTGCAGCACGTCCCAATGTGCATTTGTCATCGCATTAAAGTCGAAAAGGCTCACACCAGCTGCTCCTGCACTATGGCATTGATTTTCAACAATTTCGAGTTCTTCAGGTGTAAGTGCGGGAATGAACAAGCCGGCATAAATCTGTTTCGATTCAGGTACTGCTTTTCTAAATCTCCTAATCTGTTTTTCTATCCAATGGATATCTGCATTGTAGAAATTATGATAGAGCATGGGGAAGAAAGTATCAAGTTCCCAGCGCATCCATTCCTGTCTTACCGAATCATAATTAGGAAATACAGCAGCAGAAGCAGTTTTTCCCGCTGTGTGAATGGCAGGGGCCAATACTTCATTTACCAGTGAGGTAACTGAGTCGAATCTGAACTGCCGCCACTCCTTATCCGAGGCAGGATCTGGCAAATCAATCAGGGGATCTTTACCGGTTAATTCGCGAAAACGTCTGCGGCAATTCGGACAATAACAATAATCGTAGGCCGGGTATTCTTTGTCTTGCACAATATTATACTTGGGTTGTAGTGCCTCAGCCAATATTACATCAGGCATACGAATATAGTCGAGGTGCACACCCGCCAGTCCTTCTATTGAGGCAAGAAAAGAAACGTTTTTATGCAAAAAATCTCTGACTTCCGGATGATTGGGGCACATAAATTTATAATATCCTACATAGGCAGGATGAGTGTGGGCCGGCTGTCCCTCCCTGTTGACAACAAACCAGTCGGGATGATCTCGGGCATAGTCGGGATTGTTGTTGGGCATGGTCCACATCCAACCGTGCAGTTCAATACCTGCTTTCGCTGCCAGGGGAATTACACGATTCAAAATATCTTCTTCTACCGGTAATTGTGGATTTTTATAATAAGCTTTATGGCTTCCATAGACCATAAAAAGTACTCCGTTTATTCCATGATTCTTAAGTTCAGTAAACCGATTCAACCATGCATCATCGGTTAAAGTCCGGTCGGGATGCATCCAAATCCATCTATTCGTCCCTGTATAAAAATAGGCTGCCTGTGAGGGAAGGAGTGTAAAAACCAGACTTCCAATGCCAAGTATTCCCGTTTTTTTAATGAAATCTCTTCTGTTAACCGTCATAAGGATATGTTTTTGCTTTCTTTTATTCTGATTAAAGGTTGCTTTCGCAAAAAAAATAAATATTTTTGGAATCCTTAACTAAATCAATTTAGTAATTTGTAATGCAGGCAATTAGTTATGAAAAGACTTAAAACCGTGTTCTTGCTGCTTGTTTTTTTATTTGGGTACAAGACGGCATACAACCAGGCAGATAAGCGTTTTGTGAATGGTTTTGAATCTAAAATAAATGGTAATGATTTTCAATACCATAGCTCAATACAGTTGGCAACGGAAAGTTTGCTTGTCAGGGCAACCGACGGCAGTTCGCAAATGGAATGGTTGACGTCCCCTCTGCCGGATAATAATAAAGATACTGCCATTATTATTTGGCTTGCCGGAATCGGGAGTTCACCCGGTTATGC
>DDBO01000072.1 GCA_002332755.1 Bacteroidales bacterium UBA2030 | reverse complement strand
AAACCACTTTCGAGTTTATACTTGATGCAGTGAGATGGTCTAATGAGTCTGGGCACTATTTTATCAAAGCAAGTTGTTCCCTATGGAAGAATGATATTGCTTTTCAGGATAATCGTGAATAAATTGGTAAATTCTATATGCTCACAGGGGGAGCCCAGGCTCATTTGCCCTTCTTCACAATCAACCATCTCTCTGCGTATATCCAGGGGTATCATAAAACCTTTTTTTTAACCAATTAATGTCTACCGACAGTTGACCGATTTGATGTACCCACACCTCTTTCTCTTTCTTAAGCTTCTTTATCTCTGATGACTCATCCTTCTCGCTATCGAAAACCTTCCCCGCATTGGCCAAAAAATCCCTCTTCCAATGTGTAATCAGATTAGGATGCACTTGGTAAATCTGAGCAAGCTCAGATATGGTCTTGTTCTCTTTTATCGCCTCTATGGCAATCTTCGCTTTAAATTCAGCCGTAAATGTTCTTCTTGACTTTTTCATATGACAGAAATTTTAAAATTAGTAAATTTCTGTCCAGTTTTTTTAGACCATCTCATGTGCGACTTGCCAATGTGCTTGGCTGCGAAGGGTTGGGATTCTTTTGTCTTTTCTTTTGGTTTCGCTAATTCTTATCTTTCTTGAGTTTCTCTTCATAAATTGAACGAAGTGGATCAATAATCCTTTCAATCAACCGCATATCTTCGGTAATGATTTCAGCCGTACCGGTCATTTCCTGGAAAAACGGAAGTTGTTTATTGTAGTTGGTATTTAAACCGTTAGGTATTTCTACTTCGCCAAAATATTTTCCCTGATCAGGGACTAAGGAAATGGACTTAACTTCCCCAGTAATCATACCGAATTCGGTGTATGGGAAGTTTGACAGTTTGATATTTACTTTTTGGCCTGTTTTTACTTTCCCTGAATTTTCCATGGCAAGTGTTATCTTGCCGAAAGGTTTTTCTTTCTTGTCGGGAATTACTGTCATAATTGCATCTCCGGCTTTAACATTTTGGTTTACACTCCAGTAGTTGCCTATTGAAACTTTTCCTGTTGTGGCACTTTTAAGAACATAGGCTAATTCCCAAGCACCAAATTGACTTTCAAGTGCTTTATACGCATTGTTTATTTCATTTAAAAGCTGTTTTGTTTCCTTTTCCTCGGTTAAACGTAATTCGATAATTTGCTGTTCAAGTTGGCTGACTTGAATCATTGAATTATAAAGAGCCATTTCGGAGTTTTTGTAAGCAGTTTTATTGCTTATCAAGAGTACTTCTGCTTTTTCAAATTCGGCAGTTGGAAGTACTTTTTGGATAAAAAGTGTTGAATCTCTGCTGAACTGATTTCTGGCAAGTTTGAGGTTCATTGCCTGTAAGTACCTTTGTTCTTTCAAGTTTTCAATATAGGAATTTGTAAGCCCGATCTGCTGTTGTAGGGCGGTTATCTTTTTGGCATTGAACGACAAGGCTTTATACCGTTGATAATTCATAACAGCCTGAATAAAATTACTGTAGGGCTGTTGCAAATCGCCAAGGTTCGCAATCTGACTGTTTGATAAATCCAGATTTTGAAGGGATTCTTTGATTGAATCAGATGTATGAAAGAATGTGATTAGCTGTCGGATTGACCCCGTGTCAGCAGTATTTTCAAGAATTACTAAGTAGTCACCTGTACTTACTTTTTGTTGGTCTTTCACCAGAAAGGACATGATTTTGCCACTTGTGCGGGCTACAACTGATGATGGCGGGTTTATGCTTGTGATGACAATCGGTGCAGTTATGATATCAGGATAACGTAAAAACCAACTTGCTGCGAGAAGTGCCATTACAATGAAACCAAGAACAACAATACCACGGCGAAGAATCCATGAAGGCTGCCTGCCAAGAATCTCATCAACTTCCTCGCTGCGGATTTCGATAGCCCGTTCTTTTAGTTCTTCCTGCATGATTAATTCCCCAATTCAAGTTGGTTTTTTACTAATTCATAATATGCCCCTTTTATTTGGGTAAGCTCATCATGTGTGCCCTTTTCAATGATTTCGCCTTTTTCAAGTACAATGATTTGATCGGCATTCTTTACAGTGCTAAGACGATGAGCAACAACAACCACAGTTTTGGGTTTACCATGCATGAAAAATTCCTCAAGGTTTTGCATAATCACCTTTTCATTGTTGGCATCCAATGAGTTGGTGGCTTCATCAAAAAAGATGTATTCGGGATTTTTGTAAACAACTCGGGCAATCAACAATCGTTGTCGTTGTCCCTGGCTGATCCCGCTCCCTTCCTGGCCTATTTTGGTATTAAAGCCAAGGGGCAAACCATCAATAAAATCGGAAATATTAGCAACCCTAACCGCATTGCGCAGTTTTAACGTATCAATATTTTCATCGCCTGGGGCGATATTTTCGGAAATGGTATCCGAAAAAATAAAACCATCCTGCATCACGGCTCCACATTGCGCCCGCCAAAAGCTACTGTTATAATTGCCCAATGTAGTACCACCAACTTTTATTTCCCCTTTAACTGGTGCATAAAATCCTAACAACAACTTTACCAGTGTAGTCTTGCCGCTACCACTTGTTCCTACAATTGCTGTAGTTTTACCTTCCGGAATGGTTAGGTTAATATCTTTAAGCACCATTTCGCTATGCGGACCTTCGTACTGGAATGATAGGTTGTTGATTTCGATGCTTCGGTTTTCAGGCAACTGGTTGACTTTTATCGTATTGGTGGGTTCTTCATCTTCTTTGTTATGTATTTCGCCAAGGCGCTCCATGCTTATTTTGGCGTCCTGAGCCTGCTGCATGAAACTGATCATCTGTTCAACCGGCGCGTTTAGTTGGCCGATGATATACTGCACACTCATCATCATTCCCAGCGTGATGTCTCCTTTTATTACCGCAGAAGCTGAGAGAAAAGTGATAAAAATATTTTTGGTTTCGTTAAAAAACATAGCACCTGCTTGCTGCCACTGGCTAAGAGCCAGCCCTTGAATGTTTACACGAAAAAGGCGCGCTTGAATGCGTTCCCATTTCCAGCGTTTTTGGCGTTCGCAGTTGTTGAGCTTTATTTCCTGCATGCCGGTTATAAGCTGAAATAAGTTGCTCTGGTTATCTGACATTTGGGCGAAACGCTTGAAATCCAACTCCCTGCGCTTTTTCAGGAACAACCAAACCCAAATAAAATATATGGCACTTCCAATAATGAAAACTCCTAATATTTTAAGGCTATAAAAAGCAAGCACAGCCCCAAAGATGAGTAGGTTCACCATCGAAAACAAAATATTGACTGATGAGCCGGTGAGGAAATTTTGAATGCGTGTGTGATCGCCAATACGCTGCATAATGTCGCCTATCATTTTGGTATCGAAAAATCCGATAGGCAGTTTCATCAGCTTGATTAAGAAATCGGAAATAAGCGAAATATTAATGCGGGTACTGATATGAAGCAACAGCCAGTTACGTATAAATTCAACAGATGTACGGCTTACCATTAATACCAATTGTGCTACAAGTACCAAAGTTACAAAGCCCAGGTTTTGGTTGCCAATCCCTTTATCCACTACGGATTGGGTAAGGAATGGTGCGATTAATTGTAGCAAGCTGCCCAGCAACATAGCCAGTATTACCTGGAGCATAAATTTCTTATGAGGACGCAGGTATTGAAACAAAAACCGGAAATTTGTTTTATCCGGTTTTTCATCTTCAATGTTATAAAAATCGGGACGGGGTTCTAATAATAATGCAATACCTTTGTCCTCTCCTTCCCGCTTGTTGCTTAACCAACATCGCAAAAACTCTTCTTGTGTATATTTAACCAAGCCGTGGGCTGGATCGGCGACAGAAACAATATTTTTTTTGCTGATTTTATAAACTACAACAAAATGGTTTTGCCTCCAATGAACAATGCAGGGCAAAGGGGCCTCAGTGGCCAATTGTAGCCAGTTTATGCTTACTCCTATGCTACGGAAACCGATTTGTTCTGCGGCTTCGCTGATACCTAGTAAAGATACTCCTTCCCGAGTAATAAAACTCTTCTCGCGCAGCCGTTGCAAACTGTAATTTTTCCCATAATGCTTCGCTACCATACGTAGGCAGGTGGGGCCACAGTCGCGGGAGTCGAGTTGAGGATAATGAATGAAATTTCTCATTAAGGTGTTTACGAAAAGTGATCCAGAGGAGATAAAAGGTCAAAAGTATTGAAATTCATTTCATAGTGTTGTTTCTCAGATATTTGATGGCGAACTCCATAACAGTATCAATGCCTTGTAGAAAATCTTTATAAGTTTGATAAATAGTTATCTCTGGCTGAATTCCTTTTCGATAATAATCTGTTCCATCTGAGAAAGCACAATATTGAGTACAAATACTTGCAGAACCACCATCAGGTAAAAGAATGATCATAGGTGATCCATTTCCGCCTCCTGTCGCCTCACCAATGAATGTAATATTTTTTTTATCTTTTAGATAAATGAGAAATTCCTCTGCTGCTGAAATGTTTAAAGCATCAATTAAAATAACTATTTCAATATTTTCAGATATCTTTCTTAAAGAAAACTCATTTTGATTTTTCGAAATTCCAACATTTTCTAAAAATAAGTTTCTTGCATAAAGAATATCTTCCATCCTGCTTTCATTTGAAGTATCTGATATTGGGTATCTTAATCCATATGCTCTATTGATTGCCAGATTTTTTCTTGTTGACACTAGTGAACCATATATAATAGAGTCGTGAATAAAAAAGGAAGCAATTTTACAAGCCAAAATGCTGTTACCACCAGTATTACCGCGAAGATCTATAATTATTCCTTTGGAATGAGAGAGTTGCTCCATGTGACTTGATAAGCTATCAATCAAAGAAAAATCATTGAAAGATCCGATTTTAATCTGACAAATATTATCATTTAATTTACTCACAAAAGAGCTTGTTTTCAATAATGGAAGCCATTCATCTTCATTATCAGCACGTGTAAGTTTAAAAGTCGCTATATCATTATTTGGTTTCTTGATAGTTACTGTAAAAGATGATCCATCTAGTCCTAAAAAAATATTCTTGACCGCAATTTCATTTAGTCGTTGTTCACTTGAACTTGATAAAAAAGGTTTGATATGAGAGTTTAAATAATAACTAACTTTTATTGAGTCAATAAAGAGGATTTCAGAGCCAATGGGAATATCAATTGCGTTATTTCTTCCTATTCTTGTAATGACTGCTTTGCCTTCAATCAGACTTGCCTCTAATCTGACTCCCTTAAATTGGGAACGATTCAATTGTGATTGGATTGACTTAGGATATGTATAATATGTGTGGTTATCACGAAAAGAAGCTAAGAATTTCCTCATAATTAGATAATAGGAAAAATCATCTGTAGAAACAATGACATCAGCCAATGATTTACGATAAATAGAATCTATTATGTGCTGATCTAAGAATTTAAAATAAGGAAAATTAAACTCACATTCTGACCAGACTTTTGAAAGAGAATATAACTTGGTTTCTAATTCAACCTGCTTTGAATACTTTTGACATAAACTATTTCGTACTATTACAGTATTAAGTACTATTGTCAAACAACCAACTAATAATGGCCTAAAGTAATTCCCCATTTTAATTATTTTTGTTTTAGCTCATTATTAATTCCCTTTTTATTGCTTCTTGAATAAT
>DDBO01000013.1 GCA_002332755.1 Bacteroidales bacterium UBA2030 | reverse complement strand
TTCTCAGGTTCCATAGAATCGAAATCTTCTACCAATACTTGGGTCAGCCCCACCAGGCCATGAAAGGGATTGCGGAGGTCGTGTGCGATAACTGAGAAAAATTTGTCCTTGGTTTGATTGAGCTCGCTCAACTGTTGAGCCTGTGTCTCAAGTTCCTGATTCTTAATTTTAATTTGCTTATGACGATCAATTGCGTATGCTACAAGCAGAATAAGTAATAAAATTAATATGGAGATTACCAAAGATTCTCTGAGGTAACTTCTGTAAAAACCTGCCGCTGTGCTGTCGTTTGAATATATGATGATGAAAGCCTCATCGTTTTTATCTGGGCTATAGATTTTTATAAAAAGGGCAAAAATGTCAACCCCATCAATAGTGGCCGAATGACCGAATATTTCCTGGGTTTGCAGGTCATGACTGATTTCCTTCCTGAGCTGTTTGTTAAACTCAATGATTAAGCGCTGGTCAACTCGTTGTCGGGAAGTATCCTTTTCGAAATGTTGCAGGGAAGATTTTTCATAAACATAATCCTCGCTCAGGTCACTTAATTTAAAATTATCCAGTTTATTGAATGGGGTCTTGCTAAGCAGTAAATTTTTGTTGATAAGAAAGCGGAATTCGAAAGGGAATATATTCTTGAGGGATTCTCTGAGGCCGATGAAATCGACCCCCAGTTCCAGGCAGCCACAATGTTTTTGATGTAAAAATAAGGGATACACAAACCGGAATCCGGCACTGGCCGGACCTGTCTCGAAACCCTCCACAATGCTCTGGGTTTCATTGGATTTAGAAACCAGGCTGGGTGCTATACCCGCGTTGTAGTCCATTAACTCCGGGTTATATAGTCTGACAAAAGTGAGGTGATTATTGTAGTATAAATTGACACAATTGAAATGATATTTCTCGGCTCCTGCTTTGACCGGATGCAGACGGAGGGCAGCCGCTTCCCTGGCTTGTAACTTCTGAAGTAAATCCAGATCGACGGAAGAACATAGCAAGTTTAGCAGAACTGTATCTTTCGCAATTATTTGATAATAATCATCAGCCAGCAACCGGTAGTGATGAAGAGTTGATTGCATGCCAATAATAAATTCATTGGCTTGTTGCTGACTATATTCCCGGGTTTTGTTCTTGTAAGAGCTTCGGATGTTGAGTATTATCGTTCCTGCCAACAAAAAATAGACGAGAGCATAAACGCCCACCCTACGGAAGGTATGCTTCGTTTTAAACATTGGCAGTAGCATTTGTTTAAGGTGCACTACAAAAGTAACGAAGTTTTACAGAAATTTCATTCTGTAGGCCAAATTGTGTTACAATGTGAACGAGAGCAGATGATCGGGTATTAATTCCTGTTCCCTAATTACTTTATCAGTTTCTGCTTTCCGGATTACGACCGGTTCGCCTTTTTCGGTAATCAGTACTACAGCAGGCCGCATTGTGATAAATTGCATCCATTGGGTCATGTTGTATGCACCAACATAAAGGGCAGCCAGATGATCGCCCGGATTTAAAGCAGGCAATACCACAGAATCGCGAATAACATCAATGTTCATGCATAATGGGCCGTATACAGTGCATTCTTCCATTAAAGAGTGATGTGTTTTTAAGGGGAGAAGGGGATGATTGTACCAAAATGCGGTGAAAAGGATATTTACTCCAAAGTCGACAATAAGATTTTTTTTGCCGGTTGAAGAACGTTTGTTAGCGATAACGGTTCCCAGAAGATATCCTGCGTTATCGATCAAGGCACGACCAGTTTCGAGTATTATCAATGGAATTCGATTCTCCGGAAACGAGGATTTCATGAGTACCCGAGTAATGGCCTCTGCATAATCGTCGAAATCAGGGTTGGTTTCGTTACCCGGAAGGTATGCGCCTTTCAGGGTGTTTTTTGAGGCAAAACCACCCCCCAGATCAAGATAGGCAATGCTAACCCCTAATTGCTTCCAGGTTTCAAGGGCCAGGCTGGCAAGCTTGGTTGCAGCCACCTCATAAGCATCTGCGGTCATTATAAAAGTACCGATATGGCAATGCAGCCCAACCAAGTCCATTTGGCCGCCTTTAACAATCCTGTTTATAGCATCCCATGCCTGTCCGTTTTCATAATTAAAACCAAAACGATCCCACATAGGATAAATTCCTGTGTCCATGTTAACACGAATGGCCACCTGCGGCCTTAAATGGGTTTCTTTGGCCACTTCCTGGAGTAAATACAATTCATCAAAATGGTCGATGTGTATAAGGGATTGGTTTCGGGTAGCTAATATCAGGTCATCCCTGGTTTTGTCGGGTCCGTTGAAGATGATTTTATCTCCCGGAACCCCATTCAGCAGGGCTTTTTGATATTCAAAACCCGAAACGACCTCAGCCCAACTTCCTTCCTGATGGAAAATCCGACAAACGGCATCAAGATAATTGCTTTTGTAGGACCAGGAAAATTGTACCCGGGGCAAGCGAGTACTAAATGCCCTGTGAGCCTCCCTATAATTACGGCGAATGATTTTTTCGGAAAGAACAAACAGGGGGGAGCCGAATTTTTCCAGAAGAGACTCTGTACTCACCCCGTCAATATGGGTAAGGGTTTTGATTGCATTGCCACCACCAAATTTGGAGGGCATTCGTGCTTCAAGCCTTCTGATTATGGGCTTTATGTATGGTTTTTTGGTTGTCATGGTTATCTTTCTCCTTTCATGGAAAATTCTTGAAATGAGCTTACATGTGTAATTAAATCCCAGCTGTATCTTATAAACATTATGCCCGGCTCATAAGAGGGCATAGGTTTTACTTCTTCTCCGTGGGCCAATTGTGTTGTGGCAAGAGGGATATTTTGTCCGGCAGCCACAGCAAGATAAATCCAGGCTGGCATTCTTGGATTTATTTCCATCACATGAAAATCACCACGGGCATCCTTCATAAGTTCAAGTTCGAAAGGGCCTCTCCACTGAGTTTTGGTAACAAAGTGGCGGGTGAGTTCCATTATTCGGGGGTCTGTTACTGTAATTCCTCCCCATGCCTTCCCTTTATCTGTAATATATTGTTTACGCATAGCAACGGCGGCAATGGTTTCTCCATTTCCATCACCCAGGCCAGCTACGTTAAATTCTTCTCCTTTAATGTATTTCTGGACAATTATTGGAAAGCCCCATTTATGGCTGATTTTTAGGAACCAATCTTCCGCTTCTTGTGGGCTTCTTGCTATGCCTGCCTCATAAAATTTCCCTTTTACTACCAGTGGATAGCCCAGGTGTTTCCCTTTTTCAGCCAGTTCGCTCAGATTATTTACAGAGTGGCTTTCTGGTACTGGAATATTGTATTTCTCACCGAATTCTGTGAGTCTGTATTTCTGTCTTTCTTCAAATTGTTCTTCTGTGGGTAAAAACGAAGCTACCCCTTTTTCTTTCAACCATTGATTCAAACGAATGTAAGGAAGAAGCTCTGCGTCATAGTTGGGGATCACCACATCTGGTTTGCTTACGGAAAGGATGTATTCCCATCTTTCTTTTAGCGCTGCTATACCCTCTGAAGGATAAGGCATGATAAAGACTTTGTCGGCTATTCCGGGCATGTATATACCCGGCTCAAGGTTTTCATAGGCCAGACCTATTATTTTAAAATCGAAACCTGAGGCTTCTCTCAGGCCGCGTGCAACAGGTACTCCCGGCCCGGGACTATCTATTGCATTGAGCCCGCTTAGCGCTATATGTAATGTCTTATTCATGCTCAAGGAGTTCGTAATTTCTTAGTATTTCAATAAAATCTAGCAGGTCTTTGAGGATAATGACAGGGTCGGCATCGAATTCATCAGCAAGGCCAGTTGCTATTTCTTCTTCTGTTTGTCCTTGTTTTAGTCTTTGCACTATTTCAAGAGCCACCGAATTGAGCGTATAGGAATGGCCCGTCATAGGATCGAAGGCAAATCCCGTATCGTTAATGGCCAGGTTTGGATTGATTTTCATGGTATGAGTCATTTTGCAATCAATAATTTGCCTGAGCTTACAGTGGTTGTATTTTGGTTTATGCGATAGTAATAATTGCCAGGCTTCAGATGAATAGTAGATAATTTAATGAGGTTTCCATTAAAGGAAAAAGGTTCAGTTGGGAGCATCTTCCCTTCTTTATCAAAAAGAGAAATCGTAACATTTCTTACGTCAAAACCCTTGGGAATGGGCAATAGAACAAAATCGCGGGCAGGATTGGGGTAGGGCAGCATGGATTCGGTCTGAATATCGACAGTATTGCTATTATTAGTACTGTAGCTTCCCGGTAAGCTATACACCCTTGTACCAATGCTATAAAGCGACAGGCTGAAATCGTACATCCACACGAAAAGTTTGGACCCTTGAGCTGCAGGGTACACCAGGCTATATCCCCCGCCATCCACCTGAAGCAATTGAGTTCCTGCCTCATTCATTATGCGTGTAGAATACATTCCATACCCAAGGGTAGAGTCAAATTTGTAGATAACATAGAGAAACTCAAGTTGGGGGTCAGTATTAAAAATATTCTCACTAACATATTGAAGGTCTACCAGATAATACCCTGAGGGCATGGGAATATTGATTTGTTTGTAAAGGGTATAGTCGGTATTGTAAATGATGCATTTGTTGTTGATGGCATCCATGGCATAATATTTATAGCCAAGAGTAGGGAGATTTACGCTGGCAGCAGAAAGCCAGTTGAATTCATGTTCCAGGTTAATCTGGGCAAGGCTTCCCTGAATGAATGCAATTATTAACGCGATGATTAATGCAATCTTTTTCATATTATTTTTCTTTTACATATACAAAGACACTCAAAAGTAAAAATACCCTTATCCGAAAAATAAAAAAACCACCCCTCGAGGGGGTGGCGCTGATAAAAATTCTATAAGGATTAGTCTTCTGCTTCCTGTTCTTCGTAAGCCTTGAGTAGGGCTGTTTGAACATCGGGCGGAACCTGAGCGTATTCCACAAATTTCATGGAATACATAGCTCGTCCCGAGGTTATCGAACTTAAAGCGGTGGAGTAGCGATTCATTTCGGCAAGGGGCACACGGGCTATGATTTTTTTATAGTTGCCTTCGCTGTCCATACCCATGATTATAGCTCTACGTCCCTGAAGGTCAGTCATTACATCTCCGAATTTTTCTTCCGGCAGAATAACTTCTACTTCGTAAATAGGCTCCAGAATCTTGGGGCCTGCATTTTTGAATGCCTCTTTAAAGGCATTGCGACCGGCCAGTTTGAAGGAAATTTCGTTTGAGTCAACCGGGTGCATCTTCCCATCATAAATATTCACCACGATATCGCGGGCATAAGATCCGGTCAGAGGGCCCTGTTCCATTTTTTCCATAATACCCTTGAGGATGGCAGGCATGAAGCGGGCATCAATGGCCCCACCGACAATACAGTTGTTGAAAACCAGTTTACCACCCCATTCGAGGTCGTAGGTTTCGGTAGCCCTGATAGGAAATTCGGTTTGGGGGGTCATGCCTTCGTAGTAAGGCTCTATCATCATATGCACTTCACCAAACTGTCCGGCGCCGCCTGACTGCTTTTTGTGGCGATACATAGACTTGGCCGACTTGGTAATGGTTTCGCGGTAAGGAATACGAGGCGGGAGATAATCGATAGCAATTTTATTAACATTCTCGATGAGCCATTTTTGAATGTTGAGGTGAAGCTCGCCTTGACCTCCAAGAATCAATTGCCTGAGCTCCTTCGACTGTTCCACAACAAGGGTGGGATCGGCTTTAGCCAGGTCGTTGAGAATACCCATTAATTTCTCGTCTTCAGCGCTGTTTTTAGCCTTTACAGCAACTGTAATTTTGGGTTCTGGGAAGACGATAGGGGTGATTTGAGGGTCGGGGTTTTTAGGCGAATTCAGCGTATGATTTGTCCTTACGTTTTTCAGCTTAATGGTGGCAGCTATGTCGCCGGCTACAACTTTTTCAATTTTTTGTCTGTTTTTGCCGGCTACGACGAAGAGCTGCGACAGGCGTTCCTTTGAGCTATTATTGGCATTGACCAGATCTATTGCCTCCGTAATTTCTCCTGCAAATACTTTGAAAAAGCTCATTTCGCCCAGGTGGGGTTCGAAAGTGGTTTTAAACACGAAAGCGCAGGCAGAGTCGGCGGGGTTGTAAGTAACTTCTTTGCCGTCGGTGAAGGTTTCTCTTGGAGCTTCATCCGGCGAAGGCACCGTATTGCAAATAAACTGCATCAAGCGGCGAACACCCCAGTTTTGTTTTCCGTTAATGCAAAATACAGGAAAAACCCCACGGTTGATGAGGCCAAGCTTCAACCCACGACTGATTTCTTCTTCACTGAGTGAGCCGTTTTCAAAGAATTTTTCCATTAAAGCCTCATCGTTGGCAGCAAGTTCTTCCACCATGGCTGCATACATCTCATCGGCCTTGTCCTTTTCGGAGGCAGGTATATCTAATACCTCGGTTTTACCAGAAGCATCAAATTTCAGCATTTTCATCTGCAGAAGGTCAATCACGGCATTGAAACCCAGGCCTTCGTTTACGGGGTACTGGCATATCATTACGCCACCACCAAACGACTGCTTCATTTGACGGAGAGTTTCCTCAAAGTTGGAATTTTCGTGTTCCAGGTGGTTGATGGCAAAAATGACGGGCTTTTTGGCCTTAGAGGCATGCCTCCAGCTGATTTCTGCACCCACTTCCACGCCATTTTGGGCATTTATTACCATGAGTGCTGTATCAGTTACTTTGAGGGCTGCAATGACTTCACCAACAAAGTCGTCGAACCCCGGACAGTCTATCATATTGATTTTCTTGCCGTCGATTTCGGCATATAAAACGGTTGAATAAATAGAGTTGAGGCGTTCAAGTTCGATATCGCGATAGTCGGATACCGTATTTTTGTCTTCAATAGTGCCTCTGCGGTTAATTACTCCGCCCTCAAATAACATCGATTCGGCAAGGGTGGTTTTTCCTGACTTAGCCCCGCCAACAATGGCGATATTCCTGATTTCTTTTGTCTGATAAACCTTCATTTGTTTAAAATATTAAAATTTAGTCTTTTACATAGAGGGGGCAAAATTAAAAAAAAGGCCTTTATCTTGAAAGGCCTTAAAACAATTTGAAATACAATTTTTTGCAAAATGCTGGTCAGGGAGTTACAACGTTTGCATGAATTTCTGAATTTCAGCCCACAGGTTAAGGGGCATACGTGCGCCTTCGCTTTCCACACAGCGTCCGGCTACGAAGCTGGCCAACCGACCACATTTTTCTGGTTCGTATCCACGGGTAAGGCCGCACAGATAACCGGCTGCGTACATGTCGCCTGCCCCGGTTGTATCTATGGGTTGTGCACGAATGGCATCTATCCTGTAAACCTTACCATTAGTTTTTATGAAAGAACCTTTGCTCCCAATTTTAACCACCGCCGTTGGACAAAAGGCTGATAGTTCCTCGAGAGATTCTTCGGGATTCCGGCCCGTAAATGCTTTGGCTTCTTCTTCATTGGCAAAAACGATATCAACCCATCCCTGCTGCATGATTTCTCTCAAAAAGCTGAGATTTTCTGCCACTACATTATAGCTGGCCAGGTCGAGGCTCACCGTCAACCTCATGCTTTTTGCCATACTGAGTGCATCCCTCATCAGGTCGTGGTTTTGCACAAGGTATCCCTCTATGTGCATGTGATCATAATCATTAACGATTTCTTTTTGAAGGTCAACACTTGTAAGTTCAAGAGCAGCACCTAAATACACCGCAAAAGTCCTTTCACCGTCGGGTGTTATAAGGGCCAGGGCCCTTCCTGTGGGGGTTGATGAATGGATGGTATGCGCTTTAATACCGGCATTTTCCAGGTCTTTTTTATAAATACGGCCTAACTCGTCGTCTCCAACTTTACCCATGTATCCACAAGGTACATTGAGCATAGCCAGACCATAAATGGTATTCGCTGCCGATCCCCCGCTCATCACCTTTTGCTTAAAACGTTGAGCTTCATTAGTAAGTTTTTGAGCTGTGGGGGCATCCACCAAAGTCATGCTTCCTGCCGGAAGTTTGTGCTGGTGCAGAAAGGTGTCGTCGGGCAAATAGGTGAGTAAATCTACAAGAGCATTTCCAAGTCCAATTATTTTGTTCATCTACAATAGGTTGTTTTTGATGGTTAAAAATTTTTCGGCAAAGGTATTGAGGGAAAGAAAAACTTTTATAATTTTGCACTCCGAAATTTCAAGAAACACTCCTCCATAGCTCAGTTGGTTAGAGCATCTGACTGTTAATCAGAGGGTCGCTGGTTCAAGTCCAGCTGGGGGAGCAGAGAAGGCCGGTGTTACCGGCTTTTTTTGTTTTAATGCAAGGAGCGGAAGGCTCGGGAAGTGGTTTTGAGGAATTGCGTTTTTGGATTCTAACAGGTTTGACCTTAAATTTGTCACCTGGGATATCCTCTATGAGAAAATACAAAGCTTGCTTTCTGCTCGTAATAATCCTGTTTCATATGGGGATTTTTTATCCCTTATTTTTCCTCCGTAAAGCAGAAATCAAACGAGAAGTTCGCCACAGAATCCTGCAGGGTAATCAACCTCAATTATTGCAAGAGGCTGTTGTTTTGATACTTAGTCCAATAGAATTCGAGCGCCTTCAATGGATTGAAAAAGGCCATGAATTCCTTCTCCATGGAAAGATGTTCGATATCATTAGCCTACAAAAGCCCTTGCAGGGGAAAATTAAGATCTTGGCCCTGGAAGATGGAAAGGAAATGGCTTTATACCAGGCTTTAAAGCAGAGACAGGATGCTACCGGTGGAAGAATGGGCCTGATAAATCCAGCCATGCAGCTTTCTTTGTATTTTATTCCTGCTGCTATTCGTATCACTCCTTTACCCGCAAAATACCTTGTTTTCAGTGGCTATAGGATTTGTCCACCCTTGCCGTTTGAGCCGGGAGTCCCTTCTCCTCCTCCTTGGTGTACCTCATAAATTTTATACTCTTGTATTATTTAAAACCTCCTCCTTTTTAAGGGTGAGGTAGTGACATTACGATAAATGTCGCTCTATGTTATTATTCTTTTTTAACGAAATTAAAAATTGCTATGAAAAACATTTTAACTTTTTTAATAATATTATTGACTTTCAATGGATTACTATCCCAAACCATCAATGTACTCGATCGTGCGACTCTACAACCTGTTCCAGGTGCGGTTATAATGGTAAAAGAAGGAAGTTTGGAACAAACTTCAACTACCGACCAGAGCGGGAAGGTGTCAACCAAGGCCTTGGGTGATGAAGCGGTGATTATAGTTCGTGCATTGGGATATCACACATTCCAAACCAAATTTAACGAACTGAAGAAGAGCAATTATAGGATTTTACTGACCGGGAAGGTGTATGATCTGGATGAGACGGTTATTTCGGCCAGTCGTTTTGAAGAAAAGCGGGAGGACGTACCTCAGCAAGTGTTGGTAATGAAACGCCGCGACCTTGAATTACTGAGTCAACCCACAACAGCCGAACTATTACAAAAAAGCGGTGAAGTATTGGTGCAGAAAAGCCAATTGGGAGGAGGCAGTCCTATTTTAAGAGGCCTGGAAGCCAATAAGGTGTTGCTCGTTGTGGACGGTATTCGAATGAATAACGCCATCTACCGCGGAGGGCATCTGCAGAGCATCATCACCCTCGATAATTCAGCGCTTGAAAAAGCTGAAGTGGTCTATGGTCCGGGTTCGGTGATTTATGGGAGCGATGCATTGGGCGGTGTGATGCATTTTCACACATTAAAGCCTCGCACGGCAGGCCCGGATAAGTCATTTTACAGCCGCACCCAGGCATTTACGCGTTATTCTTCAGCCTATAACGAGAAAACCGCACATGCTGATGTGAATCTTGGATGGAAAAATTGGGCCTCTTTGACTTCGGTAACGGTTTCCGATTTTGGTGACTTAAGGCAAGGGGATGTGCGTAATCCCTTTTATGGTGATTGGGGCAAATGCTTGTTTTATGTTGAACGCATCAACAATAAAGACAGTGCCTTGATTAATTCCAACCCCAACATCCAGAAACGCTCTGGATACTCCCAGTACGATTTTATGCAAAAGTTTTATTTAAAAGCGTCAGAGAAGGCAGAGCATACCCTTAATTTTCAATATTCAACCTCTTCGGATATCAACCGTTACGATAGATTGACAGAAACAAGTGGTGGATTGCCCCGGTATGCCGAATGGTACTATGGTCCACAAAAAAGGCTTCTGGCCGCTTATCACCTTGACCTGCACAACAGCCGCATTTACGACCAGGCACGGATTACACTTGCATGGCAAAATTTAGAAGAGAGCCGCCACAACAGGAGTTTTGGCAAAAGCAAACTCAGCCACAGAACGGAAAAAGTGGATGTGCTTTCTTTGAATGCTGATTTTCAGAAACAAGTCGGAAGGCATGAATTGCGTTATGGGGTAGAGGGAACCTACAACGATGTAAACAGCTCGGCATATTGGGAAAATATCAAAGATGGCAGCACAGGATCTCTCGACACACGTTATCCGGATGGTGGTTCTACCATGCGTACTCTGGCTGTGTATTTTACCCATGCGTGGGAAATTACACCAAAGGTTATTCTTACGGATGGATTACGCTATAGCAATGTATATCTGAATGCAAAGTTTAACGATACCACCTTTTTCCCCTTCCTTGACAGGGAAGTTACCCAAAAATCAGGTGCACTCAATGGTAACCTGGGGCTGATTTGGAAGCCCGAAAGAGGTTGGAAGATTTCACTCCTGGGAAGCACAGGTTTTCGCGCTCCTAATGTGGACGATTTAGGCAAAGTATTCGAAAGTGTGCCGGGAAGTGTTATTGTGCCCAATCCCGACCTTAAATCAGAATACTCCTGGAACGGAGAATTGAGTGTTGCTAAAAACATAGCAGGGATTGTTGATTTAGAAGCCACTGGCTTTTATACGCATCTTACTGACCTTATTACCGTAAAACCCGCGCTTGTTCATGGTCAGGACAGTATCTATTATGATGGAACCTTGAGCCGGGTTACCACAAGTGTTAACGCGGATAAAGCTTATGTCTACGGAGTTACCGGAAAGGTAGTGGCCCGTATCACACCCAATTTTAGCCTCAGCTCGGTTCTTACCTACACTTATGGAAGGATAAAGACTGATACCACGGATTACCCGCTCGACCATATCCCTCCCGTTTATGGCAAGACATCCATGCATTTGATACTTGACAGATTTACCGCTGAGTTTTATGCGCTTTACAATGGCTGGAAACGCCTGGAAGATTATAATCTATTAGGCGAGGATAATATAAAATATGCCACCCAGTACGGCACCCCGGCCTGGTATACACTTAACCTAAACATGGCATGGCAGATGAATAAATATCTGCAGGTTCAGCTTGCATTGGAGAATATTCTCGACCAGAATTACAGGGTATTTGCCTCGGGCATAAGCGCCCCCGGCCGCAACCTGATTGTTACCCTCCGGGGAAGATTTTAAAGAAACGTTAGTTTAAGCAAATTCCTTAGAAGGCTGTCTCAATCGAGGCAGTCTTCTTTTCTTTTTACTCTCAATGGTATTTTTTTAATCCCCAGAATTCACTCAGGGCAATAGCGTGTTATTTCTTTCGGGCCTTCACTCTTATCCGATTGAGGAAGGAATTTACTCTGAATTTCAAACAATATCATTATGAACGATAAAAAATATCCCCAAAAAGTATCTATTTAAAAAAATTGTTGTAAAATTGTGGCTCAATTTGCAGTTAGTATTAACTAATTGATTATTAATGAGTTATGATTTTCTAAGTTCTTTTCACCGTCTATTTGTTCTTTGGTTTTCGATCCTACTGATATCTTGCAACAGTTTAAACATCAAAATAATAGACGGAGAAAAACAGCCTGTAAATACTCGGCTCGACGAAATTGTAAAAAGCCGAAAGCTACGTGCATTGATCGATTACAATAGTATCGACTACTTCATTTACCGAGGTCGGCCCATGGGATACCAGTTTGAGATACTAAATCATTTTGCTGATTATCTCGGTGTTGAGCTGGAATTGGTGGTTGAGAATAATCCCCGCAATGCCATAGAACGCCTGAAGACTGGAGATGTAGATTTGGTAGCCTCAGAATTGGCCATGTCGCTTTCGAGAGCGCAGGAGGTGGGTTTTACAAATCCTGTAGGAAGATCTCGGTCTGTGCTTGTGCAGCGAAAACCAGAGGAAAAGGGAGAAAATAGCTCTTATATTCAGCAGCCACTCGAATTGGGTGGAAAGAAAGTATGGATCCCCAATGATCGTTACCTCATCAGACGAATGCACAATTTGATGGAAGAGATTGGCGACTCGATTAAGCTTGAGGTAGCTTTCGATAAATCGCAGGAAGAGCTAATAGCGATGGTTGCCGCTGGTGAAATTCCTTATGTGGTGGCAGATGAGAGAATTGCTAAAATTTCTACCCTTTATAATGCGAGTATAGACATTCAGGTGCCTGTCAGTTTTTATCATAATGTAGCCTGGGCCGTTAAAAAGGAAGAGACTGAGTTGTTGGGCATTGTTAACGAGTGGTTGACAAATTTCTATAGCAGCCCGATAGCCAAAGCGCTGGCAAATAAATATTTGGAAGCCAAAAGAGTTCAATTTATGGCTCAAAGCTCGATCAATTTTGTAAGAAAGGGCCGCCTTTCGGAATATGATGAATCATTCAAAAAGTTTGCAAAAGTTATCGATTGGGATTGGCGTCTGTTGGCTGCATTGGCCTTCCAGGAATCGAAATTTGATCCTAAGGCGCAGTCATGGGCCGGTGCCAATGGTATCATGCAGTTGATGCCTGAAACGGCTTTAAAATATGGAGTCGATAGTCTTAGTTCGCCCCAAGAACACATTAAGGCAGGAGCCATGTACATTAAGTGGCTCGAAGAACAATGGAAAGACAAAATTCCTGATCCTGAGGAAAGGAAAAAATTCGTAATGGCTTCTTATAACGTAGGTATAGGGCATGTATTTGATGCCCGAAGGCTGGCTGCCAAGTTCAATAGAAATCCTAATCATTGGGAAGATGTAGCCTTTTATCTGAAAAATAAGGCTAATCCTCGTTATTACAATGATGCCGTTGTTTATTATGGATATTGTAGGGGCGATGAGCCTGTTAATTTTGTAAAAGAGATTTTTGAACGTTACAGGCACTATCGCCAATTGGTTAAGAATTAATATTTTCTACTGTTTATAAACTCGTATTAACATAAAAATCCCTGGCAGTGCTATACTCCAGGAATTTTTCATAAAGGTTGGTGAATAATCAAAACTCTTTTTTCAACTGATCTACCCAGCGTGAAATTCTTTCGTCAGTAAGCTCGGGTTGCCAGTCTTCATCCAAGGCAAGGCCCACAAAATGGTCTCCTTCGAGTGCCTCAGACGATTCAAACTTATAACCCACTGCCGGCCATCTACCCACAATCAGGGCTCCTTTACGCTCCAATTCTTTTTTTAAAATTCCCATAAAATCAACATAATGATTGGGATAGCTTACCTGATCGCCCAAACCAAAGAGTGCAACTTTTTTTCCTGATAAAAACTTGCTGGTTTCTGAGACCAGAAATAGCGACCACTGATTTTCTCCGGAAGCATCTTTCCAGGTTTCGGCTCCGACGGTTGAACATCCTGCCACCAATAGATCACACTCTTTAAGGTCGGTATCCGTCAATTGTTTTAATGATTTCAGCTTAGCTTCCTGACCAATAGCTGTCTTGATTTTGATGGCACAACTTTCTACATTACCCCGTTCAGGCCAGTATACAATTAGAATTTTTTTCATAAGTATCCGTTTGTGTGGTTTCTTTCTCTAACCACAAATATCGGATTTTGTTTATCAAAACGAAAATTATCCTAGTCCTCAGGTATCAAATAAACTTATTTACAATCGAGGCAACCGAAGATACATATCCTCCACCGAAAAGATTTACATGTACCAGTAAAGGATACAGGTTATGTATATCGATACGCTTCTTCCATCCTTTTTGTAAAGGGAATACTGCTTCGTAGCCTTCGTAAAAGGCTTCAGGAAAGCCTCCAAAAAGCATAGTCATGGCCAGGTCCATTTCGCGATGGCCAAAATAGACTGCCGGATCTATCAGGTAAACTTTACCGTCGGTACATGGCAGGTAGTTGCCTCCCCATAAATCACCGTGCACAAGCGCAGGAGGTTCGGCTGGTACTAATTCGTCGAGGCGCGCCAACAGGTTAGAAAATGCTCGTAAAATTTTAGGGTCCAGTAAGCCTTTTTCCCGCGCCATGCGCAGCATGGGTTCTATACGGCTTGCCGCAAAAAAATCAGACCATTTGGCATAGCGGGTATTTTTCTGAGGCAAACTGCCAATGTAATTATCGCATTCGAGTCCGAATACTGGTGCTGTTGTTTTGTGCATGAATGCCAGCTGCCGGCCTGCTTGTTCCATCATTTTTTCACTCCGGTAACCCTTTTCAAGGTATTGTAATATCAGAAATGCCTCCTGACCATCATCCCCAAAACCTACAACATCGGGCACGGCAACAGTGTTAGTGGACTGCATCAGCTTGAGCCCTTCCGCTTCTGCCTTGAACATGCCCGGATAACGACTGGCGCTGTTGTATTTAAGAAAATATTTTCCAGTGCTTGTCTCAAGCATTAAGGCATAATTAATATCGCCTCCGCCGAGAGGACGGGTAACCTTAATATCTGTAGGGTTATTGAGCTTTTTTTCTAAAACAGCCATTACGGCTTGCCTAAGCGATTCATTCATGGCAAGTTCTTGTTTCAAGCAAAGATAAAAATCCCCCTGTTTTGAAATTCTCTTTTTACTCCTGAGGCTTTCTATAAAATTGGGGCAAGCGAAACCTATGTATTAATGATGATAACCCGTATTTTAGTTTTTAAATAATAAACAGGACACTCATATGGGAAAGCGTTTTTTTATCATTGGATATACGGTATAGAACCATGAGAGAGCCTCCGACCAGAAAAACAATGCCAGCCATGATGCTCAATACTTTAAAGTCAAATATTTTGGCGATTGCTGTTTGCGCCAGATATAACAAAGAGCTCAGGCTGAAATCTTTCAGAAGAGTGCCGGAAAAACGCAAAATCCATTCAGTGAAGCTGAAATCGCTTGAAAAGATAAGAAGGCCGAAAAAAGAAATGGTTAATAGTAAAGCGATAGCAGTCCTGAAGCCGATATTAAAAGGAGCTTCCTGGAGTGGCTGCATTATAGGATGATCAGAGGGAATACGCTCCATCACCTTTTGAGTAAATTGGGGTGAGGGTTCTTCCGAAGGAATAGCTGCGAAAACCATTCGAAGAAGATCGTCAGGGCTATTTTTTGATGTATTCATATGTGATAATGTTTTGATTTTCAATAATTAAATTCTGTAAGTCTCTGAGGCTTTGATGCGTGCCTGAATGTTTGCAAAAATCCTTTTGCGAATCCGGTGGAGCTTCACCTTTACATTGGAGACCGAGAGCAGTGTGATTCTGCTGATCTCATCAATGCTAAGTTGTTGATGGTAAAATAGTTCCATTAGGGCGGCATCATCAGGCGGTAGTGTTTCCATGACTTTTTTTACCATCTGAATTTGCTCGTCAAGGGAAAACATTTGGAGATTGGAAGAAAATTCATCTTCACTATAATTGTCGATCAGTTTTTCGTCGATGGCTACGGTTTCCATACGTTTCTTACGCCGAAAAGAAATGGCGGTATTGTAAACAATCCGAAAGAGCCAGGTAGAAAATTTGGCTTCTCCTTTAAAATGGGGGAGTGCATTCCAGGCCTTGACGAAAGAATCCATGGCAATTTCTTCGGCATCTTCTCTGTTGCCTGCAATAGGCAGAGCCACATTGAAGGCTTGATTTTTATATTTTTCCACCAATGCTGCAAATGCAGCCTGGTCGCCATTCTTGGCTTTTTGAATGATATGTTCTTCGCCGTTTCCTGACATTTGCTTTTAGGACGCAGTCCTCCATAACGGGTTACACGACAAAGGCGAAATTAGTTCCTTTTGGCATATTTTTGATTAATTATCAAAAACTTAATAAAAGGATGTAACCCCGGAAAGCAAATTGCGTCAAAAATCACATCTAAAAAAACGAGTATGAACGGAGAAGATGTACTTATTCCCCTGGGATTTTTTGCCATGGTGGTATCTATTGTTTATCTGGCACTGAGGCAAAAAGAAAGAATGAGCCTGATAGCGCGGGGGCTCAATCCTGATGACATGTCGGGCGGTTGTGAAAGTGCCCTACAACTCAAAGCCGGGCTTTTTCTGATCGGTTTAGCCTTAGGAGTGCTAAGTGGCGATATTATGGCTAATTATTCAAAGCTGGAGCCGTGGGCTTCGCATCTTTCGATGATTTGTATCTTTACGGGAGGCGCCTTATTGCTAAGTTATTTTTTGCTGAAAAAATATCCTCCCAATAAACGCAGGCAGGAGCCCTGAACCAATCGCTGCCGGTATTGTTTAAGCATTAAAACCAAACAATGAACAATACCCGGGTCCCTTGTGTAATTTTCTGGTTTCGCCGCGATTTACGGCTGGATGATAATTACGGGCTATACCGTGCTCTCACTTCAGGATTGCCGGTTTTGCCCGTATTTATTTTTGATAAGCATATCCTCGAAAAGCTCGAAGACCCTGACGATGCGCGCATCACCATTATCCACCGACGAATACATCAATTAAATGAACAACTATCTAAATTTAAGAGTGGTTTGTTGGTTGATTTTGGTAAACCCCTGGAAATCTTTCAAAAATGGGTTAAAGAATATCCCATCCGAGCAGTCTATACCAACCACGACTATGAACCTTATGCCCTAACCCGAGACCAGGAGGTTGGTCAGTTTCTTAAAAATAAAGGCATTGAATTTTTAACCTTCAAAGACCAAGTTATTTTCGAAAAAGACGAAATCCTTAAAACGGATGGGACTCCATATACTGTATTTACACCATACAGCAAGGCCTGGAAAGGCAGACTTCAGGCAGTGGAGGCTTTTCCGTCGGAACGCCATGGAGAGGCTTTCATTAAAATTGAAAAAACGCATCTCCCTGAACTACATACCCTGGGTTTCAAGGAGTCTTTCCAAGAGATACCATCAGCAAATATCCGCGATGAGATCATTCTTAATTATGATAAAACACGGGATTTTCCGGCTCTCGAGGGAACTACGCGTTTAGGCATCCATTTGCGGTTTGGAACTGTTAGCATCAGAAAGCTTGTTAAAATCGCCATGCGACTTAACCCTGTTTTTCTCAATGAACTTATCTGGCGAGAGTTTTACATGATGATACTATGGCATTTTCCCTATGTGACCCGGAGTGCATTTAAGCCTGAATACGATCGCATAGAATGGCTCAACAGGGAAGAAGATTTTGAGGCCTGGAAAAATGGAATGACGGGTTATCCGATGGTTGATGCCGGCATGCGTCAACTTCTGAAAACCGGATATATGCACAACAGGCTGAGGATGATAACGGCTTCATTTCTGACCAAACATCTTCTTATCGACTGGCGGTGGGGTGAGGCCTGGTTTGCGCGTAAGCTGCTCGATTTTGAATTATCCTCAAATAATGGAGGTTGGCAATGGGCAGCAGGTACAGGAGTGGATGCGGCACCTTATTTTCGGATTTTTAATCCTATGCTTCAGGCAGCCCGTTTCGACCCTCACGGAGAGTTTATTCAACGCTGGGTTCCCGAAGTGAATTCTCCAAGCTATCCAAAGCCCATGGTTGATCATTCTGAAGCGCGAGAGCGAGCCTTACGCGTCTATAAAAAAGCCTTGGTCTGATTTTTTTGTTTAACTTTCCGGTGATAAAAATAAACATTCTTGCCTTAGGGCTGTTTTTAAAGAAAAAGCCTTATGAATCACCCGTTAATCAATCAACCTGCACCAGACTTTACTGCAACCTCACACGATGGCATAGTATTCACTCCCTCTTTATACAGGGGGCAGAAAAATATCGTATTGTTTTTTTATCCCAAGGACGATTCGATGGGCTGCACAGCCGAAGCCTGTGCTTTCAGAGACTCCATGCCAACTTTTGAAATAGCTGACACACTCGTGGTGGGTATTAGCCCCGATAGCCTTGATTCTCACCAGGTTTTTGCAAAAAAACATGGAATCGCTTATCCCCTCTTGTCCGACCCGGAAGGTAAAATTAGAAAGTTATATCAGGTTCCCCGGGATTTTTTAGGACTGCTTCCGGGCAGGGTGACCTATGTAATCGACCGAAACGGTATCATCCGGGGTGTATTCCGTTCGGCTTTCCAGTTTAAAAGGCATGTAGAAGAAGCCCTTCAAATGCTTAACATGTAAATTTCAGTTAGGATATGAATAAAAGACTGATAGTTGTCATTTTTTTATGGATACCCTCATTTCTTTTTTCCCAAACTGGTGTCATCAAAGGAAGGGTTTATGACCTCAGAACCAATGAGCCTCTGCCGTTTACCAATATTGTAATTTATGGAACCAACATTGGAAGCACAAGCGATCTCGACGGCAACTTTAGTTTTTTTGGGGTTGAACCTGGTTTTAAGCGATTGGTAGCCACCCAGGTGGGTTATGAACCCTTTACGAGCGAAGATTTTTTGGTTACAAATGCTCGTACAACTTATGTGGAAATTGCGATGAAACCCACAAAAATAGAATTGACGGAGGTTGAAATTAAGGCTTCTCCTTTTCAGCGAAAAGAAGAGAGCCCCCTCTCGATGCGGAGTCTTAGTATTTCTGAAATTGAGAAAAATCCGGGAGGCAACCGTGACATTTCTCGTGTTATTCAGGCATTGCCAGGAGTGGCTAGTTCCGTCTCTTTTCGCAACGATCTTATTATCAGGGGAGGAGGTCCGTCAGAAAATAGATTTTACCTCGATGGTATGGAGATTCCCACACTGAATCATTTCAGTACCCAAGGGGCATCCGGTGGGCCTATAGGGATAATTAATGTAGATTTTCTTCGGGGGGCCGATCTTTACTCTGGTGCCTTTCCGGCTTCCAGGGGAAATGCATTAAGCGCAGTGTTGGATATGCAACAAATTGAACCTTCAAAGGATAAAACCAATTTCAGGGCTACGGTTGGAGCCTCCGATCTGGGGCTTTCGTTAAATACCCCTTTAAATCAAAATACCGGATTACTTTTTTCACTCCGTCGTTCATACCTTCAATTTCTTTTTAGTGCCATCGGATTGCCCTTTTTGCCGGTTTATAACGATTATCAATTAAAACTAAAGACGCGTATCGACCAACACAATGAGCTTAGCATCATTAGCATCGGAGCCCTCGACCAGTCGAGATTGAATACCGATATTAAAAATCCTGACGAGCGGCAACGTTATCTGCTGGGCTATTTACCTGAAAATGACCAATGGAACTACGCTTTTGGGGCGGTGTGGAAACATTTTCGAAAAAATGGTTTTGATACTTGGGTGCTGAGTCGTAACATGCTGCGAAACAAAGCTTTTAAATATTTCGGAAACGATGAAAACCAGCCTAAAATTCAGGATTACTCTTCTGATGAA
>DDBO01000110.1 GCA_002332755.1 Bacteroidales bacterium UBA2030 | reverse complement strand
CAACATCAATCCCTACATGTGAATAATAGTTTTCCCAGCAATTTAGGCTGAGTATTGGAATAAAGTAAGTAGGTTTGTAAAACAAAAGCCTTAAAAATGTTTGAGTTTAAACAAGCCAGAAAACTGATAGAGGTAATAGATACTTTCCTGGATACAATTGAGCAAGGGGCAATAGTATTCAGAGACGGGGTAGGGAATTACCTTTCAAAAGACGATGCTCGTTTCAACGGAAACATCCAGAAGTTGAGTGCACTGGAAGCAGAAGCTGACAGTTTAAAAAGACAAGCCGAAACCATTCTCTATAAACGAAGCCTGATGCCACAACTGAGGGGAGATATACTCAAACTCTTGGAAGAACTTGATTCGATTATCGACCTGGCGAAGGCCAATCTGTACCAGTTTGATGTTGAGATTCCATTCATTCCGGAGGAGCTTCATCCGGATTTATTAAAATTAACAGAAATTTCTGTTTCAGCTATTGAGTCGGTGGTACCTGCCGCAAGAGCATGGTTTAAACACCCTGAAACCGTTAAGGAAAAACTCCACAAAGTTTATCTATATGAGAACGAAGCAGATAAGCTGGCAGATAGTATAAAGCGTAGAGTTTTTCATGAAATGGGTCAAATAAAACTTAGCGAAAAGATACATCTACGCTATTTCACTCTTCACTTAGAAAATCTCTCTGATGCAGCCCAGAAGGTAGCTGATACCCTATCAATCATGGCCATTATCCGCACTATTTAGAATATGTTTTTTCTTTTAGCGCTAACAAGCGGTTTGTTTCTTGGGTGGTCGCTGGGTGCCAACGATGCAGCCAACGTTTTTGGAACGGCTGTAGGGTCTGGCATGCTTAAGTTTAGAAAAGCAGCCTGGATAGCAAGTATTTTTGTAGTTATAGGTGCAGTTTTGCAAGGGCAGGGAGGAGCTATAACACTTACCGAGCTAAGTAGAATAGACGCCCTGGGCGGGGCTTTTACTGTTTCGCTTTGTGCTGCAGTTGCGGTAACTGCCATGACAAGAAAAGGATTGCCAGTATCTACCTCTCAGGCCATCGTAGGTGCTATTTTAGGTTGGGCCTTTTTTACGGGTAAACCCGCCGATATGTCGGTTCTTCTTAAAATTGCCGGTACCTGGGTGAGTGGCCCTTTGCTGGGAGCAATATTCTCAGCCTTGCTCTATATGCTTATCAAACGAATCCTTATCAAATCAGGGATTCATATAATTATTCTCGATTCTTATATTCGATTTGCCCTCATAGCAGTTGGAGCCTTTGGGGCTTATAGCCTGGGTGCCAACAATATAGGAAATGTTATGGGTGTATTTATTCCTTCGGCACCTTCCATCGCTCTTGATTTTGGACTTTTTAAATTAGAAGGCACACAAGTGCTATTGCTCTTAGGTGGCCTGGCAATTGCCGTGGGTATTTTCACCTACAGCCACAAAGTGATGGAGACTGTGGGCAATGGGATTCTCTCACTTTCACCTGAAGCAGCCATTGGTGTGGTTCTCTCCCAAGCCTTTGTATTGTTTATTTTTTCAAGTTCATCGCTCTCGCAATTCATGCAAAGCATTGGACTTCCTCCAATCCCCCTCGTACCTGTTTCAAGCACGCAAGTAGTGGTAGGCGCCATCATCGGTATAGGGTTAGTAAAAGGGAGTCAGGAAATTCAACCTGTTACATTGGGAAAAATTATGGCTGGATGGATTCTCACCCCTGTGATGGCAGGACTTCTGACTTTTTTCAGTCTTTTTTTTATTCAAAATGTTTTCACGATAAAAGTTAGTCAGGAAATTACTGAGAATAGAAAACTACTGGATGAGCAGACACTTATAGCCGAATCTGTTACGCATACATTCAATCTGGTATTACCTTCTTTACTTATAATTAGCCTTGGAGCGTTAAGCATTGTTTTGCTTTACGGCTTACGGCAGAAGAAGTTAAAACTACAGGCTGAAAACGAAATTCTTCAAAAGGAAAACCAACTGCATCTTACACGGCAAAAACTCAATGAACTTGAAAACCAATCAATTCAGCTTGAAAACCGTATGCTGGCCTCCAAAATAGAATTTCAGCAACGTGAAATCACCCAGATGGCGCTTAACCTTGCCGAGCAATGGAATTACCTCGGTGAGCTAAAAGGAAAAATTGATACCCTGCGTGAAAGCACCCAAGATGTAAATACGGCTACGGAACTAAGGGCATTAAGCCAAATGATAACCCAACGGATGAGCTTCAGAAAAGAAATGGAAACCTTCTTTTCTAGGGCTGAGACAGCCCATCAGGAATTTTTCCACAAACTCGAAACCCTATTTCCTGATCTTACCGAGCAAGAAAAAAGGCTGGCTACTTTAATTAGGATTAATTTAAGTAACAAAGAAATAGCTGCCTTACTCAACATAACACCCAAAAGTGTGGAAACTGCAAGATATCGCCTTCGCAAACGACTCAACCTATCTTCATCAGAAAATTTAAATCATTTTTTTACTAACCTTTAAAATCAAAACCATGAAGTACTTTTCAAAATTCATTCTACTCTTTGTCACGCTGACTGCCTGGGCCTCACTATGCGCCCAAACGCAAAGCGATGAGGTTCGGTACAACCAGTATGGCGTGCCTGTAGACAGAATTCCTCTATTAAGTGAAAGACGTGGCGGTACCCTGGTTTTCGAAAGTGCTGACCAGCAGCAAAAAATCTGGTTCGACACCCGAATTCAGGTAGATGGCGCCGCATTTCTTGGCGACACTTACAATCCCATCGGCAACGGAGTAGCCTTACGCAGGGCTCGTTTTGCCATGAAAACTATCCTTTCAAAAAAATGGTACGGAGAAATTGACCTTGACTTTGCCAATTCAGAATTAGAAATTAAAGATGCTTACCTGATGTATTTGCCCAAAGATAACCTGGGTATCAAAGTTGGTAATTTCAAGGAAGGGTTCTCAATGGAAGCCACCACTACTTCGCGCTACCTTACATTCCTTGAAAGACCAATGGCGGTCAACGCATTCGCTCCTTCGCGTCATATAGGAATGGCCGCTACTTATAATTATAAATGGCTTTATATGGTTGGTGGCATTCATTTTCAAGATGTTGGGGGTTTAGAAGAACGAACCAATTCCCTCAACAACAATAAAGACTTGGGAGTTGATGAAGGACATTCCTTTACAGGAAAGATAGTATTCATGCCCTTATGGAGCAAGCGCGATGGAGGTATTCACCTGGGGGCTGCTGCCTCATATCGCACCCCAACAACTGAGGTGGCTACTCCGGGATCTGTACGTTATAGTACACGTTCATTAACAAGTATCAATCGCAAGAAATACCTCGATACCGATGAAATTACCAATGTTGATTACACTTTATTGAATGGTTTTGAATTCGCAGCTTATTATAAAAATTTCAGACTTCAAGGTGAATACATCAAATCAGATGTCCACAGACTTAACGACCAGCCCACAGAAAAATTCCAGGGATTTTACGTAATGGGCTCGTGTATGCTCTTTGGAGGTAATTATCGCTATAATAAAGCAGAAGCCGAATTCACACAACCCGGTCGCGGCCGCACTTGGGGTGATATCGAACTTGCGTTGCGCTACGACATGATTGATTTAAACTCGAGAATGGATGGAATAATGGGTGGTGCAGGCGAAGGCTACACCGCCGGAGTAAATTTCTATGCTAACGATGCCGTTAAAATTATGCTCAATTATTCATATGTTAACCACGACCGTTATGCCAACGGAAAAGGGAAGTTGTTTACTGGTTACGACACCAACGGCATTCTTACCGCTAACCCAGCCAATATCGTTAACGAAAAAGGGAAGGCTGGCGAAGATTTTTCCATTGTATCTGTAAGATTTGAAATTGATTTCTAATGCGAAACCCTTAAATCACCAAAATATGAATAAGAAATTTTTCCTGTTATTGTGGGCAGTCTTTATTATCCTGCTCAATGGATGTGTAAAAGATGAAATTTTTCAGGGTCCCCCGACTATTGCTGAAGTAGCTCTTACTCCGCAAATGCCCACAGGTGGCGAGGCAATAACTGTAAGTGCTAAAATAACCGATAATGTAGGTATTGCTGAAGCTCGTTTATTTTACAAAATAGACGAAGGTGCCTTCCAGAAGGTTATCATGCAAAAAACAGGTGATGACCTTTTCTCTGGCGAAATACCAGGCCAGGATGAGGGAAAAACCATTAATTATTACATCGAAGCTGAAAATACGGCCAAGATGATTACCCGCTATCCTTCGGGAGCTCCCGCCCAGGCAGCATCCATCACCATAGGCGCTCCCCTGGTGTTGATCAACGAAGTGTATTCAAGAGGAACTACTTCCGACCCCGATTGGGTGGAAATTTATAATGCCAGCGATGCTGAAGCCAACATATCAGGTTATAAAATATATGATGCCGGAGGACAGTCGGGATCAAAACCCAAAAAGGTAATTCCTGAAGGTACGGTTATCCCACCCAAGGGATTTTTTGTGATAGTGGTGGACGATGGCACAGAAAGTGGCTTTGGGCTGAGTAGCGGAGGCGAAAAAGTGTGGCTGGAGAATGCCAAAGGAAATGTTATTGATCAGATAGAATTTCCTGCCATGGAAGTTACCCAGAGCTTCGGAAGATATCCCGATGGAGCCCCGACCCTTCAGTTGCTAAACACTATCACCCGTGGAACTGCTAATGCACCTGGAGGCAATACAACAGCGGCCTTAAAAATCAATGAAATTTACTCACGCGGTGATGCCACAAATCCCGATTGGATTGAGATTTACAATCCCACCACGGGTGAAGTAACACTGAGCGGATGGAAAATCTATGATGAAAGTGGGCATACAGGAGCAAAACCTAAGAAAGAATTTCCCTCAGGAGCAGTAATTCCCGCAGGTGGTTTTTATTTAATAACAGTAGATGATGGTACCGCTTCAGGATTTGGACTCAGCAGTGCAGGTGAAACCGTTTGGCTCGAAGGCCCCGATGGTAGTGTGGTGGATGAAGTGGTTTTCCCGGCTCTTGAGCCAAATACATCCTATGGAAGACTACCGGATGGTAGCGCATCCCTTCAGGTTTTAAACAATCCAACACCCGGAGCAGCAAATAGCAACACCGTAGTTACCGTGGGTCTATTCAAGATAAACGAAATTTACTCACGCGGTGATGCCACTAACCCCGATTGGATAGAAATTTATAATGCAGGTTCGGTGGCTGCAAGTCTTGACGGTTGGAAAATATACGACAATGGCGGTCATGGAGGTACCAAACCCAAAATGGAATTTCCCAGTGGAATAAACCTTGCTCCAGGGGCATTTTATGTTATTGTAGTGGATGATGGTTCTGCTGCAGCCTTTGGTTTAAGTAGTTCAGGAGAAACCGTGTGGCTCGAAGCCCCCGATGGAACTATAAAAGATGAAGTTGTATTTCCTGCCTTGGATGTAAACACCTCCTACGGCAGGTACCCGGATGGTGCCGACAACTTGCAAATATTATTTGTGGTTACCCCTGGCGCTCCCAACGACAACAGCATTCCTCAACCTCCGGCAAAACTCAAGATCAACGAAATTTATTCACGTGGTGATGCTACCGCCCCCGACTGGATTGAAATTTACAATGCCGGTGAAACCACTGTTAATCTTGAGGGCTGGAAAATTTATGACAATGGCGGACAAACGGGAACCAAGCCCAAGAAAGAGTTTCCTGCCGGAACCACACTGGCTACGGGAGCTTTTTACGTCATTACCGTTGATGACGGCACGGCAACTGGTTTTGGTCTGAGTAGCTCGGGAGAAGAAGTGTGGCTCGAAAAACCCGATGGTACTATTGCCGATGACGTAGTGTTCCCGGCTCTCGAAACCAATACAAGCTATGGCCGCTTGCCTGATGGTAGCGAAAACTTGCAGGTACTCAATGTTGTTACGCCCGGAGCTCCCAACCAGAACAACACACCCCCTACTATTTCCTTGAAAATTAATGAAATTTACTCAAGGGGCACTGCTTCCGATCCTGACTGGATAGAAATTTACAATCCTACCGACAATGAAATTGATCTTACTGGTTGGAAAATTTATGATGCAGGCGGACAAGGGGGAACCAAACCCAAAAAGGAATTTCCTGAAGGAGCCCTTATTGCCCCACATGGTTTTTATGTAATAGTAACGGACGAAGGTGGTACCAGTGCCTTTGGTCTGAGTAGTAATGGTGAAACTGTGTGGCTTGAAAACCCAGAGGGAACCGTTGTTGACGAAGTGGTATTTCCGGCACTTGCTGAAAATCAATCCTATGGGCGTAAACCCGATGGCAGCGACAATTTCTTTATCTTCACTGAGGTTACTCGTGGCACATCAAACAACAATGCCGCAACACTTCCCAAAAGAAAATAATTAACCCTCACCCCCTTGCCATCTGAACAAGGGGGTGCTTTTCATCAAGTAAATAAATAAATTTAAATAAGAAGAATATGTCAGAAGAGAAACTTGAAATTGGTAAAATCTCTAAACCGCGCTTTGAATTTCGCTCATTTGGTCAAAACTTCGACCTTGCCCATTTCCGCATGAGTCGGCTTTCGGTGCCTATTCCCGAAAAAGTATGGGAAAGACATTCCGATGAAATCTACATTATCTCTCGTACGAACGATATCAACAACACCAAGATCCGCGACGGAAAAATGGACATTAAAACCCTGGTGCAAACATACCAGGGCTTGGAGCAATGGAATCCATTGATGAAAGGGGAGTTTCCCATGAATACAGAAATTCTTCGAAATGAAGTTTTTCCCGCTTTTCAGGTTAGTATCCCTCCGTTAGATAAAGATGTATATACCTTTGATGAATTTATGCAACTTATTTATGCTCATCCTGACCTTGCAGCTGTCAGGGTACATAAGCAGCGTTTCGGTTATATGGTGAACGATACTATCTGCGAATATGCCGTTGTGCTTATCAATGGAGCCAGAGTTGTAACAGTTAGTTCTGAATCCACCGAAATGGAAAACATACTTAAAACCCTAAGCGACCTAAAGCTTGAAGGCATAGAGAACATCAATTACCTCCAGGCCATCAAGCGTGTTATTGGAATGATTAACAAACCTCTTGCAAACGAATAAGACCCATGGCACAGGAAATAGAGCGCAAATTTCTGGTAAAAGGTGACTTTCGACCTTTTGTAAGCAAATCGACCCGCATCGTACAGGGATACCTGTCGTCGGTGCCTGAACGCACAGTCAGGGTGCGAATTAAAGGCGATAAAGGATTCCTCACCATCAAAGGTATTGGTAATCAATCAGGAGCGAGTCGTTTTGAGTGGGAAACCGAAATCAATGTACAAGATGCTGAGGCTCTGCTCAACATTTGTGAACCTGGTGTGATTGATAAAGTTAGGCACTTGGTAAAAAACGGAGATTTAACTTTCGAAGTGGATGAATTCTTCGGAGAGAACCAAGGCCTTATTTTGGCTGAAATTGAACTTCCATCGGAAGATACCCCCTTTGAAAGGCCCGCCTGGCTGGGCGAAGAGGTAACTGGAGACCCCCGCTTCTATAATTCCATGCTGATGAAAAATCCTTATACCAAATGGTAGCCTGCTTCAGCCATTCATTTTATTTTCGTGGCCCGGATGAAAATTCCGGGCCCTTTTCTCTACATTTCTGAGCATTTTCCACTCCTCAAAAATAATGGACTATGACTGACCCACTGGACATGCACCAATACCGCATTGAAAAGCTGCCTAAACGCACCAAAGGTGGTTTTGAAAAATTATTGGCATCGGCAGGTCCCTGGCTGGCATTAGCAGCCTTTATCCTGCTCGGCTTTTTCATTCATCCCTCCTTCTTACAAAGTATCAACCCCGACCAACTCTCATCCGAAGCCAAAAAAGTATTTGAAAAAATAGGTGAAACCCAATTCATCCAAAACAACACCTGGATGTTGGCCATTTTCGCTGCCAGCTTGATACTTTGGATGACTGAAGCCATTCCCAATTACCTCACCTCGCTTATCCTTATCATTTCTTTGGTGCTTACAGGAGTCTTAACAGAAAAGGAAGCATTTGCCCAGTTGGGTCATCCTGTGATGTGGCTCAATATCATGTCATTCGTATTGTCGAGTATGTTGGTAGCTACCGGTTTAGCCAAGCGGTTTGCTTTATGGTTTCTTATTCGTTTTGGGAAAAACGCAGCAACCATATTCCTCAGTTTTTTGGTCATCAACCTTGTGCTTTCGGCGTTTATTTCGGCCACCACAGCAAAGGCAGCCATTTTACTGCCCATTTTCATGGTAGTAGCGGCTATTTATGGAGCCAGGGGCAGCGACCAACGCAACAATTTCGGACGCAGCATAGTCTTGCAAAACCTGTTGTATATCAATTTGGGGGCAAGCGGATTCATGACAGGCTCAGGAGCCAATCTTTTGGCTATAACCTTAATTGCCGGAGCCACAAGCACACAGGTGTTTTTTAGCGATTGGCTGATGGCTATGTTTCCCATGGCTATTATTCTGATGTTATTAGGGTATATCCTTGCCATGCGGGTATTTTTTCCTTTAAAGCCCGAAGAGCGGATACCCCAAATCGAAGGAGGCATGGAACGGTTAAAACAGGAGCTTAGAGGCATGGGAAATCTAACGGTCAAGGAGATAAAAGCCATTGTATTGTTTGTACTAATACTCCTACTTTGGAGCACCGACCGCTGGCATGGCATCAGTCCTACGGCGGTTGCCTTTATGGGGGGTATTGTGGCATTGCTACCAGGCATAGGCATTATACAATGGAACGATGTGGATATTCCATGGCATCTCATGCTATTTTCGGCAGGAGCTTACACGCTTGGAGCCGGCCTCGCCGCTACCGACCTGCCGGCTATCATGGTCAATGCTTTTTTCGACCACCTGGGTATTGGAAATCAAACACCTTTCTGGCTTCTTTACCTCATACTAACTGCTTTGATGTTGTTTAGCGCTTTACTCTTTCAGTCGAAAACCATGCGCGCCATGATTTTTGTACCTATTGCCCTGGGGGTAGCCGGTCGTTTCGGATATTACCCGCTCAGCCTGGCCCTCCCTGTGGCATTCATGATAGAACACGTATATGTTCTGCCCTTCAATTCCAAACCTGCCGCCTTACTGTATGAAACAGGGCATTATAGCCTACCCGATACTTTCCGCTTTGGAATAACTCTGATGATCATCGCTTGGATACTAAACATTGTGGCCGGAGAGACTTGGTTCCGCTTCCTGGGTATTACTCCCCATGGCATTTTCGGCCTCTTTTAAAGTATGAGTTTTCATCATGATAGAAGAACAAATAAAAATCCACGATAAATATTCCATCGAGCTCAAACTGGGCTATCGTGCCCGACGTAAGGTAAATGAGAACAATTTTGGGGTCAACTGCTGGATTTTTATTCCATCGGCACTCGATATCACCCGCCATACTTACTCTAAGGAAGATTTTTATCGCGACCTTAAAACCAATATTCGTCTCATTACTCCGGTTTATCTGCTTCGCGATATAGCTCAGGGCGAAAATTCTCCCTTTGCCTTCCTTCGAAATGCCTTTTCGGCTCTGGCATCGAACCCCACTCGCCAAAATGCAGCCGCTTACGAGTATCACCTCAAAATGTTTCTTTCAATTGTTAAAAGTGCTATCAGGGAAGAAATCAGGCATATACTCGAGGAAAAGCTGCCGGAAGACACCGGTACTCTTCTGGAGGCTTTCTGTTTTCACTGCACAGAAATACTCAGCCGCTACCGCGACTTACGACATATCATTAACGCCCCTACCATCTCAGAAAACCACCTCAATTATTATCGCTTTGCCGATGAGTTTCTGAGCAATATTGTCGAAAGCCACGTCTTTAAACTCCTTGAGGGCCTTAAAAGCATCAAGGGCGAAATTCCTAAGACCTGGCAGAAAAAACTTTTAAATGTGGTTAAAGCTGAGATTCAATATAAAAGAGAGAAAGGATATCCTACAGTCGAAAAAAATTCAAGACAAAAAAACCGGGATCTCATTTTCAGATTCACTCTACTTAAAAAATTTGCCGAGAGTGAATTATTCCTTACGGGACACAAAAAGCGTGATGCCATCCTTATTGAGCAGATCTATTTCAGCCTGGCTGCGGGTCTTTCGATGGTATTTGCTACTGCTGTAGCCTTTTCATTCCAGCAGAAATACGGCAACTTTACCATGCCCCTGTTCGTGGCTCTGGTAGTGAGCTATATGTTAAAGGACAGAATAAAAGAGCTGGGGCGGTATTATTTTGCTCACAAGCTCGGTAGTCGCCTTTTCGATCATAAAACCAAAATTACTTTGGGCGACACCTATATCGGCTACACCAAAGAAGCAATGGACTTTATACCTGATTTCAAGGTCCCCGAAACCGTTCACCGCATACGTGAACGTTCGCCTATTCTGGAAGCCAATAACCGTTATGATACAGAAAAGATCATATTAATGCGCCGAAGAATAAAGGTTTACCGTAAAAATCTTGATCAGTGCGGACCCTATACTCACAATGGCATCCATGAAATTATACGCCTCAACGTAAGCAATTTCCTTTCCAAAATGGATAATCCCCTGGTACCCTTATATGTGCCTGATGAAGACAAAGGATTTGAAACCATAAAGGCTGAGCGTATGTATTATATCAACCTGATTCTCGAACTCAGGACAGAGGAAGGCACACAATATAAACGGTATAGAGTAGTGCTCAATCGAAAAGGCATAGCCGAAATTGAAGAATACAACTAAACATTTTATTCTCCGAAAAATGAATACACTTTTCACCCGAAAAATATCAGGCCTTTGGGGTTCGATGTGGAGAACCGGTCTTATCTCAGGGATACTTTCCGTATTGTTCCTGGCATGTAGCGGACAACAGGCAGGTGAACAGAATTTAAGAAAAATATGCCGCCTGCCTGCCGAGCTTCGCGAAAGCTCAGGCTTGGTATGCACCGGCCCCAACCTGTTCTGGTCGCATAACGATGCCAACAATCCGGCTATCCTTTATTCCTTCGATTCACTTGGAACAATACGGCGCACCCTCGCCATTGCCGGTTTCCCCAATACCGATTGGGAAGACCTGGCGACCGACGACGATGGCAACATTTACATTGCCGACCTCGGCAACAATAGCAATTCCCGCACCGACCTGTGTATCCTTCGCATACCCGACCCTGATAATATCCCTGGCGACGAAGTAATCCCAGAGGTCATTCGTGTTGCCTACGCCGACCAATCTTCCTTTCCTCCTTCGCCTGCAGAAAAAAATTTCGACGTTGAGGCCTTAATATGGAGAGAGGGGTTTCTTTATCTGTTCACCAAAGACCGCAGCAGTCCGTTTACAGGAATTTGCAAAATGTACAAGGTGCCGGCCATCCCCGGCTCATATCAACCTATGCCTCAGGACGAGATCTTTCTGGGTAGTGATTCTGAAAAAGCCCGCGTCACCGCAGCAGCATACAACCGGCATAACGGTATGCTTTGCCTGCTTACCCACGACCGTATCCTTTGCTTTACCGATTACCCCTCCGACCATTTTTTCGATGGACAACTAACCACCTACTTCCTGGATCCTCTTCCTGGTCAAAACGAAGCAATCGACTTCTTTAGCTCCGGCAAATTGTATATGACAGAAGAAGGCAGTGGAGGGGCGGCAGGATTTCTATATGAATTTAAATTCCCTCATTCTACCGGTATTGCATTTTCAACAAGACCTGATAATAAGCTAACCGCCTGGGTCTTACAAGGCTCTCGGCAATTATTGTTAAAGGCTCTCCCCAATCATGTCTTTCGTTATGAAATTAACAGTATAGATGGGCGCCTATGGAAAACTGAGCAGGGATTAAAAGGAAGTATCGACATTTCAGGGCTTCCCAACGGAATTTACTTTATCAGGTTGCTGGATGCAAGAGGTAAAATACTGGGGACAGCCCGATTTCAAGTGCTCTGAATAAAGATTGCCCCTTATTAGCTTCTTTAATCAAACGATGGATAAACCATCTGTAACAGAAGCTTGCTAAGCATGAAGACATACAGGGGTGTTTGGCTAATTCGGTAAATGTGTTTAATTTTGCCGCTCCGTTTTTGAAGGCCCTATAGTTCAATGGATAGAACGGAAGTTTCCTAAACTTTAAATCCAGGTTCGATTCCTGGTGGGGCCACCGGGTAAACCGCTACGTAATTTTTGCGCAGCGGTTTTTTTATTTTTACCAATCATTCGTACCTTCTTGGTCAAGAAAGAATTAACTATTCGGCACTGGGTAGCGGGACCACCAATTTGAAACCTACCCCGTGAATGTTAATAATTTGCACTTCAGGGTCGTCTTGTAAATATTTGCGAAGGCGCGACATATATACATCCATGCTACGGGCATTGAAATAGGAATCGGAATCCCAGACTGTGCGCAGAATAACTGTTCGGTCAACAATCTCGTTGGGATTATCGGCCAAAATTTTCATAATGTTGGCCTCTTTCGTGGTAAGTTTCTGTTCTTTATCCCCTATACGTAATATCTGTGCGGTGTAATCGAAGAGATAATTTCCAAGATTATATATCTGATGAGGGAACTCCTCTATGGTACTCCCCGCCCTTCGTGCTATAGCCTTAATACGAGCCAGTAGCTCCTCCATCGAAAAAGGCTTTGTGAGGTAATCGTCGGCACCTACGCCAAAACCTTTAATTTTATCTTCGGGTAACGACCTGGCTGTAAGAAATAAAATGGGAATTTTCTTGTCGGTTTTACGTATTTGCCGTGCCAGGGTAAAACCATCCTTAACCGGCATCATCACATCGAAGATGCAAAAATCGAAGGGTGAGGAATAAAAGGCTTGTAAGGCTTCCTCTCCATCAACACACAGGGTCACATGATAAGATTTTGCCTCAAGGAAGTTCTTGAGCACCAGTCCAAGATTAGGATCGTCTTCGGCAAGCAGAATACGTTGTTTCATGGCCCTTTATTTTAAGGCTTTGTCAAATTTAAATGCTTTTTTCGGAAAAATTAACCAGGGGTTGTAAAGGTAAACAAACTGTAAATATGCTGCCCTTCTGAGGTTCACTCTTTACATTTATGTTACCGCCATGGGCTTCCACAATGGCCTTAACATAACTAAGCCCCAAGCCAAACCCCTTCACATTGTGAATATCGCCCGTTGGAACCCGGTAAAGCTTATCGAAGATTCTTTTCTGTTCTTCACGACTAATACCAATGCCATTATCACGACAGTCAAAACAAAACAGGTCACCTTTATTATAAGTATGCAAATGTATTTGTGGGTTGTGGGGAGAATATTTCAGGGCATTGTCGAGCAGATTGAGGCAAACATTGAGCAGATGAAGACGATCGCCTGTAATATTATGCTGATGAGCATCGGTAACCAGGTGAATTTGTCCACCTGCTTTTTCTGCCTGTAGCGATACTTTCTGAATGGCCGATGAGATGATTTCGTGCATATCGCAAGATTCCATTTTCAGATGAAGTTTTTTGCGTTCTAAAATGGAAGCCTGCAGGATTTTTTCGGCCATTAAGCCCAAACGACGATTTTCATCAGCAATGATATTGATATATGAGGCAGCTATTCCTTCGTTTTGCATCACATCCTTATCTCTAAGGGCCTCACAAGCTAAAGAAATAGTAGAAATGGGCGTTTTGAATTCATGGGTCATATTATTAATGAAATCGTTCTTCATTTCTGCCAATTTCTTCTGATAGATAATGGTAGAAATAGTTTTATAGAAGAGAGTTACTATAGCAATGACCAGTAATGCTGAAAGCACAACCATCCAAATCACCTGTCCTAATAGAAAACGCCGTTCACGGGGAAAATAAACGGTGAGGATGAGACGCCGATCTTTGAGGGTTTTGGGATAAAGCTGAACTGCAAAACCCTGAGTCATGAGTTGGGTGGGATATTGTCCGGTTAGCTGAAAAATGAGACTGTCGGATGCCGGGTCGTAGATTCCAAATTCGAAAGGGGTGTGTATTCCTTTCATTTCAAATTCAAGGTTGAGCAGCGAGTCGATCATTCTGGGATTGAGAAGACGTTCAATGGCCTTTCCACCATATTCACTCACATTTTGGGTGGCCAGGTCGTAGGCCAGTGCCCTGCGGGTAAGTTCGTCCACCGCATGCTGCCGGGCATGCAACAATTTTTGGTAAAGAGGGTCTCCATCGGGGGGTGCAATATTTTTTCTTGGTTTTCGGATCACCTTTCTCACCTTAGTAGAATCGGCTGAGGCCTCGTCGCCCCGGGTAGAAGACTCACCAGGCAAGGTAGCTGTAGTATCTATATCGCTAATGGTCCTCCATCGGGATTCAACTTCACGCTGTCGGCGGGCAGTGACCCCCACTCCAGGGAGTTCTGATTCATCCGTGCCCGTAAGTTCATGATATCGTTTATCAATCAAAAAGTTAAGAGAGTCGATCTTGCGGTATAGTTTTGCGCTTTCACGATAACCCCTGAGTCGGTGGGTGGATTCAATCTTTTCAAGATTCTGCACAACATTGGTTACCGATTCTTCCACTCCTCTTACAAAAAGAGCCTCTTTCATCTTTATTGCGCTTTGTATCCAGTAGCCCTGAATAACCAGCAATACTACCAGGGCAAAGGCCATTAGAAAAATAATAAGGCTAATAACACGACGACTCATATTGGCAAAATTAGCCGAATTCTGTTTGATTGTTAATTTTTGTTAATCCGGCGAATTTTAGTTCTTGATTAGCTTACCTTTGCAATACAACAGCATTTATAAACCCAAATCTTTAAATAGTCATGACAAAAAAAATCCTCCTCCTTAGTTCCCTTTTTGTTTTGATTTTAATTGCAGGATGCGACAAGTTAAACGACCTGGCTAAGTTTGACGTAAAAATGAATCTTCCTGCACAGCACTTTACCCTCACCAAACCGGAACTTAAAAATTCATTGGCTCCAGTTGATCTCTATTACGATTTCAATGTCAATGTGAATCTCGACAGCATAATGCAAGCCCATGGCCTTAGCAACATAGGCATTGAAAATGGTAAGTTAACCAAAGCACTCCTCACTATTACTAATCCTGAAAATGCAAACCTTGCTTTTATCAACAGTGCCCGTGTAGTACTTTTTGAGGCAACTGGAGCGCAAACGCAGGTAGCCCATACAGGAAACATTAACCCTGAAGCCCAATCCGTTGAGCTCATTTTAGATGCAGCCGATCTTTCCACACTAATCAAAAACAAAAACTTCAACGGCCGTATCTATGTCACTGTTGATCCGGCATTGATGCCCCCTACTGCAGGATTTACCCTCAACCAGGCTATTCAATTCACTGTAAATCCGTTGTAGAGGTAGGTTCTTGCTTTTTCTTAAAAACACTTGCAAAATCCTGTGGCCTTTGGTCTCAGGATTTTGTATTTTTGCGCCTATCAAACTAAAATACAAACATTTAAATATGCTCTCCGATATTAAGCCCATTGATACACAGAGTTGGAAAAAACTAGAGGCTCATTTTCAAGTGATAAACAAGAAACACCTCAAGCAATTATTCGAAGAAGATCCATTGAGGGCTGAAAAATTTTCATTTGCCTGGGAAGAGCTATTTGTTGATTTTTCTAAAACTCATGTTACCGAGGAAACGCTGACTTTTCTCAAAGAGCTGGCAATGGAATGTAAATTACCTGAAGCCATCGAACAAATGTTTGGTGGAGAAAAAATAAACCAGACCGAAAAACGAGCTGTATTGCATGTAGCCTTACGTCACCAAGGAAATGACCCCATCCTGGTGGATGGCAAAAATGTAATACCTGAAATAAAAGAGGTGCTCGCGCAGATGAAAGAATTTACCGAAAAGGTAAGAAGTGGTGAATGGAAAGGATTTACAGGCAAACCCATACGAAACATTGTAAACATTGGTATCGGGGGCTCTGATCTTGGGCCGGTTATGGTTTGCAAAGCATTGCAGCATTATGGTCACGAACGCCTGCAAATGTTTTTCGTCTCTAATGTAGATGGTGCTCATATTCACGAAACCCTGAAAAACCTTGATCCGGCAGAAACCCTTTTCCTGGTTGTATCCAAGACCTTCACCACTCAGGAAACCATGGCCAATGCCGAGACCGCGCGAAATTGGTTTTTAAGTTGCGGAGCCAGCAAAAGCGACATAGCCCGTCATTTTGTTGCTGTATCAACCAATACAGAAGCCGTATCCGACTTTGGCATTAATACCCGAAATATGTTCAGGTTTTGGGACTTTGTTGGTGGCCGTTTCTCCCTTTGGTCAGCCGTCGGTTTAAGTATAGCCCTGTACATCGGTTTTGACCGTTTCAGCGAGTTGCTCGAGGGTGCCTGGACCATGGATCAACATTTCAGAACCGCCCCATTCGAACATAATCTTCCCGTCATACTTGCCTTGCTGGGTATCTGGTACACCAATTTCTGGAATTGTCCCACAGAAGCTATCCTGCCCTACGACCAGTATCTCGAAAGACTGCCAGCATACTTGCAGCAGGCCGTAATGGAAAGCAACGGAAAAAACATCGACCGGGGCGGACGACCCGTTACCTGGAAGACCAGTCCTATCATCTGGGGAGAACCGGGTACAAACGGGCAACATTCTTTTTATCAACTCATCCATCAAGGCACACAGATGATACCTGCCATTTTTATGGCTGCCGCCAAACCACTCAACAAAACCGGGAATCATCACAACCTGCTACTTTCCAATTTCTTTGCTCAGCCCGAAGCCTTAATGAATGGGAAAACCCCAGATGAAGTGTATCAAGAAATGAAAGCTAAAGGAATACCTGAAGACGAAATTAAATTTCTCTTGCCTTTCCGCGTTTTTCCAGGCAACATACCCAGCATCAGTATTATATACAAACAATTGACTCCCCGAAATTTAGGTGCACTCATTGCCCTTTTTGAACACCGTATTTTTGTTCAGGGAATTATTTGGAATATTTTCAGCTTCGACCAATGGGGTGTGGAGCTTGGCAAAGCACTTGCCAACCGTATATTGCCCGAACTTAATGATGACAAAGAAATAACCTCGCACGATTCTTCCACGCGCTTGCTCATCAATCGTATGAAAAGCATGCGCAAAAACTAACCCAAACAGCATGAAATGTTGTTTACCTTTGCAGCTTACTTCAACTTATGAAAAGCACCAGCCAGGAAGATAAAATCACCCGCCGCCGACTGAGGTCTGCTTACCTTACTACCATGGTGAGCCTGGCCCTTGTGTTGTTTGTAACAGGCCTGTTATTGCTTATTGGTCTTCATGCACGCAAACTTGCTTTCCATGTAAAAGAAAACCTTGGCTTTTCACTTTATTTTAGCAAAAGTGCACGCGAGGCAGAAATTCTGAGATTTAAAAAATCCTTAGACACCACGCCCTGGATAAGGGCAACGCAATACATCTCGCCTGAAGATGCAAGTGACCTGCTCAAGCAGGAGCTGGGTGAGGATTTTACAGATTTCCTGGGATACAACCCCCTGCAAGCTTCTCTGCAAATCAAGCTGAAATCAGAATGGACCCATCCCGATTCCGTCAAAAAGCTGGAAGCTGCCTGGAAAAAGAATCCCATGGTGATTTATGTAGATTACCAACGTGACCTCATCAGCCAGCTTAATAAAAATGTAAAAACTATCAGCCTGGTGCTGAGCGTCCTCATTTTGCTTATGATGGTGGTTTCGATTGGTTTGATGAATAACACCATTCGACTGGCGGTGTATAGCAAGCGTTTTCTTATAAGAAGTATGCTACTGGTAGGGGCTACACGGGGCTTTATTCGCAAGCCCTTTGTGCTTCAAGGCTTATTCCAGGGATTTATTAGTGCTGTTCTATCCATGCTTTTGCTTGGAGGACTGCTTTACACAACAGTAAGACAAATCCCCGAACTTAGCCGCTTAGCTGATAATCAGTTGCTCATGACAACAACAGGAGCATTAATGCTACTGGGTATGCTCGTTCCGGCTACAGCTTACTGGCTGGCTGTCAACCGCTACCTCAATATGAAAATTGATCATTTGTATTTCTAACGCATATTTAACAGAAATGGAAAACAAAAAAAACACTCAACAAAAACAATTACAGGAATCTGAAAAAAAATCAGGCTTTGCCTTTGAGAAACAAAACTACATGTTAATGATTGCCGGTGTAGTATTACTGGCGCTGGGTTATATACTGATGATTGGTGGCGGCAGCGACGACCCAAACGTGTTTAGTTACGACCTCTTCAGCTTCCGCCGTATCACCCTCGCTCCCATACTGATTTTGTTGGGTTTTGTGGTGGAAATATTTGCCATCATGTGGAACCCTGCAAAAAAACAAGAAAAATGAGCTGGTTGGAGGCTTTTATCGTTGCAGTGGTTGAAGGCCTTACAGAATTTCTCCCTGTAAGTTCCACCGGGCACATGATCATCACCGAAGCCTTACTCGGTATGCAGCCTAATGATTTCTCCAAAGCCTTCATCATCAATATCCAGTTCGGGGCAATCCTTTCAGTAATCGTACTTTATTGGCGCAAATTTTTTCAAAGCTTCACTTTTTACCTCAAACTCTTGGTTGCCTTTATTCCGGCAGCTGTTTTTGGTTTTCTGGCTGGCGACTTGATCGACCAGTTGCTTGAGAGTGTTGTTGTGGTAGCTTTGATGCTGGTACTGGGAGGCATTATCTTACTTTATATCGATAAATGGTTTTCGCACACAGCCGAGCATGGACAAGAAGATGTTAGCTACTCTCAAGCATTAAAAATTGGACTATTTCAGTGTATTGCTATGATCCCTGGTGTATCGCGGTCAGCAGCTACCATTATTGGAGGTATGACACAAAAATTGAATAGAAAAGCCGCTGCAGAATTTTCTTTTTTCCTGGCTGTTCCCACCATGTTTGCAGCCTCAGCATACAAATTACTGAAAAACTATCAGGCCATCACCAGCGACACCCTCCCTGTGCTAATCTTCGGCAACATTGTAGCCTTCCTGGTTGCCATGGCGGCTATCCGATTTTTCATCACCTTTCTTACTCGACATGGTTTTAAAGTATTCGGGTGGTATCGCATCGTAGTGGGTGGAATTATTCTTTTACTGCTTGCCTCTGGTCACCAACTGAATATCATTGGCTGATGAATGATTATACTTCAGGGGCTGTTTTGCTGTTCGACAAGCCCTACCGTTGGACCTCATTCGACGTAGTGAACAGTGTTAGATACGCTATTCAGAAAAAACTAAAAATCAAAGGATTAAAAGTAGGACACGCCGGCACCCTTGACCCTCTGGCTTCTGGCTTATTGATTGTATGCACAGGGAAAGAAACCAAAAACATTGAAGCCTATCAGGCGCTGGAAAAAGAATATACAGGTACCTTTTTTTTGGGAGCTACCACTCCCACCTGCGATCTTGAATCGGAGCCGGGCGATTTCCGGGATATTTCAGAAATCACCCCTGAGCAAATCAAAAAAGTAGCTCTAAGCTTTCTGGGGGTTCAGCAACAGGTGCCACCTGTTTTTTCAGCCATTAAGGTCGATGGGAAGAGGGCTTACGAATATGCCCGAAAAAATCATGAAGTGAATATTACCCCTAAAACCATTACTATTGATGCCTTTGAGATTACACGTATTGATCTTCCCGAAGTAGATTTCAGGGTAGTTTGTAGCAAAGGCACCTACATACGCGCTCTTGCCCGCGACTTTGGAGAAAAATTGGGTTGCGGAGCTTATCTGAAAGCCCTGCGGCGGACACGCATTGGCCGTTACAAGGTAGAAGATGCCCTCGATGTAATTGCATTTAAAGAAAACATGAAAGCGTCGACTCCAAACGATTGATGTCAGTGGCATCGGCTGCTTTCCTAATTTTGCATCACAAAATCAGGTTATGAGAAAAAAGGAAATTAAAAACCCTGAAGCCAACCAACGAAAATCATTGCGCAACCAGGCAATACAGCACCTTTTATTGGGTATTCTTATCCTTATTCTCATCAATACCATTGGTGCGTTTGTTTTTACCCGTTTCGACCTTACCGCCGAAAAGCGCTATACCTTATCTCCGGCTACCCGTCAAATGCTTAAACAAATTGACGACTATGTTTTCTTTAAAATATACCTGGAGGGCGATTTTCCAGCAGGTTTTAAACGACTGCGCAACGAAACCCGTGAACTGCTCGACGAAATGAGGGCATACAACAAATACATCAATTACGAATTTATCAACCCCAACGCCAGCAGCAATCCCAAAGAAAGAGAAAATGTTTACAGGCAACTAGTAGAAAAAGGCCTGGCGCCAACCGACCTTCAGGTGAAAAGCAAAGAAGGAGAAAGCCGAAGTATCATTTTCCCAGGCGCCATAGTTTCATACAAAGGGAAAGAAGCTCCCTTGCAACTGCTCAGCGAGAAGATTGGTGTGGCCCCTGAAGAAGTGCTTAACTATTCTATTCAAAATCTGGAATACAACATAGCCAACACCATTCGCATGCTCTCCACAGCCTTTAAGCCCAGGGTTGCCTTTATTTATGGACATGGAGAACTTGGCGAAGAATATATCTTTGACATCTCACGTTCCATGGCTGAATTTTACACGGTTGAACGAATAAAAATTGATGGGAACATTAATGCCCTTACAGAGCATAAGATAGATTCCGGCCGCACTTCCATTTTCAATAAATACAAAGCCATTATTATCGCCAAGCCTGATTCTGCCTTTAGCGAAAAAGACAAATTCATTATCGATCAGTTTATTATGCGGGGAGGAAAAGTTCTATGGTTTGTAGATGGCGTTAAAGCCGAAATGGACAGCCTCCAGAACAAACCTACTGCCCTTGCCTTGCCTCACGACGTCAACCTCGAAGATATGCTTTTCCGGTATGGTGCAAGGATTAACTACGATTTGCTGCTAAATCCAAATTGCCTGCCCATTGTAATGGTAACCGGACAAATTGGAAACCAACCCCGATTCAGCCTTGTGCCCTGGATGTTTTTCCCCCTGCTTAACCCTGCCACCCGTCATTCTGTGGTTAACAACCTGAATGCAGTAAGAACCCAGTTTGTAAGTAGCATTGATACCATTCCTGTTAAAAATGTGAAAAAGACCTTTCTACTCAACACCGGCCAATACACACGCAAAGCATCTACCCCGGTAATTATTGACCTCAAAATGGCCGGACAAGACCCTGACCCCAAACTTTTTGATCAGAGGGATGTTCCCGCAGCCGTTTTGTTAGAAGGGCAGTTTGAGTCGTTGTATAAAAACCGCATACCTCCCTCCATCAGCGAGGCCAAAGAGATAGGATTCAGGGAGAGTAGCCGTCCCACCCAGATGCTGGTGGTAGCCGATGGTGATATCATCCGCAACCAAATCAATCGCCGCAGTGGAGTTCCCTTGCCCCTGGGATATGACCAAGATACCCGCCAGACCTTTGGAAACAAGGATTTTGTCCTTAACGCTCTGAATTACATGATTGACGAATCACGCTTAGTTGAAATCAGGTCAAGAGAGATCAAGCTCCGCCTTCTTGACCCCAGACGTGTAGAATCAGAGCGCTTGCGCTGGCAAACCCTGAATATTTTAGGCCCTGTTGTTTTTGTCCTGCTGATTGCTCTCTTGAAATTTTACCTCCGCAAACGCAAATACGCAAAGAAATACGAGACCCCAAAATAAACAAACAACACCTTTAATTCCAAAACTTTAACCATACACATTTAAAAAAAACCAGAACCCGGAATTTGGAACCCGGAACTTGGAACCTGAAACCTGAAACTCAACCCTTAAACATCTCCGCTACCCTCTCCAGACATTTTGGGCATAGGCAGGAAGTATAGTTATTCTGAATGTAAGTCAACGCCTCAGGACTGAGAGAAACCTCGAAACACCAGCATTTACTGCTTTTGGAGCACGTAAAAGATTCTCCACACGAGGGGCAAATCTCTGGAGGAACCAGATCCACTTTACTCTTCGCATCCATATTCATCCATAAGGGTAATGCTAACACTTCCGATTTTTCCGCCCAGGGGAGGATTGAGTTTGGCTATTTTTATTTTGGCATGGGTCACGGAGGGAAATTTTGAGTGGATAGCCTCGAGGATGCGTCGGCCAAGGTGTTCAAGCAGCTTAGAAGAAGTTTCCATTTCTTTTTTAACCACGCGATACACCGCCTGGTAATTAACGGTATCATGCAAATGATCTGATTCTTCAGCCCTTAAAGTATCAACCGAAAGCTCCAGATCAACCATAAAACGTGTACCTATCACCTGTTCTTCCTCGAAACAACCATGGTAAGCCCAAAATTCCATTTGCTCTAATGCAATGATGCCCATATTATGCAATTTTTTCTATGGCTTTTCTAATGCGATGCAAAGTTTCTTCTTTGCCAATTACGGCCATAATATCGGTGAGATGAGGACCAATAGAAGCTCCGGTCAGGCAGAGCCGCAGGGCATTCATCACCGCTCCCATTCCCAATTGATTCTCTGTCAGGAATGTCTTTATGGTTTCATCAAGGACGGCAGTGTCGAAAGAATTTAAACCGGCAAGTTGTTGAATGAGTTTTTCCATGACCGCCGGAGTTTCTGTTTTCCAGCGCTTTTTGATTACTTCGGGATCATAGGATTCAGGTGCTTCGAAAAAGAACCAACCATGGTCCCAAAGTTCTTTCACGAAATTTACCCGGTCTTTAATCAACGACACTACTTTCTCTACATAATCAAGGTCGGTCTCAATGCCCTTTTCTTTGAGTATGGGTAAAAACTCTTCAGCAAGCTGGCGGTCAGTACGCATACGCAGGTATTGCTGATTGAACCAGCGGGCTTTTTCAGGATCGAAGCGCGAACCCGATTTCCCTACCCTGTCCAGGGAGAAAAGTTGAACAAGCTCATCCATGGTAAAAATTTCCCTGTCATTTCCCGGATTCCATCCCAGCAAGGCCAACATATTTATAAAAGCCTCGGGGTAGTAACCCGATTCGCGATAGCCTGATGACTGTTCACCTGTTTTTGGATCGGTCCAACGCAGGGGATAAACCGGGAAACCTAAGCGGTCGCCGTCGCGCTTACTAAGTTTGCCATTGCCATCCGGCTTAAGCAATAAAGGTAGATGAGCAAACTCGGGAGCCTGCCATCCAAAAAACCTATACAGCAAAACATGCAAAGGAGCAGAAGGAAGCCATTCCTCTCCACGGATAACATGTGTAATCTCCATCAGGTGATCGTCGACGATGTTAGCCAGGTGATAGGTTGGCATGCCATCCGACTTATACAACACCTTATCGTCGAGCAGGTTGCTGTTTACCTGAACAACTCCTCTGATATGGTCATTTACTTCAACAATTTCGTTAGCAGGGATAAGCGCTCGGATTACATAAGTTTCTCCTGTATCAATCCTTCGGCTCACCTCTTCAGGGGGTAAGGTAAGTGAATTTTTCAACCTGCTGCGGGTACTGCTATCATACTGGAAATTAGGATTTGCCTTACGCTCTGCCTCTAATTCTTCCGGCGTATCGAAAGCATAATAGGCATGTCCTTTACTTATCAACTCATCGGCATATTGACGGTAAAGCGCTTTTCGGTCGCTCTGACGGTAAGGGCCGTATGGGCCTCCAATATGAACTCCTTCGTCGAATGTAATCCCGCACCAGGTCAGCGATTCAATAATGTAATCTTCGGCTCCGGGTACAAAGCGGGTTTGGTCGGTATCTTCGATGCGAAGAATGAATTTACCCCCATTTCGGCGGGCAAAAAGATAATTGTACAAGGCTGTTCTTACACCACCTATATGCAAAGGGCCGGTAGGACTGGGTGCAAATCTCACCCTTACAGGTCTGTTGTTCATGAAAAATCAATTGAAAAAGAGGCGGCAAAATTACAAAAAATGCAGGGGGTGGGCTCGATACTTTCCTAAGAATTATCCTTGAGGTGCATACTTAAGTACATAAAAAAACCATTATCCGCAAACGTTTGAAATCTCGCTCTCAGTTATTCTCTCAATAATTTATACTGTTTTATTGCAATATTTGCGCAAAACAAAATTATTTTTGTTGCTCAACAACATCGATAGGTAATACTAAAACAGCTTGACTTATCTTACCATGCGCAGCTTCCTTGTTTTTATGGTGCTTTGGATTGTATTAACCTGGCAGGCGACAGCACAGACCCAGTTGGAGGAAGATGAAGGGTTAGGACAATACGACTATTTATGTTTATCAGACAGCACCTGGATTCATTGGAGTACTGACTGGCTTACCTGGTCTGATGCGGTGGTCAGAGTAAACCTGCCCGGTGCTACCACAGAATTCCCATCCCAATGGATGCATGATTTCGGAGGACGCAAACACCTGAGCACCATCGACCAGATAAGCCCGTCACACTTCCCGGCTGCTTCTTATCAGCCCGGCTATCCTATCTCCTTTGATTTAAGGCTTGATGGAACCACACAAAATACTTACACGAATGAAATGATGCTTTTCGACCTGCAAAAACAGGACGTCTCCGGTTATATTTACAATTCTGGCAAGCAATTGGTGCTACAGTTTTATATTGACATTGGGAGTACCTCAGGGGATCGAATACTCAAAGGGTTGCATGTAAAAAATATCGGAAATCTCGAGGAAGGTAACGGAGACAGAGATATTGGTTACGATGGGCTGAGACTTTATTATGAAATTGGTTCAGCGTTTGATTTCGATGGTACAGAAGCAGCTGAGACCCTATGGGGGGATTGGGCAGGGGATAGCAAATACAACAACGAGTGGAAAAACCTCTCACTCAATATTAATATCCCTGCAGGGCAACGGTTATACTGTTATATTGTTATCGAAAATTTCTCTCCAACAGTCACCCTGGGGCGCACAGCTCAGTTTGAGTTAGTTTTGGACGGATTATGGATGGATAATTATGGTGCATCCCATAATTACAAAGCCAGAATAGACGCCCGCACGAACAGCCAGGCCTTGCCCTTGGTTGAAAGCTCATTTTCTCTTCCCGGTATTGTTGTCAGCAGTTACTATAACGCCGCCGACCCACGGGATGAGTGGACCGAGCTGTTAGTAATATCTGATAATCTGGATTTACGCGGATATACCATACGCGACAACAACAATGACCAGACAGGCTGGCAGCCAGAAATCACCTTCCAGAACATCAGTTTCTGGAATCACCTAAGGGCAGGAACAATTATCAAACTCTGGCACAGGCATGTAAATAGCTCGGGTTTACCTAATGTACCCCAGGATACCTCAAAAGCTGATGGGTATTTGGAACTATTTCTCAATAATTCTGATTATTTCAGCGGAGGTTCCTTTGGAACATCCCCTTCCTGGGCTGGCAGTAGCATGTCGATTGGCGGCACCGGAGATATCATTCAAATCAGAGATGCCTCAGGGAACCATGTTCACGCTTTGGCACATAAAGCCACCCCGGGTACAGATTATTTCAGCCTGCCTTTACCGAAACTCTGTCACACTGAGTCACTTCCTTCAAATCAAACTGTCAGCGTATGTCCCGGAAGCAATATTAACGAATATGGTATTTTAGCTCCCCGGGAGGGCACTACATACACCACAAAAGCCAACGGACCACAAACCCCCGGATTTCCTAATTCCTGCTCAGGAGATACCATAAGTAACCAGAATTTTTGGCGCTCCCTGAGGCAGCCTGAGTGGATTACACCCGGGGGGTCAGGGGCATATTTACCGGGAAATACCGGGGTGAGCCTTTCGTGGAACCTTTGCCAGGATACATATCCACTGGATAACACAACAGGGTATCTTATCTTACGCAATACTGTCAACGATTTTACAGCCCCTTCCGACGGATTGTTCTATTTGGTCGGCACATACATTGGCACTGCAGTGGTGGCTGGCATTGTAGAAGGTTCTCAGCTTCCTGCATTTACCGACAATACCCCTGCACCCTGCGACGGACAGTTCTTCTACCGAATTTATGCCTTCAGATTCTCGGCAGATGAAACGTCAGGTAACGGGATCAATCCTGCCCGGGGCAGAGCTTATAACGAAACTTCTTACGCTGAAATCGTCGTCCAGGGACCTGTTTCCCCCAATACTTCTCTTATATGGCACTACTAAAATCAAATAATCAATCCTCCATTAAATCACCGTAAAATCCAAAACCATGAGAAACTACCTTTTGCTCTTAGTCGTTTTCGGGATGGTTGCATCCTTACGTGCCCAGAACCAAAACCCCACCCAGGACGTTTGTCAGAATGTTACTGAAAACTATTATGTTGACAACACTGCAGGAAGCTCTTATGCCTGGAGTATTACACCCGCTACAGGAGGAACTATCCTTTCCGGCCAGGGTACACATTCCATAAATATTCAATGGACCGGAACACCGGGAGATTATACGGTAAGCGTGGTTGAAACAGATGCCAACAACTGCGTTGGCCCAACGCGAAGCGTTACTGTTACGGTTAATCAAGCGCCGAATCCTGTCATTACAGGACCTGCTACAGCATGTACAGGCACCTCAGGTGTCTATTCAGTAACCGGCACAGCAAGCAGCTCCTATACCTGGTCGGTGACTGCCCAGGGCTCTGTTGCTTCTGGGGGCAGCACCAATTCAGCCACCATCAATTGGACCTCGGCAGGTTCAGCAACAGTCTCTATTACCGAAACCATAGGCTCATGTTCAGCATCCGCCACATATAGTGTCACAGTAAACGAAACCCCTTCGCCCAGTATCAGTGGTGTTTCCGCAACCTGCTTAGGCTCTACAGATGTGTTTGCAGTGGCTCAAAATGCAGGATCCTCCTACACCTGGAGTGTATCTGCAGGCGCAAGCATATTTGCAGGCCAGGGTACCTACCAGGTCTCCGTTACCTTCAATCAAACCGGCAATCAAACCGTGACCATTCAGGAAACCGCAAATGGTTGCATGGGGACTGATACTAAAAACGTGACCGTTAATCCGCTTCCCAACACCTCTCTCATTTGGCATAATTAATTCATAATTAATTTTTTGAATATTAATATCAAAAAAATTTTTTTCGCAATCGTTTGCAAAAAAACTTTTGCGGAAAAACCGGATAATTCTATTTTAAATTTGTCAAACATTAAATTAGAATTAAAAAACTAATTGTATAATTTACACAAAACCTGCAATTTATAATGACATATCTTTCTAAACACTTATCTAAATTCACCAGAATAGCCACAATCGTTCGGCCAAAAGTCTTTTTAGTTGTTTTTACCCTCTTTAGTAGTTTAATTTCTACTAAATCTATAGCTCAGATCTATCAACCCGACGGTGTGCGTATGCCGGGAACCTGGAATGGATGGTCAAACATAACCGGCATGGGCGGCCCTTTCGATTTGCAGGCGATTAATCAAGGAACGCTGCGGTGGCAAACCTCGTTTCAATATACAGGAGCTTCTGGAGTACAGGAATTTAAATTTGTGAGTACAGCTTTCGGAGACCCATGGGGAAACCAATGGGCAGGAAATATATCTGTCACATTAAACAATCTCAACCTCTTTACATATGGAACTCCAAGTGATCCTAACAACAAAATCAGCCTAAACTCAGGGAAATGGTACACCGTGGTTTTCGAAGATAAAGGATATGTTTCAACACGGGCTATTTTCATGGAAACTTCTGCTCAGCCCGTTGAAATTTCTACAGTTTCTCGACAACCTTTGTTGGTGGATACAGGACAACAGGTTACTATTACCGCCACCCTTTCGTCAACTCCCTCCCCGGAAGAGAAATTCTTCCTTCGGTTTACTACCGACGATTGGGCTACCTCTTCACAAGTACCCATGAACGTAAATGCGACCTCGGCTTCAGCCCCTATACCTGCTTTCAGTGAAGGGACAACTGTGAAATATTACGTTTATAGTTCCACCCTTAGCAATCCCTCGGCTGATTTCGATCTTGTATCTCTTCGAATAAACAGCAACAATGGGCAATTTTACACTTATACAGTTGGTGAAGGTATCCAATGCGGCCCTGCGATTGATGTAGTTTATACCGACCCGGCTTTCCCTCAGGAGGGTCAACCTGTTATGGTTTACTTTAATGCAGAATTTGGCAACGGTGGACTTTTTAATTATACCGGCGACGTTTTTGCACACACCGGCGTCATCACCAATTTAAGTACCCAACCTTCAGATTGGCGCTATGTAAAAACCGAATGGGGCCAAAATACTCCTGAGACGAAAATGACCCGTTTGGGTGAAAATCTCTACAGTCTTCAAATAGACGATATCAGGGCCTATTACGGTGTTCCCGCCTCAGAAACCATCCTGAAAATGGCTTTTGTTTTTCGGGGAGGTGAGACGGCCTCCTGGGGTGGATATCCCGAGCATAAAAATGCGGATGGGAGTGACATCTTTGTAAAAGTATATCAACCCCAACTTAATGTCAAGATTCTCAGCCCATCGCCCCGAAATCCGCTTGCCAGCCCGGATGAAATATTGGCTGTATGCGTGGAAGCCTTGCTGAATGATTCTATATTCCTTTATCTCAACAATGCTCTGCTCACTTCTGCCGCTGGTAATAATTTGGCTTACCCGCTCGAGTTACAAGGTTATGCACCAGGCACTTACTGGATTAAGGCTATTGCTAAAGTCGGTAGTAGTATTATTGCCGATTCGGTAAGCATTTACCTGCGGGGGCCCGTGCAGGTTGCCGATTTGCCCGTCGGAACTAAACCAGGCATCAACTATATCGATAATCAAACGGTAACCCTCGTATTGCACGATCCCCCGGCCAAAAAACAATTTGCTTTTGCCATTGGAGATTTTAGCAACTGGAAACCCAACGATCAAACCTACATGAAACGAACGCCAGACGGCAAGTACTATTGGGTTACTCTTACCGGCATTCAGCCTGGCAAAGAATATGCATTTCAGTATTTTATCGATGGCAAATTAAAAATTGCTGATCCTTATGCCGATAAAATCTTAGATCCATGGAATGACAAATGGATTCCGTCTTCAAATTACCCAAACCTCAAAGCCTATCCTTTCGACCTCACCACCGGTGTTGTAAGTATTCTGCAAACCAATCGGCAACCTTATAACTGGATAGTGAACAATTTTGTGCCTCCGGCCGTTCATTCCACTCAGTCCGATCTGCTTATATATGAATTACTTATCCGTGATTTTACAGACGAAAAGACATTCAAGGCCGCCATGGAAAAACTCGATTACCTGGCTTCACTGGGTGTAAATGCCATCGAATTGATGCCTGTAATGGAATTCGACGGCAACGAAAGTTGGGGTTATGCTCCCAATTTCTTCTTTGCTCCTGATAAATACTATGGGACTGCCAACGACCTGAAAGCTTTCATCGATGCTGCTCATCAGCGGGGAATTGCAGTCATTATGGATATCGTGACCAACCATGCCTTTGGCCTTTGCCCATTGGTGCAAATGTATTTCGATGAAGATAAACCCGCATCAGATAATCCCTGGTTTAATCCACAGGCCACCCATCCTTTGAGTGTGGGTTATGATTTCAACCACGAAAGCGTCTATACCCGGCAATTCATAAAAGATGTACTAACCTATTGGCTAACAGAGTACAAATTCGACGGCTTCCGCTTCGACCTTTCCAAAGGATTAACCCAGAAATACACAGGCAACGATCTTGCAGCCTGGAGCGCCTACGACCAGAGCCGAATCAATATACTCACAGATTACTATAATCACATTAAATCGGTAAATCCGAATGCCTACATGATCCTCGAGCACTTTGCCAACAACGACGAAGAAGTTGTTCTGGCCAATACCGGCATGCTGCTTTGGAGTGGTATGCATGACCAATACAAACAAGTAGGTATAGGCTGGACCGAGAATTCCAACCTCTCTTGGGCTTACCATGGGAACCGGGGTTTCACTTACCCCAACCTGGTGGATTACATGGAAAACCACGACGAGGAACGCATTATGGCCGAAGCCCTGCAGTGGGGAAATACTGCGGCAGGATACAATCTTAAAGATACTTTGACGGCTGTAAAACATCAACAGCAAGCCACGGCCCTTTTCATGGGAATCCCCGGACCTAAAATGGTCTGGCAATTTGCCGAAATGGGATATGATTATTCCATTCTTTTCGGAGGAGAACGAACAGCAAATAAGCCCCCCCGATGGGACTACCTCAACAGCTACGAGCGGGAAAGGCTGACAAGGATATATGCCGCCATGGCTAATCTGCGCAAGCGCGATGCCTTCCGCTACGGTACCTTCACCAGCGACCTCTCAGGAACCGGAAAACGCATGTGGATAAGCCATTCTTCCCTCAATGTCAGCATTGCTGCCAACATGGGGGTAACAGGTTTCGATATGGCCCCTGGCTTTGCGCATGCCGGTACCTGGTACGATTATTTCACAGGCCAAACGATAAACGTAACCGATCCTGCCGGACAAACTTTTTGGTTTGGCCCCGGCGATTACAGGGTTTTTACCGACCAACCCCTTCCCCGGCCTTTCTACGACCTCACGGCACTTGTGTTAGATACCGGAACAGGACTCCCCCTCGATAATGTACGCATCAGCCTGACCCCAGCCGGAAGCCGCCTCACCGGCCCCAACGGCACCGCCTCGTTTACCTTATTACCCGGAATTGCCACACTTACCCTGAACAAAGAGGGATATTTGCCAAAAGACACAACCTGGCATGTGGATAAAGATGCATCCATTGTACTCAAAATGGCCAAAGGGCCTAATGCAGTGCCTGATATTACTGAGACTCGCATAAAGGTCTTCCCTCAGCCTGCAACATATAAACTAATTATTGAAGGTGGGCACTCATACAATCTCACCTTAATAGCAATGGATGGAAAAATTATTAATCAAGTTTTTATATCAAGTCCAATTTATCAGATAAACACAACAAATCTGCCGCGTGGAACTTATATTTTGAGATTTAAAAAAAATAATGAAATATATTTCTATAAAATTGTAATTATTAAATAGTTATAATTGTCGTACCTAAAATTGATTGAATCTATGAAAAAACAATTGATTTACTTATTAGCCGCATTCATTTCCTTATCCAGTCAGTCAGCCTTCGCCCAATTCACTCTTGCCACAGACAATGCTGGTAATTATAGTGGAACTTGGGGAAACGGAAATAATTATGGAAGCGGTTTTAATGCATGGTCGATATCTTACGGTAGCAATACCGGTACATTTATCGGTAATCCTTCCAATGACGGGATGGGTACCACCGGCATTGGAACTACAGCCTTTGGTTTATATGCAACAGGAACTGGTTATGTAAATGCAAACCGACAGATGACCACGGCTTTGGAATTAAACGACAAATTTTCTTTCTATTGGGCAATGAACTGGGATGCCAATGGTGGAAATAAAGGGTTTGATATCAAAGCATCAGGTTCAACTGTCTTCAATGTCAACAATAACAACAGTGCTACAATTACTTGCTCAAGTGGTACTATTGATGGTTCTTACGGCACCAACCCGATGTTTGTGGAAATAACACGTACCGGAAGTAATTCTTATTCATTCTCAATGACAAAGCGCAGCGATGGCACAACCTATACAACTACATTTACCAGTACGAATCCTGTAAATGAACTTGGAATTTATATAGGGAACCAAAACGATGGCTCCGGGCAAAGAAATATTTATTTCAATCATTTCAATGTTACAAACGACGGAAATTTCAATACTGGAAGCGACGATTATGTTTATTCTAAAGTACTTACGGGTTCTGGTTCTTTAACAAAATCCGGCACAGGCCAGCTAACCCTGACAGGTCAAAACACATATAGTGGAACTACTACAGTTAATGGAGGAATTCTTAGGCTCGATTGTTCTTCAGGGAATACTCTATCCAGCTCAACCAATGTTACAATTAATTCAGGAGGCACTTTGGCCATATATAAAACGCAAACCTTGGAGTCCCTTACCGTAAACTCCGGAGGAAATTTGATTGTTACCGCAGGAGCAGGTCTAACAATTACAGGTTCTCTGGTAATCAATGAAGATGTTGCAATTGATGATTATTTGTTCTTGAACAATGGAAGTACCCTCACTGTAGCCTCAGGAAAAACACTCACCATTGATGGAGGTTTATATATTAACACTGATGCTACCATTGATGGGAACTTAACAATTACTTCAAACGGAACTGTCTCAGTTTATGCAGGAAAATCACTCACTGTCAATGGCACTCTTACCAATAATGGGTCTTTGAATCTTCTTAGCGATAATAGCGGTACAGGCTCTCTTATACATTCCAACAGTGGTGTAAATGCCACCGTTGAACGCTATATTGTAAGTCATAATAATCTATCAGATGAAGGATGGCATCTTTTAGGTTCCCCTGTAGCTAATT
>DDBO01000116.1 GCA_002332755.1 Bacteroidales bacterium UBA2030 | reverse complement strand
TTTCATCATCTTTATGGAATTTTCAGAAGAGTTTACAGGCCTTTCAGATGAACAAGTCATTCAAAATCGGCTGAAATACGGAAACAACATTCTTACTCCCCCGCCAAAAGACCCGATTTGGAAGCTTTACATCGAAAAATTCAAAGATCCACTCATCCGTATCCTGATTATTGCAGCATTTTTAAGCTTTATAATCAGCATCTTTGAAAAAGACTTCTATGAAACCTTTGGAATTTTACTGGCTATTTTTCTGGCTACTGCCGTAGGCTTCTGGTTTGAATACGATGCAAGACGTAAATTCGACATTCTGAATCTTGTGAATGATGAGATCCCCTGTAAAGTTATCCGCAATGGAAACGTAACTGAAGTACCCAGAAAAGACTTAGTAGTTGGAGACCTGATTATCTTAACCACAGGAGAGGAAGTGCCGGCAGACGCTATATTGTTAGAGTCAGTCAGCCTTCGAATAGATGAATCGAGCCTTACGGGCGAGCCTGTTACATACAAGACCGCCCATCCCGAGATGCTGACCCTTGAAACCACTTATCCTCCCAATGAAATTTTAAGAGGCACAATAATTGTCGACGGGCATTGCAAAGCCAAAATCATCAGAGTAGGCGATCAAACAGAATATGGTAAAGTTGCCAGAGAAGCTACCAGATTCACAGATCAGGATATTCCTCTGAATGCACAACTGGAACGACTGGCAAAACTCATAGGAGTTGGAGGATTTGCCTTCGCTACCCTAACATTCGGCATCCTTTTCATCAAAGGTCTGATAAACGGGCATTATTCGGCTATTCAATGGGGATCGTCTTTAATTACAATGGTTTCCATTGGTATTATGATATCAAAAGTTTGGGCCCCGTTTATCCAGGATGCTTTTGGTCTTTTCAAGCGACATTCAAAAACAATCCATTGGATAATTAGCCACACCTGGGGTCATCTCATTTTGGCAGGGTTAGTGTTTTTTATTCTGTTCATGCTTATCGGGTATTTAGCAGGCATTCATCCCTTTGATTTAAATAATTGGATTTCGAGAGTTGAAGCCGAGATGATTTTACACGATTTTATGGTAGCCGTAACAATAATCGTCGTAGCTGTACCTGAAGGATTGCCCATGAGTGTTACGCTTAGCCTTGCCCTCAATATGCGTCGAATGCTCAAACACAATAGCCTGGTGAGGAAAATGCATGCCGTGGAATCGATGGGAGCTGTAAATGTGATTTGTACAGATAAGACGGGAACCCTTACCCAAAATCAAATGCAGGTAAGTGAGTTTTTTACACCGGCTTTCAACCATCCCTCTTTTTTTAGCTTAATATCAGTAGGAATTGCGCTTAATTCGACTGCCCATTTGGATATGAGTAATCCCGATGACCCAAAGCCTCTGGGTAATCCCACCGAGTCGGCTTTATTGTTGTGGCTATTACATCAGGAGACTAACTATGAAGACCTTCGTAACCGGTATAAAATTATCGACCAACTTGTGTTTTCAACCGACAGAAAATACATGGCCACCCTGGTCGAAGACAAAATCACCCAAAGGAAAATTCTTCACATTAAAGGAGCTCCCGAAATCCTCCTAAAAATGTGTAGTCAAATTTTTACTTCTCAAGGAATTACCGACATAGTACCAGAACAGATTACCTTAGAAGACAAACTGAAGGATTATCAGCGAAAGGCTATGCGTATTTTAGGATTTGCATTTGCTGAAGTATCATCAGAAGTAAAACCTTTTAAAGACGGTAAAATCAATACCCATCACATCAAACCCATTTTTTTGGGTGTATGCGCTATCCATGATCCTTTGCGCCCGGATGCTGCCAAAGCAGTTAAAACATGCATGGATGCGGGAATTGAAGTAAAGCTTATTACGGGTGATAACAGAGGTACTGCTCAGGAAATTGGAAGGCAAATCGGCCTGCTTTCATTGAGAAATGAAGAAGAGCTGATTGCCGGAGAGGATTTTGAACGACTTAATGAGGATGAAGCTCATAAACAAGCAATGCATATAAAGGTTATGTACAGAGCTCGTCCTATCCACAAACAAAGACTAGTACAACTACTTCAAAAACACAATAAAATTGTAGCTGTTACAGGGGATGGAACCAACGATGCCGCTGCATTAAACCAGGCTCATGTTGGTTTATCTATGGGCTCTGGAACCGCTGTTGCACGCGAGGCTAGCGATATCACCATTATTGACGATTCTTTTCAGTCTATTGTAAATGCAATCATGTGGGGAAGGTCGCTATACAGAAACATACAAAGATTCATCATATTTCAACTAACTATTAATGTTGCAGCTTTGCTGTTGGTGTTTGCCGGCTCACTGGCTGGCCATCAGGTACCGCTCAATATTATTCAAATGCTTTGGATAAACCTTATTATGGATACCTTCGCTGCTGCTGCCCTCTCTACCCTGCCGCCCCACTCCTCAGTGATGATGGAAAAACCAAGAAGAAACCAGGATTTTATCATCAATCCTGAGATGAGAAATTGGATACAGGCATTAGGATTTCTTTTTTTCTCCATTTCACTTGGATTATTCCTCTATTTCGATTTTAGGAGTGAAGGTATAAATGCGAAAGAATTAACCCTCGTGTTTACAACATTTGTTATGCTGCAGTTCTGGAACTTGTTTAACGTCAAAACTTTCGGAACCAATCAATCGGCGTTTAGCGGATTGTCTCGTCAAACCGGTTTTCTTGTTGTTTTATCAATTATCCTTATCGGACAAATTCTTATTGTGGAATTTGGAGGTGAAATGTTTAAAACTAAACCTTTAAGTTTAATCGAATGGATAACTACGATTTTACTGACTTCCATAATATTATGGGTAGGAGAAGGATTAAGGTATATAAAACGAACCTCTTCCTCAACCAGCTTTAATGGTTGAATTTAGGTATTTTTCTCAATAAAAATTTTAAGGAAAGAGCTTTTCTACAATATATACATAAAATAATGCCGGATATAAGAACCAATAAATAACCAAGCCATGAAATATCTCGTTTCTATCATTTCTGAGCAGACACTTCCCAATTATTTGCTCATAAAAGAGCTGGAGAAGGAAATAGAAAAATACATCTTTATCACCACTAAGGAAATGGAGGAAAATAAAAACTCAGAGAAAATATATAGTACTGCCGGAATCCAGAAGAATAAAAGAATTAAATTACTTGTGGAAGAAGATACACTTACCGATATTATTGGAACAATAAGTGATTTGGAATTTGATAAAAACGACACCTTTTACGTTAACCTGACCGGAGGCACAAAAATTATGTCGATTGCTGTCTGGAATTTTTTCCACAGATTTAATGATACGAGATATTATTATGTTCCTATCGGTAAAAATTCGTATAATGAGATCTTTATTGATAAGCCAACACAAATTCATCCTTTTATATATTCTTTGTCATGCGAAGAGTATTTAAAAATTTATGGAATTAATTTTGAAGAGGAAGAATTTTTATTTGACAGGGAAAAAGCACAAATACTATACGAAAGGGTAAAAGCAAAAGATTTTATGCAACAAAATATACCTCAAGTAGAAGTAGACGATTTAGAGTTTAAAAATACATACCCCAAAAGTAAAGAGCAAATAATTACAAAATGGTTCGAAGAGTATCTTTATTACAAGATAAAGGCAGAACTAAAATTAGAAGAAAATGCAATAAAGAAAGGCATAAAATTATTTAACCAAACCCGTACGGAACAAATCTCTCAAAATGATAATGAAATAGATATTTTTTTCATTTATAAAAACAATCCATTCATCGTTGAAGCTAAATTTAGTCTGGGAAATAGAGAGATAAATTCAACTTATTTATATAATCACCTGTACAAAGTAGCCTCAGTTAATAAAAGGTTTGGGCTAAGGGCAAGATCGACTGTGATGACACTGGCTGATTTTACTACAAGAGGTCAGGGATTTAAAGAAAGTTTGAAAAAAAGGTCTGACCTATTGGGAACGCATATTCCTTTCGATAGAAATGACATCATCCATGAGGAAGCTTTTAGAAACAAGCTGAAACATTTTTGCAAATAAACGCATATTGAAAATATATTTATTAAATTGTTTTATTCATAAATATTTATCGCAATGCTAATCAATTTGTCTAATCATCCTTCAACACAATGGGATGAAAATCAAATAAATCAGGCTAAGAACTTGTATGGGAATGTTATAGATTTGTCCTTCCCTTTTATTGATCCGGATGGAGATGAGGAATATATTCGTAATCTGACTGAAGAATATTTTGAAAAAATAATGGAAATTTCAAAAAATCATTCCTCCAATTTAGCAGTACATCTTATGGGCGAAATGACGTTCGCCTTTCAATTGGCAGCCAAATTACTGAAAAACAATATAGCATGTATTGCTTCTACAACAGAACGCAGTGTAGTTGAAAATCAAAATACGAAAATTTCGAAATTCCGTTTTGTACGATTCAGAAGATATGATTTAACCTAGCCCGTTAATTTATTTATAGCTATGCCTGTTAATAAAAATGCAAGTTATAGATACAGGGTGCTTGATGAAATCTTTAGAGCACATCCGCAAGGCGTTAGTTTCCAGGAATTAATAGAAATGGTGAGCGAAAAGCTATCTGAAGACCTGGGCAGAGATATCCCAATTTCAGAACGCACCTTAAGGGGCGATATCAATATCATGCGTTCGGAACCTCCGAGGGGATACAATGCTCCCATTGAATGCAGAGATGGCGCATATTTTTATTCTGACCCCGAATTTTCAATCTACCGCATGCCATTTAACCAAACAGACCTTAAAAATTTACGCAAAGCACGCACATTTTTAAATGGTCTTAAAGGCTTACCCTTTGTAAATTTACTTAACCAAATATTAGAAAAATATGATATCAATCATATTTTGCATCATCAAGAGGAGTATATTCAAATGGATTTTTCCTCAAATACATACGGAGTTGAGCACTTGTTGATGATTCTGGAAGCTCTTGAAACTAAAAAATGCCTTCTTGTTGACTATAAACCCTTTGGCGGCCAAGTTAATCCCTCTGTCATTGTACACCCCTGGCTAATCAAGGAGTTTAATAGTCGTTGGTATCTTATCGGAAAATCTATTCTCAATCCCGGAGGAGTTACAATAATGGGACTTGATAGAATGGAAAAAGTCGAAATCAGCAATTTACCAGCTGAAGCCTGCGAAAATCCATTGCTTTTAAAAAAATTCGAAGACATTATTGGCGTGAGTCTCCCTGCAAATAAAGAACCTGAAGAAATCATCTTGAAATTTGCAAATCCACGATATAAGTACATAGAAACCAAACCTCTACATAAAAGTCAACAAAGAATTGGCAGAGATGAAAATTTTACAACAGTCTCGTTGAAACTTATCATTAATAAAGAATTAATTTCGACCATTCATTATTTTGGGCCGGATGTGGAAGTTATTCAACCTGAACATCTTAAAAACCATATAAAAGACAGTATAAAAAAAATGTGGAATTATTATTTAAAAACCGAAGGTGAATCATAGAACACGGGGTAATACCACTCAAGTATTACCCGTGAAATAAATAAAAGTATAATTAGGCAATAGGTTTATTCGATGCTCAAGATCTTTACCCAAGTATCATCAATCTCTAATGTTTCAATGTTGTCGAACAGAACCCCAGAACACTCCCGCGACTGTGTCATACTGATGACTATCACCTTCTCATCGCTATGAACTATATAACAATTTAAGTTCATTTCATCATAGGGTGCTATTATAGTTTGTTCACAGATTTTTTTATCATCAAAAGTAAAATATAGACGGGCTATAGGTATATCCACCATAATTAAATACTTGTCTGAATTAATTTTTCCATCTTTAGTTTCCTCAATATAATATTTAGAATCACAAAATTCTCTCTTTACCTCATCCATAGAAAATCCATTCAGAGATTGGCTATAACCAAAATAAGGGAACGTAAATACAAAATCCAAAAATAATACCTTTTTTAAAGCGGGCATAATTCTTTTTTTTAATTAATATATTTCAACTTAATACTTATTATACATTAAAGCGAATCCCATCAGATAGGGTACTTACAATTAAATATTTATTATAAAATCAGTTAAGAAGTCCTCATATTTATCCCAATCGGCACATGAAAAGCGAAAACATCCTTATTACAGGGATATTTATGCTGGTTGTTTAATCTTAACGTTCCATCTATTACATTATACTTTTTTGTTTACTCCGCAAAATTATACTCAGTAATTGCAACCTTTTTGCAATTAATACCTGGAGATAATTTTTATCTTTTTATTATCCAATACACAATCAACAAAATAGTTTGTTAATTGGATTAAATAATTTAATTTCAATTGTTTACTTAATTATAGTATTGTAGAAAGGCGAGGGAGTGCCAGGCCAATTGCCAAGTTGACAAAATCGATATGTCTCAAAGTCTTTGTTGTTTAGTTTTGCAGCATTATAAGACACAAGGCCATAAAGATAGTTATGGCCAAAGATGAAGTACTGAAGAAATTCTCACGGGTATGAGATGATTATTTACGACAGTTTTCTTTCAAAAAATAGAATTATCCTTCCTATATTTTCTCAACAACCAGTTATTTTTCGCAGACAGGAATTAAATACCGATTTCAGCCAAAAAACCGAGTTGCCAGTCTCCTTTCGAGGGTCCATTCGTTAAACTTTTGACTAAGCGATAGTTAATATTTCCCATCACTTTGACTTTGTGGCCATTTAAATATCTTACGCAGCCAATCGTCCAAACTTGCTGTTCGGCATTAGGGCTACCTGATTTTTTATCAGGTATGGCAATGCTGGCCCTGGCATTAATTTCATATCCATTTTTAAAATAATGGCTAATCTGAGTATTTACTCCTGCGCCCGTCCAGATGGCAACACTGTCGCCCTCGATGGAGGTTACCCAAAGATTGTCACTCAAACGGCTCGCATATTCAGTTTCAATTGCCCATCCTTTATATTTGAATATCATGTCAGCAAATAGGGATTGAAGATCCTGCCCTGTTGCCAGCTCAGTACCTCTTTGTCCAAATGCTTTTAAGGAGTTGTCGTTGAAGCAGTATGCAGCAGCAAGTGAAAGTTTAGGATGAGGTTCGCGGTAAATATCCCCTTCAGAAAAATCTCCTCCCCTGTGGAAGTTGCCTAAGGGCAAGATTTCTATACGTGCTGTATAGGCCAGTCCCTTATCGGTTCGTAGAGTGCCTCGCCCCTCACCGGTGGTTATGGCAGTTTTAAGGTAAACCGGTATTTTAATTATTCCAAAACTATAGTAGGCAAATACGCCAAAGTCTCGGTCGATATTGAAAATAGAATTCACCAGACTTCGGTCGAGAAACTGTTGTTGCCCTGAACTTATAATTCTTTGACGATTCCCTGGCAGTTTCCCCTGGCCTAAGCCAATATAAAAATGAGGATTAAAATTATAATAAACCATGGCATCCCTTACAATGTTGGGGATGTGTGTATTATCCCAGTCCTGGTCTTCGCGTGAGAAGGCAAGTTGCAAATAATACGTCAGTTTTTTGCTTTTTCCGATGAAACCATCAAAACGGAGGCGTAGCCGCCTGACGCGAGCATCTATAGCGCTAATGTCAAGGTCTTGATGACTTTCTGAAGTAACCATCAGAAGATTTTGCATCCTGAAACGCAGGTTCACCCCAAGGGAAGTATCGGGAGCAAAGAAACCCAAACCTTCTTCGAAGCGAATCGTGGCCCTTTCGTCGGACTCATACTGAGCATATATGGCTTGAAACCATATCATTAAAACGGCAAGAAGTAAAAATTTGTATTTTCTCACTGCAATTTAATTAGCGGCACAAATATCGAAAGATTGTTAAAATTATCCTATATTAAAATTTACCTATTTTAAGGCAATAAGAGGTGTATGGTTATTCCAAATAACGCAAACTTAATGCACGCACTTCATAATGAGGTTCACTAATAAAGGGCAAAAACACTGAAAATGATTTATTCAAAAACCTAATGGATGAATTAAGCCATAATGAAGTAACTCAGCCGAATTTTTGTGAAGCATAAAAAACCTGGCTCGAACCTGGCAATGCAGCAACCAAGGGTAAAAGAAAAAAAAGTGGCCGGAGAACTCCCCGGCCACTGCAACGTACGCTAAGAGGAAGGATTATTTTTTCGACTTTTTATCTTTCTTATCTTTCTTAGCTTTCTTGTCTTTCTTATCCTTCTTATCTTTTTTATCCTTTTTCTTGGATTCTTTGTCTTTCTTAGCTTTTTTATCTTTCTTGTCCTTTTTGTCTTTCTTGCCTTCTGCTTCTTCAGCATTAGCTTCTTTCACTGCAGCCTGAGCAGCGGCAAGGCGGGCAATAGGAACACGGAAAGGTGAGCAACTCACATAATCGAATCCAGTGAAGTGGCAGAATTCAACACTTGAGGGTTCTCCACCATGTTCACCGCAGATACCGATTTTCAGCTTTTCGCGGGTGCTACGGCCTTTCTGAACAGCCATTTTAATGAGCTGACCTACACCTTCCTGGTCGAGAACCTGGAAAGGATCGTGTTTGAGGATACCTTTATCAAGGTAAACGGGCAAGAATTTACCTGCATCGTCGCGGCTGTAACCGAAAGTCATCTGAGTAAGGTCATTGGTGCCAAACGAGAAGAACTCGGCCGACTGAGCAATTTGGTCAGCGACGAGAGCGGCACGGGGAACCTCAATCATAGTACCCACGAGGTAATCGATGCGGTCGCCGTATTCTGCGAAGACCTTTTCGGCAGTATTGCGGACGATTTCTTCCTGCATCTGCATTTCTTTAAGTGTACCGGTAAGGGGTATCATGATTTCGGGCTTGGCCTCGATACCACGCTTTTTGAGATTGAGGGCAGCCTCAATAATGGCACGGGTTTGCATTTCCGAAATTTCGGGATAAGTATTCCCCAAACGACATCCACGGTGTCCCAGCATGGGGTTAAATTCGTGGAGTTCTTCAACTTTGCGTTTTATTTCTTCCACGCTAACGCCCATTTCCTTGGCCATTTCTTTCTGGTTAGCTTCTTCATGAGGTACAAACTCATGCAGAGGGGGGTCGAGCAGACGAACGGTTACAGGTAGTCCTTGCATGGCTTCGAAAATACCTTCGAAGTCGGCACGCTGCATAGGCAGCAGTTTATCAAGAGCCTTACGACGGCCAGCTTCATCATTGGCCAGAATCATTTCGCGCATGGCCTTGATTTTTTCTCCACCGAAGAACATATGCTCGGTACGGCACAAACCAATACCCTTAGCGCCAAAATTGCGAGCCACCTGGGCATCGTGTGGGGTATCAGCATTAGTACGAACATACATACGGCTGAGCTTATCGGCCAGACGCATCAATTCACCAAAGTCGCCACTCAATTCAGCATCTCTTGTAGCGATCTTCCCTTCATACACATCGCCAGTGGAACCATTAAGGGAAATCCAATCTCCCTCTTTATATACTTTACCGTTAGCTTCGAGGGTCTTTGCCTTATAATCTATTTTGATGGAGCCGGCACCCGAAACGCAGCATTTGCCCATACCACGGGCAACAACAGCAGCATGGCTGGTCATTCCACCACGGGCAGTGAGGATACCTTCAGCCACATCCATTCCGCCGAGGTCTTCCGGAGAGGTTTCAATACGTACAAGAACAACCTTGGCTCCTTTTTTAGCCCATTCTTTTGCGTCGTCGGCACTAAAAACCACCTGACCAGTAGCTGCACCGGGAGAAGCAGGAAGACCTTTGGCAATAACTTTAGCCTTGCGCATAGCTTCGGCTTCAAATACAGGGTGCAGAAGTTCATCCAGTTTGTTGGGTTCTACGCGAAGCAAGGCGGTTTTTTCGTCGATCATACCTTCGCGAAGCATGTCCATGGCTATTTTCACCATGGCGGCACCGGTGCGTTTACCATTACGGGTCTGCAACATCCACAGACGACCGTCTTGAATGGTAAACTCAATGTCCTGCATATCGCGGAAGTACTTTTCAAGTTTCTCCTGGATTTCAAAAAGTTCGCGATACACCTGAGGCATGGTTTCCTCAAGCGAGGGATATTTGGTTTTACGTTCTTCTTCAGAGATGTTAGCCAATGCAGCCCAGCGCCTCGAACCTTCGATTGTAATCTGTTGAGGGGTACGAATGCCAGCTACTACATCTTCGCCCTGGGCATTAATCAGGTATTCACCATTAAAGATTTTTTCGCCGGTGGCAGCATCGCGGGTAAAGGCAACTCCTGTGGCAGATGTATTGCCCATGTTGCCAAACACCATTGCCTGAACATTTACTGCCGTTCCCCATTCATCAGGGATATTATTAAGCTTGCGATAAAGAATCGCACGATCGTTCATCCAAGAATTGAACACCGCCATGATAGCTCCCCAGAGCTGTTCCCAAGGATTCTGTGGAAAATCTTTACCAGTGCGTTCTTTTACGGCTTTTTTAAACCTTACCACCAATTCTTTGAGATCATCAGCTGTGAGGTCGGTATCGAGATGAACCCCTTTCTCTTCTTTCAAATGTTCAATAATTTCTTCAAAGGGGTCGATGTCGTCTTTGGAAACGGGTTTGAGACCGAGTACTACATCGCCGTACATTTGAACAAAACGACGGTAGCTATCCCATGCGAAACGAGGGTTTCCGGTTTTGCGGGCCAGTCCTTCAACAGCCACGTCATTCAGACCAAGATTGAGAATAGTATCCATCATTCCAGGCATAGAGGCACGGGCACCTGAACGTACAGAAACCAGACAGGGATTTTCTGAATCACCGAAACTAGTACCCATAACGTTTTCGATGAAGCGTACACCAGCTTCCACTTCATCCTTGATAAGGTCAACCACAGCCTGGTGACCAAGCTTGTAGTAAAGGTCGCAAACCTCGGTTGTAATCGTAAATCCCGGGGGAACCGGCATACCAATTAGGTTCATTTCGGCCAGGTTAGCTCCTTTGCCACCCAGCAGGTTCTTCATGCTGCCATTACCTTCGGCCTTGCGATTGCCAAAGAGGTAAACATGTTTCTCGCTTTTTTTCGACATTTTGATTGAATTAATAAGGGTTAGACGTTTCTTGTATTGAATTTCAATATTATAGGCATTTATGAAAACAAACGGGCAAAGTTAGTGATTTTTTACATTTAGTGGAATATTTACACCAAGGCAAAGAATGAATGAAGCTTATCGAGCTCAATCTCAGCTTTTAAATACTCAATCAGAAATGGATCGGGCCTGTTTGATTTGTGCAGCCGGCTAAACATAGACTAAAATTGAAAGCAAGGAAAAATGGAATCTAACGCTCAAAAATATTTAACATCCTTTGAGCAATCTTTATCAGGCAGAATTTTCTTTTAGGGGGATCAGACAAGTAATCGAAAAGGAATATTTTTTCTTAAAAAAACACGTATCATTCATAACTTTTTTTTTATAATTTTACATAAAACAAAACATTATTATCCTCTGATTTAATCATGTTTTGAAATTGTTAACCAAAACTAACCCAAATGAAAAAGTTCTTACTATCACTGGTCTTGTTGCTAATGGCGTTTGCCATGCAAGCACAATTAACAGGAATCAAAAGTATTCCTGGAGACTATCCAACCATTGAAGCCGCCATATCGGCTTTAAATACTCAAGGAGTGGGCACAGGTGGTGTAATATTCAATGTGGCCGCAGGACACACTGAGACCTTAAGTACACCAACGGGTGGCACTATTACTACATTAACATCTTCAGCCTCCAACCCTATCACTTTTCAGAAGTCTGGCACAGGAAATAATCCTAAAATTACAGCCGGTACAGGTACAGGGACCTTGGATGGCATTATCAAATTCGCAGGATGCGATTACGTCACATTTGACGGGATCGACTTGCAGGAGAACCCTGCTAATACTACTGCTACTACCCAGATGGAATGGGGCTATGCAATTTTGAAAGCATCAGCAACAGATGGTTCGCAAAACATCACTATCAAAAATTGCGCTATTACAATGTCGACCAACACTGCTGCTTATGCCATTTACTCAAATAACCATACTCCGGCAAGCTCCACCCAGCTTACTGTTACTGCACCGGAGGGAACCAACTCGAATAATAAGTTCTTTAATGTAAATATCAGTAACAGTTATAACGGGATTTATCTGTATGGATACAATGCATCTTCTCCTTACCAGTACTATGACCAAAACAACGAGATTGGTGTGGGAGGTACAAACTCAATTAGCAGTCTCGGAGGAGGAACCACTGCCTCGTACGGAATATATTGCATCTATCAAAACAACTTAAAAATTGCCAACAATAACATTACGGGGACGTCCCTTAATACCTCCGGAGCACAATATGGTATTTACATTGGGACGTCCGTAAACTCAAACATTGATGTATTTAACAATACCATCAGCTTAACCCACAACGGTACAGGGTCGTTCTATGGAATTTATTCCCTGGGGGCCGCATCGGGTACATCCAATACAACCAATATTTACAACAACAGCATTTTAAATTGCAATGCACCCAACCTAACCTCCGGCACCTGGTATGGATTATACATGTATGGAGGATTAACAAGTAATTTCTACAATAACACTGTATCTAACTGCACCATAGGCAGCGGCACGGCCACCGCAACAGGAAGTATTTATGGAATTTATCATTATTCCAGCCCTACATCAGTAGGGACAATGAATATTTACAATAATTCTGTAAACAACCTGAACAGAATTCAAAGTACAGCGGGTTCTGGAAGTGGCTACTATTTTTACATTAGTGGAGGCAACGGAACTGCCTACATTTACAATAATTCCGTTACCAATATCACTACTTCAACTACTTCAACCCAGTACATTTTTTACAACCTGTATTCCGGTACAAAATATACCTACGACAACATTATATCCAACATTAATGGTCCCAGAAGTACTGTATATGCCTTGTACAATGGGAATGGGGTTACTGGCTATTTTTATCGTAATCAAATTTCAAAGATTACTGGAAACACGACATCCGCAATTATTTATGGGATTTACCAAAGTTCAGGTACAACGAATTATTATTACAATAACTTTATTTCAGAACTCTATGCCCCTGATGCAACGGGGAATCCTGCAATTTATGGTGCGTACATAAGTGGCACAACAGTTGGTTTCTACAACAATACTATCTATCTCGACGCTTCATCCACCGGTGCTTCATTTGGAACTGTAGGTATTTATGCCAGTACTACACCCACCGTAGAACTAATTAACAATCTGGTAGTTAACAACTCTACACCAGGATCTACTGGAAGGGTGGTAGCACATCAGCGTAGCAGCACAACGACTACAACTTTTGCCAATACCTCTAACAACAACTCATGGTATGCAGGCACTCCATCTACTAATCGTTTAATTTTCTACGACGGCACAAACTCGGATCAAAATTTGGCTGCATACAAGGCTCGATTTGCCCCCAGAGAAACCAATGCGGTAAGTGAAAATCCGCCCTTTGTTAATGTTGCCACCTCTCCTTATGATCTCCATCTACAAACCAATGTTGCAACACAAATTGAAAGTGGAGGCCTTACTGTTTCCACTCCTGTTAATATAACCACCGACTTTGATGGAAATCCCAGGTACCCCAATCCTGGATATCCGAATAATCCCTTATCACCAGCCTCTGCCCCCGACATTGGAGCAGATGAGTTTGGAGGATTGTTGCTTGACCTTAATCCACCCACGATTTCTGTAACTCCACTCCCGAATACCCCCCAAACTACTGCCCGCACCCTAATTGCCACAATTACTGATGCTTCCGGAGTTCCTACTTCCGGTATCGGATTACCTGTGCTTTACTGGCGTATTAATACCGGGCCGTGGAATGCTGCCACAGCAACAAGTCTTGGAGGAGGACAATACAGTTTTACATTTGGAGCTGGAGTTGTATTAAATGATGTAGTGCAATATTACATTGTGGCGCAAGACATAGTTACGCCAACACCGAATTTAGCATGTAGCCCATCTGCCGGAGCATCAGGATTTACTGCAAATCCACCGGCTGTAAGTACTCCTCCAACCACACCCTATAGCTACAGCATTACAAGTACACCCTTAGTTGGAGATTACCTTGTGGGTACAGGAGGAGCTTATCCTACATTAACTGCTGCAGTAAATGACTTAAATTTAAGAGGTGTTGGAGGCCATGTCAGGTTTTTGCTGACGGACGCAACCTATAATGGGGAAACGCTTCCGATTGTAATATACGTTAACAATATTAACAAACCTGCTGCCAATCAAACGGTAACCATTAAGCCCAATACCTC
>DDBO01000085.1 GCA_002332755.1 Bacteroidales bacterium UBA2030 | reverse complement strand
ATGGGTTCATTGGCTTCTTCCACTTCGGCTAAAGCTTTATTTAATGCTGTACCAACATTGGTTTTTAGATCTTTCAAGGCCGGATGAAACACTTCTTTGGTTTTGCCATTTTCGTTGGTAATGGTTTCTGTCCAGCTATCGTTCCACCTTGCACGGGCAGGAACAAAGAAAGTGTCCTTGTAAGTGGTTTTATCTTCCAACAGTTCATTTATTTCCTCAGGTGAGAGGTGAGCATATCTTGATTTGATTTCCTTTCTTTTCTGTTCAAACTCATCGGAGAGGCGCTTTAAAAAAAGAATCCCGAAAATATATTCCTTGTACTCTGAGGCATCCATTTTTCCTCTCAGGATGTCGCAAGCTCTTAGTAGAAAACTTTCTAATTGTCCGAGAGTGATTTTTGTTTGTTTCATGAATTTCAGGGGTAATTTTTAGTGTTACTAAAATAAGTTATTAAGACGGTTTGTTTGCTTAGAGGCGTGGCAAAATTGTTACTTATGCAGGTTGAGATAGTGACCGGACTTGTGTTGTATGCGAATGTATTGTGTTGAGCATCAACAGTTCACATGGATATCCTTTTATAAACTTATTGCAGCAAAATTATTTGTTATTGCTGTTTTTTGCTTGTCCATACGTTTTGCGTGTTAGCGCATCGCAAAGTTAAAGTATGGCCTTTTGGTGCATAACCTTTGTGCTATCTGCAACCATACTCTCAGGCTCAGTTTTTTCCTTTTTATTTTATATGTAGGTAATCGTCCTCTCCACCTGTTTTTGGGACATAATTTTAAAAAGAGATTCACATACGTCCAAAATAGTTTTACGAATGGAGTGAAATATAAGAGGGTGTAATTTTTATTATACACAACAACAACTCCCACGGTAAAATTAACACTTTTCACGCAAATTTCAAACCCTTTTCCCTCGCCACCTGTCTTGCGATCTAAGGAATCCGTTCATCGCTTACAAGAACAGTACAGGGTTTGATGATGCCTTGTGCCTTATAAACCTGATATTCTTCAGGGTGGCCGATAGGTTGTGTTATGGATATATAAAACGTTTTACATGTTTTAATCGGTAACATCGTTCACCATGGCCAAACGCTGGGTAGGTCCATGTCGGGCAAATCATACATCCACCGGTGGAGAACCTACAAGATTTTTAAGAGTTTTTATACCCATTTTACAGGGCCGCTAAATACGAAATTTTTTGCAGACAGTGAAATTTAGGCATTGTTAGTAAACTTGCATGTATAATGCCCCTATTGCTTTCCCAAAATATCCCTTTCATAAAACCCAACGCCGAACCTCATGGCCCGGCGTCGGTGTTGAAAGGCTGTGTAATTTTTTATAATCCTTTGGCTATTTCAGCTTCTACATCGGCCACCGATTTGGGAATGGGGGTTCCCAGCACACGGCAACCGTCGGGGGTGATGAGGATATCGTCTTCGATGCGTATACCGCCAAAATCTACGTATTTTTCTACCTCGCTGTAATTAATAAAATCGGTGTGAAGGTTTTGCTCTTTCCACTGCCGGATAAGGGCCGGGATGAAGTAAATACCGGGCTCCACTGTTATAACATGGCCGGGTTGAAGTCGTTTGGCCATGCGCAGGTATGCCAGTCCGAACTGGGTGCTGCGGCTTATTTCATCGTTGTAGCCCACAAAGTTTTCGCCCAAGCCTTCCATGTCGTGTACGTCGAGTCCCATCTGGTGGCCCAGACCGTGGGGGAAGAACAGGGCATGGGCTCCGGCTGTCACGGCATCGTCGATATTTCCTTTCATTAATCCCAGGTCGCGGAGGCCGGCTGCAATCATACGGGCTGCCATCAGGTGTATATCGCGGTAAAATACGCCGGGCTTGCTTTCTTCAATGGCCGTCTCATTGGCAGCCAACACTATCTGGTATATGTCTTTTTGTTTTTTACTGAATTTTCCTCCAACGGGTATGGTGCGGGTAATGTCGCTGCAATAACCATCGGCCGATTCGCAGCCGGCATCGCTTACCAAAAGGCGACCCTCACTTAGCATATTTCCATGATAATGATTGTGAAGGGTTTGTCCGTTGATGGAGAGGATGATGGGGAAACTGGTACCATTAGCCTTGCTCAGGGCTATACCTTCCATGCGGCCGAAAATCTCCTGTTCTGAGGTTCCCGGGTGGGCCATCTGCATGGCAGTAGTGTGCATCAACCGGGCCACATCTATCATCTTTTCTATTTCGGCAATTTCATCCTCTTCTTTGATTTCTCTCAGGCTGACAATGGCCTGGATGAGTTCGCGGGAAGCATATTTTTTGAGGAAGTAAGGCCGAATGCCTAACAAAGAAGAAAGCCACAGCTGGGTTTCGGCCCGATAGGGGGGCACAAAGTGTACCTGCCTGCCTGCAGCCAGTGCAGCCGATAAATAATTGGCGAGTTCGCCAAGGGGTTGGGTATTTGTAATGCCTACAAGGGCAGCCCTTTCAGCCATGGAAGGCTGGGGGCCCATCCAGATGATATCTTCGATGCCAAAATCGTCGCCAAATAAAATATCGGTTCCACTATCCAGATCGATGAGGCCTGCCAGGTCGGGTTGACTGAGGCCAAAGAAATACAAAAAGTTACTATCCTGGCGGAAATGATAGGTGTTGGCAGGATAATTCATGGGGGCTTCGGTGTTGCCGGGCAGCAACACAATTCCTTTGTTCATGCGACTGCGCAGGGCATTGCGGCGTTGGGTGTAAACACTGGCGTCAAACATAATTGTAAAATTTAAACGTTAAATACAGGGCGTTAAAGAATGCCTTGCCGGGGGCTAAGGTAAGGTATTTTTCGGATATCGGATGAAGGGAGTATTGTACAACGAAATAAAAAAACCCGCACCTTGAATAACAGGGCGGGCTTACACCTATAGCTGCAGGAGGCGAAAACACCACATCACACCTCCGTTGCTAAGGTAATTTTTAACGACCTTCAATCCATTGGATTATTCTGTCATCCAAAGGCGAAGTACGGGGAGGTAGCATATCAACCAGCCGGCCTTGTTCGTCGATGAGATATTTCTGGAAATTCCAGGAGACCGACGAATCCATTTTTCCGTTTTTTTCTTTAGAGGTAAGCCATTGGTAAATAGGGTGAATATCCTTTCCTTTCACGGAAATCTTCGACATCATCGTGAAGGTAACCCCGTAATTGGTAGTGCAAAACTGTTTGATTTCGCTTTCACTGCCGGGTTCCTGTCCCATGAAGTTGTTGGCCGGAAATGCTACTATTTCAAATCCGCGATCCTTATATTTTTCGTATAGCGTTTGAAGCTTTTCGTATTGAGGCGTAAGGCCGCATTTGCTGGCTACATTTACCACCATTACTTTTTTCCCTTTAAATCGGGAAAAATCTACCATCTTGCCATCAATATCAGGTGCCTTGAAGTCGTAGAAATTTTTCTGCGCATTCATACCCAACGAAAGAATTGCGGCTATCGCTAAAATGAGGTATTTTTTCATGATATAAGTTTTTATTATCCAACAACCATCCCTGAGCGATTGTTCAGGGCATGCTTAGTGGGTTAACGAAAGAGACAGGCCGGCGAAGAACATGCGCCCATAGAGTGGAGCATAAATGAAAGCTGCATCATCGAGGTGACGCTCATCCTGAATATAGTTGGTGGTATTGTTTACACCGGCGTACAGCTTCAGGCCTTCATATTGGTACTGAAGCCTGGCATTCAGCAGGGCAAAAGATGGGGTTTTTTTAATCTTTGATTGATCGCCCGCGATAGGATCGGGCTCAACATTGTAATAGTCGATGTACATAGTGCCCTGGTAGTTTAGGGAAGTATTGAATGACCAAGGCCCCCTTTCGTAGTTGACTTTGAAAAAGGCGCTTGCAAAAGGAAATCGGGGAATATAATGGCTGACAGATTCCCAGGGCGTACCTACCCATTCTGCTCTGGGTTGGTCGAAACGTCCGTGGTTTAGTCCCATGTCGGCGTATAATTCAAGGTTTTTGAGAGGTAGAAATTTAATGGCAAGTTCAATGCCCTGTACGGTTGCGTGATCTATGTTTTTCCATTGATAGTCGTAGCCCAGTGCCCGGATTTCATCCTGCGCTATTACAAAACCAATTTTGTTGAGCAGGCGGGTATGGAAAGCATTGAACGACAGAGCCCAGGAATGGGCTGAGTAGTCGGCCGAAAGGTTGTAGCTAAACGATTTTTCGGGGAGCAGGTCCGACGATTTCCAAACCCTTGGAGAACCACTGCACAAATGCAGGTCTTCGGAGAAACCAAAGGGAGCCCTATAGCCTGTGCCCACGTTAGCCCGAAGGATGAAATCTTCAGTGATTTTGTATTTGATAGCAAGACGAGGGTTGACGCTTTGCTGATGAAAAGAGGCTTCCGGAAAATGGAATTGGCCCTGAGCTGAATAAGTTTCTTTAGAATGATGAAAATCGAGCCTTAAGCCGGGTACTACCGTAAGTCGTTCGACAGGCGACCATTCGTTTTGAAGAAAGAGGCCCCACTCGTTCCCTTTTTTATCGGCTTCTGAACGGTAAGGTTCTCCGTAGTTTCCCTGCGTAGTACCAAGATTAACATACATACCGGATTCTTGTATTTTGTCGTTCATGCCTTGCACACCCAGCATCAGGTGATGTTTCCCAAAAGAGCGATCGAGGGTGAGGGTGAAAGTCAAAAGATTTTCATTAGCCAGGTAGGGCCGAAAAGAAGTGACTTCGGGCGACTGGCCATGAACGCTGATATAATCGTTTAGGAAGGTATCATTGGTGGCTTCGCGTTGATGATTAACCCATGTAGTGGCAAAATTCAGGTTGATATTGTGGAAAAGAACCCGGGTGTATTGAAGTTCACTTTCGTAACGCTGGGTTTGAATGTCTTCAGTGCCCAAAGTATAGGGGTTTTTGAAGACATCATCTGTAATCAGTCCTCCGCGACGGTGCTCACCGATGTACTTACCCCTGAGAAGAATTTTTCCGTGTCCGTTTTTCATGTCCTGTCCCAGGAAGCTAAAACCGGCATTAATTACCTTGCTTTCCACCCGATCAGAATAACCGTCAGGTTGATTAACCTCCTGGCGGTTTAAGCCCGGGCCAGTCTGATCAAGAGCATCTTCATCGATTTTTCTGGCATAAACAAGTAAACCCAGGTTTCCCTCGTCGTTGCGCAAGGAAGATTGAAAACCCATTGAACGGCTCATGTCCGTTCCGAGGCGAAGGTCGATATAGGTACGGGGAACAGGGGAGGGTTCCTGGCTGATGATGTTAATAGCCCCACCAATAGCATGACTACCATAAAGTGCCGATCCGGACCCTTTGACTACTTCGACTCTTTCGATGTCTTCAGATGTCATCTGATTAAGGCCGTAAACAGCTGCCAAACCCGAATAAACAGCCTGTCCGTTGATAAGCATCTGCGTGTGCTCAGGCCCAAGCCCCTGCATCCGTACCATAGAAAAACCACATGCCTGGCATTGATTTTCTACCCTTACTCCGGGTAAGCCTTCCAATACTTCATAAAGATTGTTTGCTTTTTTTTGTTCAATGGCTTTTGCAGTTATCACCTCGGTGCGTACCGGTGCATCTTTCACGAAATGAGGGGTTCGCGTTCCCGAAATTACTACCTGCTCGAGGTTAAAGACATCTTCCTCCAACTCAAAAACAACAGTGTAGCTGGTATTCGCCTTAAGAGTCATGGTCTTTTCCTGGCTTTTGTATCCCATGGAGGAGGCCAAAAGTGTGAATTCGCCTTCGGGTAGATTGGCCATTTTAAAATGTCCGCTACCATCGGCCATGGTGCCATAACGTGTTCCTTTAAGCACAATCTGGGCAAAAGGGATGTGCTTTCCTGTCGACTTCTCTCTTACATCCCCAAATACCATCACATCGGTTTTATGCTGTGCGAGCAATTGAATGGCTAATACTTGAATTAAGACAATGAAAATAAATGTTTTACACTTCATAACAAAAGAATAATGTTTCGAGTGCAAAACACCCGTTTTTTAAAAAGCTGTACCATCCCCATTTTTGGGGAATTTTTTCCGATAGTTCCCCTTATTTAATGTCTCAGGGTGTAATGTATTTCTGGGTTATGGCGAAAATGGTAAGACCTGCTATGCTCTTTATTCCAGTTTTTTCAGAAATGTTTTTACGATGGCTGATTACTGTATGTATGCTTACCTTGAGGATGTCGGCAATTTCTTTTTGTGACAAGCCTTTAACCAGCAAGCGCAATACTTCTATTTCCCTGTCGGTGAGTTGTTGTACGGCCAGTTCATCAGGGTTTTCCTGAATAAGTAGTTTTTTGATACCGGATATTATTTCTTCGTAGTTATCAGTAATGCGAAAGATTTTTTTTAAGGAGGGTTCTTTTTCGTAAAAAAAAGGAGCATAAACAAAGGCGGCCCACAATGCATTTTCAAAGTTTTTGAGCAGCTGGCTTTTGAGGAAAAACCATTCGGCGGCCAATCCGCTTCCAAAAATAATGCATCTGACCTGTCCTGGCTCGGCAATACGTAAGGCATCATTCCATGTATTGCAGAGATAAGGTTCGCCCCCTCCCGCCTTTTCAACCAAAGCTGCGAGTCCCTGCAAAATAACTTCCGATGGATCTGCTATAAGTATGGTGCGGGGTTTGGAAGACTTCATTCTCATTGTTTTTCGATAGCAATGACCAAAGGAACAAGGATTTGTTCTTCGACACTGGTATGAACGTTGATGTCGAATTCTAATTCCATCAGGCTTTGAATGGTTCGGCGGCGGGCTTTGTAGTCGTCGGAAACCGGAAGATGTACGAGCAACAGTTGTTTGAGATCGGAAAGCTTGGTTTCGATATCGCTGTGGTGATCAAGGTAAACCTTGGCAGAAAAAGAAGGCCGGATGCCAGAGGATTTTTCGACGAGGGAGAGAAAGTAAGGGAAGGCTGCTTTTTCCTCATATTCCAGATGTTCGCGAACCTCCGACATATAATCTTCAAAAAATTTCTCTACCATTGCCATTTCGGGAGCCGGGTTGGCTTCATACATTTCATGTATGTTTCTTAATACCTCAAGGTATTTTTCGTTTAAATAGTATTGATGGCTGTTTTTTAGAAATTTGACTATCCAGGGAAGGTCGGATGAGGAAAAAGTAACACCGGCCGGGACAGGCAATCTAAAGTAGAGAGAACCTATTGAAATAAAAAGGGTCGGATTTATTCCGTTTTCTTTGCAAAAGGAATTCACCGTATGATTTCCTACAAGTAAAGGCAGCCTGAAATATTCGATGAGCAGCAGGATGTAAGGGTTGGCTTCAATCAGGCTTATCAGCTTGTCGTTAGGTGTAATCTGTAACCGATTAAAGGGGTGCATGACGGGATTTTGAAAGATTTGTCAAAATTAGGGTAAAAACAAAAGCCGGACGTTGGCGCAGGTGTCCGGCTTGGAAATGGTTTGGTGAAAAGGGTTTTAAGAGTGACCACCTACCACAATACGCATGATTTTGAGGTTAAGCACAAAGAATCGGACCAGTTGCCACAAAATGCAACCTCTCCAGAAACGGGTGGCCGGAGTAGGGATGGGAGGGTAAGCTTCGTCTTTGTAGCCCCTTACGATATTTGGTTTTCTGAGCATAGTTGAGAGGTTTTATTGTTTTTGAATTCTATTCAGGAATAAGGAACCAGAAGGGATGAGCTTTGGCCTTATAGAGGAACATGTAGTGCAGGAAGAGTTTTATCCAATGGCCTGCCAATCCGGGTTCACCCACGGTATAAGAGATATCACGACCCCAGATGGGGTATTTTTCATAGTCGGGTACAATGGGAAATACGGTCATGGTAGCGGCCATGCCATTCCAGATGCCGTAACCCGATGAAATAATGCAAGCAGCCCCCATTCTGCCCATTGAGGCTTTATGCCTATGGTCATGGCGGTTGCGAAGGATACGGTCGGCGATATTTAGCGCAACTACTTTACCCATTACGCCTGAAGGCATACCGGTACGCGGCGGTGTGGGGTAGATGGCCAGCCCGTTTTTATTGGTCATGGGTTTGCTAATGCTGTGAGGAGGTGCAAAGGCAATGCCGGCAGCGTAGATATTGTCGTAATCGGGGTTTTGATAAATGGAAGGCCAATCTCGCACCGACCAGTCTTCGAAGGGTTTAGGGGTATAATCGGCATCAACCTTCATTAAACCGTTGGGGGCGAAAAGCCGGGCGGTAATGTCGGAGCCCTCTTTATCGAAGGCTTGCAGACCCACCCCGGCAAAAGCAGGGATAAGCATTGCAAAATCGAAAGGCTGTGTAAGTTGTTCGCCATCAAGTGTTTCGTAATAGGCAAGCCCTTTTTCCACCTTGGTAATACCCGCCCGTTTTATCCAGCGAATTCCATACTCGGCAAGGATGGATTCAGTAAATATTTTGGTGGAGGTATAATATCCCCCTTTTTTGATAAAAGCCCCGCCCATACCGAAATCCCCCAGTTCATATTCATTGGTAATCCAAATGATTTCGGCTTTATTGCGCAAGCCGTGTTTGTTAATTTCAAAAGCCACATTAAGGGCATATTCGAAGGCAGCTCCCTGACAAGTAGCGGTAGGATGTCCTGTGCCTATGAGGAAACGAAGGTTTTCGCCTTTTTTCATGCGTTCCAATGCCTCGCGTAAAGCTTTGTTTGCTTCCACTGCATGTCCATACGTGCATACCGAAACCGTGTTTCCCTTTTCAGGTCCCAGTCCCGGGGTTGCATCAAAATTGAGCTTGGGCCCCGTAGCATTCACAAGGAAGTCATAGGGAACAGTGAGAATTTGTCCCTTGTTTTCGGGCGAGGTGCCTTCGGCTTCGACGCAAGGTCCTGAGCCGCTTTTTCCTTCAGGAAAAATCCGGGTAGCTCTGGCCTGAATGAATTCTATCCCCTGCTTGCGATAAACCGGTGCCAGTTCGAAAGATACCTGCTCGGGTGTCATTTTACCTATTCCCACCCATATATTGGAAGGAATCCATTGGTATCGGCTGTTTGGTGCTACGACTGTGACTCTGTGACTGTTACCCAGCTTTCGTTTAAGAATAAGGGCTGCCGTATGTCCGGCAACACCGGCCCCCAATACTACTATATTGGCCATGATGTTGGATTTTTGGTATTTCAAAAATACACAAACCATTAAAAATTTAGAAATTTTTATGTGAAAGTGGAGAGGATATTTAATTTGCTGCAGGTTATTGATTTACTCCGCCATGAATTCCGGCTGCTGCAGATTTTTATACTTTAGCCTGAGAATTACAGATTCGCAATGAACACTTATTATACAGCCCTGATTATTTTTATCGTCACCTACATTGGCATCATTTTCACGCGCCTTCCCAAAATGAATATAGACCGGCCTTCAGCGGCCTTTTTTGGCGCGGTGGCAATGATTCTTACCGGAGTAGTCGACTTCCAGGAGGCCATTCATGCAGTAGATTTTAATACCATTGTATTGCTGTTGGGAATGATGATAGTAATAGCCACATTGCAGTTGGATGGTTTCTTTTCCTTAATTGCAAGCAAGACAATTTCTTACGCCGGGACACGGTTTCGATTATTGGTAATTATTACTTTGATTACAGGTTTAGCAAGTGCTTTTCTTGTAAACGATGCAGTAGTTCTGCTATTTACCCCGGTTATCATTATCCTTTGCAAAAGTGCTGATTTGAACCCGGTGCCTTACCTCATCGCCGAGATTTTAGCTTCCAATGCCGGTAGTGCCATGACAATTACCGGAAACCCTCAAAATATGCTCATAGGTATTAATTCAGGAATAGGATACAGTGAGTTTCTGATTCGCCTGCTTCCTGTTTCATTGTTAAGTATGATGGTGATTGTGGTAGTCATTCGCGGGTTATATGCCCGTGAATTTGCCGACCGGGGCAGGTTGCATTTTCAATCCAACGGGTTTGAGTATAATTATAGTTCCATGCGGTGGTCCGTTACCGTTTTTCTGGGAGTAGTTGCAGGGTTTTTCTTACATCATCGACTTAACCTGTCCATACCTCTTATTGCACTTGCAGGAGCTGCACTTATTCTCGTATTCGGTAAAATTAAACCTTCCAAGGTAATACGGCAGGTCGATTGGGTACTTTTGCTTTTTTTTGCCAGTCTTTTCATCGTTGTGCATGCTGTAGAAAAGGTGGGCATTTTGAATCCTTTTCTGGAAAACAATGTTTTAAAAGAGACTTCCGCTGGTTTATGGTTTGTTCACCTAACGAGTGCAGTAATGTCGCAAATAGTGAGCAACGTGCCTTTTACTATAATTATGCTTCCCTTAATGAAGGTTGCCAACAGTGATATTCTTTGGCTGGCACTTGCTTCTGCATCAACCCTGGCCGGAAACGCAACAATATTGGGAGCAATGGCAAATCTTATTGTGATTGAATCGGCTGAAGCAGATGGCATCAAGATTGGTTTCATGGAATTTTTGAAACCCGGGCTTGTAGTTACACTGATTACCTTGCTAATTTCATTTGCCGTTCTTTATTTACAAATGGCTTGGTAAGGGTCAAAGGGCTTATGCTTAATTTTGGGCGCATTTCAAAAGCTTTTAAAGTTCATGTTGAAAATAATAAAATATACCCTTCTTCTATTTCTGACGGCCATTGGTGCGATAATCACAGGTTTTTATCTTTCTTGTCCCGTTTATCGTTTCGATGAACCCCAGCCCTTTTCGGGTGACAGCCTGTATAATCCCTATAAAAATACGGGTAGAAGCCAGTGGCTGGCCGGAAATTTCCAGGTTCAGTCGCGTGTATGGATGGGCATTACCAATGGTCGGAAAAATAGCCCTGAGGCTATATGGAATGCGTACAGGAAATTGGGTTACGACGTTATTGCTATCTCCGATTATCAGAGTATAAATCGTGCTTTGGAGGATTCGGCCGGATACATTCCGGTGTATGAGCATGGGTATGGAATTCATAAGACACATCAGGTGTGCATTGGCAGCCGTAAGGTATTGTGGAGAGATTATCCTTTGGGGGCAGGACTGTCAAACAAACAGCACATCATCGATTTGTTGCAGAAAGAAAATGAATTGGTTACTCTGGCCCATCCCGACCTGCGCGATGGCTACAGGGTGCATGAGTTAAAATATTTATCAGGTTATCATTTGATGGAAGTGCTCAATGGCGCCCGGTTGAGCCTCGCCCATTGGGATACGGCCTTAAGTGCAGGATACCCCGCTTTCATTTTGGCCAATGACGACGCCCACGATATTTTTAAACCCGGAGAGATAGGCAACTATGCTACAATGATTGCTGCTCATTCTTTAGCCCCCGGTGAAATAATACACAGTTTAAAGACGGGTAGTGCCTATGGGGTGAGGGTACTAACGCATGACCAAAGCAATGGCTTTATCAGGAGACTTCCCCGATTGGTTTCATGCTTATTGAAAAAGGATACACTATGGGTAAGTTTTAGTGATACAGCACATGAAATTCGTTTTATTGGTCAACATGGGCATATTTTATGTATTGAACGAAAGGTTGCATTTGCGGCAATGCCCGTGGCCCCGGAGGTTACCTACATCAGGGTTGAGGCTGAATTTGATAATAAGGCTATACTGTATCTTAATCCCGTGTTTCGCTATAAAGGAGGTGAGCTGACGCTTCCACGCCGGGCGACAGTAGATTCGGGTGCTACATTTTG
>DDBO01000098.1 GCA_002332755.1 Bacteroidales bacterium UBA2030 | reverse complement strand
CTGGCCCCCATGACCTCTGTCTTGTATCCAAACTTCTTGTAATAATTGAAGATTTCGGTAACACTTTTCACGCCGGGATCATCTTCCGGGCTTATATCTCCGAGGTTTTTCTCTTTACGATACCAATCAAGAATACGACCCACAAAAGGTGAGATAAGGGTAACTCCGGCTTCGGCACAGGCAATGGCTTGAATAAGAGAAAATAGAAGTGTGAGGTTACAATGAATTCCTTCTTTTTCAAGGACTTCTGCTGCCCGTATACCTTCCCATGTTGCAGCGACCTTAATTAAAATTCGTTCCCGGGAATAACCCGCTTCTTCATACAAACGAATCAATTCGCGTGCTTTGGCAATAGTACCCTCGGTGTCAAAAGAAAGTCGGGCATCCACCTCGGTGCTTACCCTGCCTGGTATTATCTTTAGAATCTCAATACCAAAATTCACTGCAATTCGATCGAGGGTGAGCTGCAAAAGGTCTTCGCCAGGTCGGCAAACCTTACGGGCATCATCCACCGCTTTTTGAGCCAAATGCCTGTATTTTTCCTGGCTTGCTGCAGCATAAATCAAGGAAGGATTGGTGGTGGCGTCTTGAGGACGATAAGAAATTATAGATTCAAAATCACCAGTATCGGCCACTACAGTAGTAAACTGCCGGAGCTGTTCGAGTGCATTCATTTTATCAGGAATTTTTTCGCTGCAAAATTACACATTGCAGCCATTATGAACCAAAACTCAACGTTTGAATAAAGCCCTTTTTATCAACCATAAATATTGGATTTTTACCTTTGCGGGCAAATCAGTATAGATATGATACTAAGCAGAAAGCAGCAATATGCCCTTTCGGCCTTAAGTGGCCTGCTATTATCCTTAGCCTGGCCGGTGAGGGGATTTCCCGGCTTGCTTTTTATTGGATGGGTTCCCCTGCTCTGGGTGGAATCTTATTTGCTTGAAAACAAAGACTCTTATCGTCGATGGGCAGCATTCAGGCCCGCGTTTATTGCCTTCGGCGTATGGAACATCCTTACTACCTGGTGGATATGGAACTCAACACCTTGGGGAGGAGTGATGGCTGTTTTTTTCAATACTCTCTTTATGAGTGTGGTGTTCTCGCTCTTTCATATGAGCCGACGCACCATTCGTAAAGGAAAAAACTTTGCCTGGCTCATCATCCCCTACTGGTTGGCCTGGGAATACCTTCATTTAAACTGGGATCTTTCGTGGCCCTGGCTAAATCTCGGAAATGGTTTTGCTTCTTATGTCAAATGGATTCAATGGTATGAATATACAGGGACCTTGGGTGGCACGCTTTGGGTGCTTGCTGCCAATTTGATGATTATCCGATTTATAAAACACATTAAAGAAAAATCTGCCACAGTTACTGGCCTCCTAATTATCGGATGCATTATCGCCATTTGCATAGGAGCACCTCTGGGATGGTCGTTCTACCGTTACAACCATTATTCTGAACAAGGAAAAAATATGGAGGTAGTAGTAGTACAACCCAATATTGACCCTTGGACCGAACAATATACCCTTCCCGTGAATGAAGTTTTCAGACGAAACATCACCCAGGCAGAAAATTTGATCGACGAAAAGGTTGATTTATTGGTATGTCCTGAGTCGGCATTGCAAGAGTCTATCTGGCTCAACAATCCATACAATTCCATTAGTATTCAGTTACTCAAAGATTATGTCAGCCGGCATCCTCACCTAACCCTGGTAATGGGGGCTTCCACATTCAGATATTACAACCCTGGGGAAAAACTGCCTTCATCGGTACGTAAATTTGCCGATGGCAGTGGTTATTACGACGCCTATAATACAGCTTTTATTGTTGACACTAGCCCCAATTTGGGTTATTATCACAAATCGAAGCTGGTGCCTGGGCCCGAAAAGCTTCCATTACCGGCCCTCACTCGTCCTTTTCAGGAAATAGCTTTTAACCTGGGAGGAACCGTTGGTACTTTGGGAATATCACCTGAGCGGACAGTTTTCCGGCATGCGGGAACAGGAGCCAAGTTTAATGCTGCCATCTGCTATGAGTCGGTTTATGGGGAATTTATGAATGGTTTTATACGCAATGGCTCTCAGTTAATCTGTGTGATAACCAATGACGGTTGGTGGGGCCATACTGCAGGACACAGGCAGCATATGAGTTTTTCATCGCTGAGGGCAATTGAAACCCGTCGCTGTGTTGCCCGCTCGGCAAATACAGGAATCTCCTGCTTTGTAAATCAAAGAGGGGATATTCTTCAACCGCTACCCTACTGGACCTCAGGCGCTATTCGAAGTACTCTCTATTTAAACAAAGAGTTGACCTTTTATGTAAAATATGGTGATTACCTGGGTCGCATAGCATCCCTTATCACCGCATTATTTTTACTGTTGACTCTAACGGTTGCCCTTGGTGGACACAGAGAAATGAAATCCTGAGCCGTAAACTTAAAATGTCGACCGCATAGCTTCTACCGGATCCAGTCGCGCAGCAGAATAAGAGGGGATTATGCCGGCCACAAGGCCAATAACGACTGATACTATGACACCGAGCATTATATTCCCCACCGAGAGAATCAATTCAAAATCAGCCCCATAGCGCGCGACTATCGTCATAAGAAAAACAAATAACAAACCAAGCAATCCCCCTAATAAAGCCAGAAAAACGGCTTCGAAAAGAAATTGCTGCAGGATAAAATAATTTTTAGCACCGAGGGCTTTCTGAATACCAATAAGATTAGTACGCTCTTTCACCGAAACAAACATGATATTGGCAATACCAAATCCTCCTACAAGCAATGAGAAACCACCGACCACCCACCCTATGATAGCCAGTACTTTAAAAAACTCCCCAAACTTATTGCTTATAACGCTGATTTCGTTAATGGAGAAATTATCCTCCTCTCCCGGTCTTAGCTTACGAATAGAGCGCATGATACCCGTCAGTTCATCTATCAATTCTTGCTTACTTATGCCTTCACGGGGTTTAGCAAGGATAGCACCATCGCGGTCCACATCCAAAAGGTTTTTCGCAAAAAGTATGGGTACCATCACTTGCTGATCGAGGCTTTCGCCCAGATTGTTTCCTTCTTTTTTAAAAACTCCTATCACCTCTGCCTTACGGCCATAAATTCTCACCACTTTCCCAACGGCAGGTTCTCCTTCAAAGAGATTATCAGCCACATCCTTGCCGAGTATTACTACATTTCTACCGGAGGCTGATTCTCCGGGCGAAAAATATCTTCCATCTTCCAGCTCAAAATTCCGAAGCTTGTCGTAGTCGTGACTAACCGCATATACCGTCACGTTCTTTAGACTTTTTTTGTCAGATTTTACCGTACGGGAAGTGCCGCTAACATAGGCCACTGCACCGGCAGCCATCGAACGCTGCTCAATCATCTTTAATTCATCAAGGGTGGGTACAGGCCTGTTGATAAATTTCCACCAGGGATAATTATTGGTAAAAAGCCACGGCCATTTCTGGACATAAACCACATTGTCGCCCAACGATTCAATACTGGTGCGAATCTTCCGCTCCATGGAGTCGAAGACTGAAAGAACACTGATCACACAAAATATTCCAATGGTGAGACCAAGCAGGGTAAGAAAAGTGCGGGTCTTATTCACACTAATCTCATGAAAGGCCATGAGGTAGCTCTCGCGAATAAGTTTTAAAATAATGAGCATGGTAGTATTCGGATTTTAATTTGCAAACCTAAGCATAAAGCGTAAGCACACATTTGGAACACGTGAAGCCATTCCGGGTTTAAGAGGAAAAATTTGCTGCCTCCACGGTTTTTGGCTAAACTTGCACCCCGGAAAACTTCGTATAAGTGATTTATTTTCAATATCAATATTTTTAATAAAAACGCTCGATGACAGAAATAAAGCGGGTTAGAAGTGCACTCATCAGTGTTTACCACAAAGAAGGAATTGATGCCTGGCTTCAAGAACTTAAGAGCCGTGATGTTACCATATATAGTACGGGAGGCACCTACGACTATATTCGAAGCCTTGGAATAGACGCTATTCCGGTGGAAAAGGTTACGGATTATCCCTCCATTTTCGGAGGAAGAGTTAAAACACTGCATCCCAAAATAATGGGAGGTATATTATTCCGGCGCGATGAAGAAAGTGACCTGGACGAAGCTGCACGTTATGAAATCCCGCCTATTGACCTGGTGATAGTGGATTTATATCCCTTTTCTGAAACCCTTGCCATTACAGATGATTCGGCAGAAATAATAGAAAAAATAGACATTGGAGGCATTTCCCTGATTCGAGGAGCTGCAAAGAACTTTGCAGATGTTGCCATAGTGCCTTCATCGGCTGATTATGCCTTGGCTATTGACTGGTTTAAGGAAGGCGATGGTGGTTTCACATTCATTCAAAGGCATTATCTTGCTGCCCGAGCATTTGCAGTAAGTTCAGCCTACGATAGCTCCATCTTTAATTACTTCAGCAGCCAAACAGGTGCACCGGGTTTGCGTATCAGCATCGATGAGCACCTAACCCTCAGGTATGGAGAAAATCCTCACCAAAAAGGATGGTTTTACGGAAATCCGCACGCAGTTTTTGAACAATTGCATGGAAAAGAGATATCGTATAACAATTTTCTGGATATCGATGCAGCATTGGGATTGATTGATGAATTTGAGGAGACTACTGTAGCCATCATCAAGCACAACAACGCATGTGGATGTGCTTCGGCCGCCACGGTTAGCGAGGCTTGGGAAAAGGCCTTAGCCGGAGATCCGGTATCAGCATTTGGGGGAGTAATTGTGAGTAATGAAATTATTGATGAAAAAGCCGCCCAGCTGATTAATACTTTATTTTTTGAAATCATCTTAGCACCAGAATACGAAAAAAAAGCACTCGAAATTCTTAAATCCCGCAAAAACAGAATAATTTTGCAGCTTCGTTCGTGGCAGCCCCACGGGCAGTTGTACAGAAGTGCAGCGGGAGGCCTTTTGGTGCAAGATCGGGATCAGGCGGAGGAAGACATCTCGGCCTGGGAAACGAAGACACAAAAGGCTCCCACGGCAGGCGAAATCGAAGACCTGGTATTCGCCAACCGGGTGGTGAAGCACTTGAAGTCGAATGCCATCGCCATTGCTAAAAACAAGCAACTGTTGGGAGCAGGTGCGGGGCAAACTTCACGTGTGGATGCACTTAAGCATGCCATCGCCAAAGCCCAGGCCTTTGGTTTCGATTTAAAGGGAGCTGTACTGGCTTCCGATGCCTTTTTCCCGTTCGCCGATTCAGTGCAACTGGCTCACGAAGCAGGTATCACAGCCATCGTGCAACCCGGCGGTTCTGTTCGCGACAACGACAGCATTGACTATTGCAACCAAAACGGCATAGCCATGATATTTACCGGCATACGTCATTTTAAACATTAAACAAGCAAATAAAAACTTAAAAAATATGGGACTGCTCTCCTTTTTTACAAAAGAAATTGCGATGGACCTTGGCACTGCCAACACCATCATCATTCATAACGACCGGGTGGTAGTTGACGAGCCAAGTATTGTGGCTATTGAAAGATCTTCAGGAAAAGTAATCGCAGTGGGTAAACGTGCCCAAATGATGCATGGAAAGACACATGAAAACATCAAGACCATACGTCCCCTCCGCGATGGCGTAATTGCCGACTTTCAGGCTGCCGAAGCTATGATGCGCGAGATGATTCGCATGATCCCTGATAATAAAAGCATTTTCCCTCAATCACTTAAAATGGTTATTTCTATTCCTTCAGGGATAACCGAGGTAGAAGAAAGGGCCGTGAAGGACTCAGCAGAGCAAGCAGGAGCTAAGGAAGTAAGGCTGATACATGAACCCATGGCTGCTGCCATTGGTATCGGCATTGATGTATTGGAACCCACAGGCAACATGATTGTTGACATTGGTGGTGGTACCTGCGAAATAGCTGTTATTGCCTTAGGCGGCATTGTTACCAACGAATCAATTCGCATAGCCGGCGACGACTTTAATGCCGACATTGAGGAATACATGAAAAAACAACACAATATCAATATTGGAGAAAGAACAGCCGAAAGGGTAAAAATTGAAGTTGGTGCAGCTATCACTGATCTGGAAAACCCACCCGCCGACTATGCAGTTCACGGACGAGATATGCTCACCGGTATTCCCAAAGAAGTAAAAGTTAATTATGCTGAAATTGCCCATTGCCTGGATAAATCAATCAGCAAGATAGAGGCTGCCATTCTTCATGCGCTGGAAATGACTCCGCCCGAACTTTCGGCCGATATATTCCGCACGGGTATTTATCTGGCAGGGGGTGGATCGATGCTCCGGGGCCTCGATAAACGTATTTCCGCAAAAACCAAACTTCCCGTTCATGTTGCCGAAGATCCTCTGCGTGCTGTAGCCCGTGGTACTGGCATCGCACTGAAAAATTTCGACAAATTCCCCTTCCTTATCAAATAAACCTTACACATCCTTTTAAATCGAGCAAATGCTTAACCTCTTCAGGTTCATTGCCCGCTATCACTTCTTCTTTCTCTTCCTACTGCTGGAAACGATTTCTTTGTCGTTATATTTTTCCTATAATTATTTTCCACAGGCCTATTATTTCAGAATGGCTACAAGCTTTCATGGTACTGTAAGGAGTAAGGTGGCAGCTGTGACCGAGTATTTTTCTTTAAAAAACGCTAACCGGCAACTTGCGATTGAAAATGCTATTTTGCGTTCCAGCGGCAGCGACGCATTTCTTAAGGTTGACACAAATACTTTCTGGTATCACGACACGCTATACCTTCAACAATATAAATATACCCCGGCCCGTGTGATTGCCAACAGTACCGGACTGCGCAACAATTTCATTATGATCGATAAAGGGGCTTTCTCAGGAATTAAGCCTGATATGGGTGTCATCTGCCCTCAAGGTGTGGTGGGAATTGTGGTTGCAGTGTCCGAACACTTTGCTTCGGTTATGCCACTGCTGCATAGCGCCTCCACTATTAGCGTGAAAATGAAAAAAAACAACGAGCTTGCCTCAGTTATTTGGGAAGGCGGCAGCCCTGACCGTGCCAGCCTCATTAGCCTTTCTTCACAGGTTAAAATCAATAAAGGTGATACGGTTATCACCAGCGGTTATTCTCTGATTTTTCCCGAAGGCATTATGGTCGGCACAATTGATGCATTTGAAATGAACCCCGATGATATATATTATTCGGCTACCATCAAGCTTTCTACACCTTTCAGCCGTCTTTCTTATGTATATGTTGTGCAAAATTTATTTAAAGACGAGCAAAAAGCCTTAATGGAGAAGCAAAAACAAATCGTTCCTCATAACAAATAATTCGCTGGAATTCAACCCAGAAGAGGCCTTGTGGTGGAAGGAAACATGTTTATTTCCCGGTATATTAAAACTTCTGCCTATCTTTAGCCCCTTCAAACTTTGCTTTTCTGGTAAAAAATTTAAACTTATGATGAAAAAAGTTTTTGCAGCATTATTTATCGTGATGCTTTTGGCTGGTGTTCATTCACAGGCATGCACCAATTACATTGTTACAAAAGGAGCCAGTACTGATGGAAGCGTATTTGTAAGTTATTCCGCCGATTCGCACGTATTGTACGGTGAACTTTACCATTGGTCGGCAGGCACATGGCCCGCCGGGACCCTGTTAGACATCTACGAATGGGATACCGGTGAATACCTTGGAAAAATAGAACAAGCCCCCGTAACTTACAATGTTATCGGGAACATGAACGAATTTCAGGTAACCATTGGTGAAACCACTTATGGCGGACTGGAAGAGCTTGGAAGCCAGCCCGGGGCTATCATGGATTATGGCAGTTTGATTTACGTAACCCTGCAGCGCGCCCGCTCAGCCCGTGAAGCCATCAAAATTATGGCAGAACTTGTTGAAAAATATGGTTACTATAGCAGCGGAGAATCTTTCTCGATTGCAGATGCTAATGAAGCCTGGATTCTGGAAATGATTGGAAAGGGTAAAGAAATCAGGGTTGATATGAAGCTCCTGACCAAAGAAGGGAAAAATATTCAGAAAGCCCTAAAATCCTTGGCCGGAAAAACTTTTTACTCTGATGAGAAATTTCTCCAGGCCTTAGAAAATGCAGCTGGGAAAGAATTTGCCCAGGAAAACGGAAAAAGGCTAATTGGATTATTAGAGAAAGGAGTAAAAGGCGCCGTATGGGTAGCTATGCGCATCCCCGACGGTATGGTATCGGGTCACGCTAACCAGGCCCGCATTACCACCTTCCCCCTCGAAAATGGCCGAACTTCGATCTCCTCTAAAAATCTCGATAAAATCTTCGACCCTTCAGTAGAATGTGTTTATGCCCATGATGTCATCTCTTTTGCCCGCCAGCGGGGATATATTAAACCCGAAGTCACGGATGAAAAATTCAGTTTCAGCGACACTTATGCCCCTGTTAGCTTTGGCGGAGCACGTTTTTGTGAAATCAGAGTATGGACCATGTTCAATAAAGTCAACGGAGGGATGAATAAATATTGGGAATATGTGAAGGGAAATATTGAACACGACCCTGTAACCGGATATGCCAGCAACCGTATGCCCTTGTGGATTAAGCCCGAGAAAAAAATAAGCGTGCGCGATGTGATGGATTTCATGCGCGACCATCTCGAAGGCACTGAACTCGACATGCGCCTCGACCTGGGAGCCGGGCCTTACGGTAATCCTTACCGCTGGCGTCCGCTTACCTTCATGGTTGATGGACAGGAATACCTCAACGAAAGAGCCACAGCTACCCAGCAAACCGGATTTAGCTTTGTTGCCCAGATGCGTTCATGGCTGCCTCGCGAAATAGGTGGCATCTTCTGGTTTAGCGTCGACGATGCGGCCCTCACCGTCTATTATCCCGTTTACTGCTCCTCCACTCGTGCTGCCGACAAATTTGCCCGTGGCTATGGCAAAATGATGGAATTTAAAGATGATGCTGCCTTCTGGGTATTCAATCAGGTAAGCAACTTTGTTTATACACGTTACAGCGACATGCAACCCGAAGTACGGCAGATGCAGGACAAACTCGAACTTTCTTACATTGACTTTACTCCAAGTGTGGATGCCTACGCATTAAAGCTTTACGAAACCGACAAAGCCAAAGCTGTGGAATTCCTGACACAATACAGTGTCAATACAGGCAACAACCTGGTAATGGAATGGAAAAACTTATATGCCTACCTCTTTACCAAATATATGGACGGCAACATTAAGGTGAAAGATGGCAATAAACAGAACCCCAAAGTAAAACAGCCAGGTTACGGTGAAAAATGGAACCGCAAAATAGTTGAAGATACTGGCGATAAATTAAAAGTTAAGGGAAGCTCTCATTAATCCGTCCAATAAACATGTATCAACCGGATCCCCCCCCTGGGATCCGGTTTTTTGTACATCTATTCAATAACTTTCCAAAGAAATCTACGATTCTTTAAGAATTATTCAATCCCCTATTTTTCAATTAAAATTTATAATTAGCCACAGCTTCACATAATTCAGGGAAAAAATCAGAAAAATCTTCCTGGAGCAGGGAATAGTTTCCATTGAGGGCATCGAAAGAATTCAACATAAGCTCGCCCCGGCTCACCCGTCCCGACATACCTTTGAATACCCTTTCCAAAAAGGCCTTATCCGCATAATTTATAAGCCAATTGTTGAGCTTCATGTAGTAAAACGTACGCGCAGCTTTGGGAGGAAGCCATTCCTGCCATTCCTCCACCACATGGTAGCACTGACTGGCAAAATCAGAAAGAGGCTCATTTGAATATTTACACCAATTTGCAGCCAAAAAATGGTCGAAAATAATATCTACCGATACAGCAGCAAAACGTCCGGTAAAAGGTCTCAGGCGTTCACAAGCCCTCATAAATACAGGATGCTTATCGGTAGTATAATCAATGAAACGGTGAAACTCAATGCCTTGTTGTACCTCAGCAGGATAACGACTAAAGTCTTTTCCTTTAACTGCATCAGCAATGAAATTGCCAAATATAATGCCTGGATTTGCCGGAGATAAATATAGATGAGCCAAAAAATTCATGCTGCAATTTTATTCAATAATTGTTTCCTGTCAGCTCTTGCTGCAACTTAAAATCGTTCAATGCATTAATATAACTCACAAAACTACAGATAAATACTGAATACAGACATCTCAAACGATTGCGTAAACTGTTTGTCGGTTAACAGATAAACAGTAGTTTTGCCCAAACGAATCAATCACCAGGCTATGCAAAAAATGATTTTACTTGGCGACGAGGCCATAGCCCAGGGAGCTATAGATGCCGGACTTTCGGGTATTTATGCTTACCCCGGCACCCCGTCGACCGAAATAACGGAATATATTATTGCCTCCAAGGAGGCCAAAAACAATGGCATTGTCGCAAACTGGACAGCCAACGAGAAGACTGCGGTTGAAACTGCGCTGGGTATGTCGTATGCCGGCAAAAGGGCCATGGCTTGCATGAAACACGTCGGGCTGAATGTAGCAGCCGACCCGTTTATCAACTCGGCAGTTACCGGAATTAATGGAGGGCTTATCGTGGTATCAGCCGACGACCCCTCCATGCACAGCTCACAAAACGAACAGGACTCGCGTTTCTATGGTAAATTTGCCCTTTTGCCTATCCTTGAGCCATCCAACCAACAGGAGGCCTACGACATGGTGCATTATGGCTTCGACCTTTCAGAGAAATACCAGATTCCGGTTCTTTTCCGCATCACCACCCGCCTGGCTCATTCCCGCTCAGGTATTGAACGCAAGGCTAAGCGTGCACAAAATGAAATGACTTTACCTGGAGATTTGAAGCAATTTGTTCTGCTTCCGGCTATTGCCCGCCGCCGTTACAAAGGTTTATTAGGGTTACAGCCTCAGCTTGAAAATGAATCAGAGAACAGTGGCTGGAATCAATACACCGACGGGCCAGATAAAAGCTTGGGTATTATTGCTGCAGGTTTGGCATACAATTATTTGCTCGAAAATTTTCCTGAAGGTAATATTCCTTATCCTGTTCTAAAAATCGGACAATATCCTTTGCCTCGCCTTTGGGTTGAAAAGATTGCCAATGAATGCGAGACCCTTTTAGTGCTTGAGGAAGGAATGCCTGTGATCGAAGAAATGCTCAAAGGCTATCTTGGAAACTGCCTGAATATAAAGGGCCGACTCGATGGGACGCTTCCACGAGATGGTGAGTTAAATCCCAATTTGGTGGCGGTAGCCTTGGGTGGTAAAATGATAAGAGGAGAGGAAGTACCCAGCCTTGTAGTACCAAGGCCACCTTCGCTTTGTGCAGGTTGCCCTCACACCGATTCTTACCTTGCGCTGAACGAAGCCATGAAAGTATATGGTAAAGGCAGAGTATTTTCAGATATTGGATGCTATACGCTTGCGGCCTTGCCACCTCTAGAAGCCATTAATTCTTGTGTGGATATGGGGGCCAGCATTACTATGGCCAAAGGTGCTGCCGATGCCGGATTGGTGCCGGCTGTAGCTGTTATCGGTGACTCAACTTTTACCCATTCTGGTATTACAGGCCTTCTCGACGCTGTTATTTCAAAATCACCCATCACCATACTCATCCTCGACAATTCCACTACCGGAATGACAGGGGGGCAACCCTCGGCTGCTACTGGACGCATTGCTGAAATTTGTAAAGGTATCGGCGTGGAAGAGGAGCATATACGAATATTGAAACCCTTGCGGAAAAATCACGACGAAAATGTAAAAATCATAGCCGAAGAGCTGGCTTATCCCGGTGTTTCGGTTGTTATACCTACCCGCGAGTGCGTACAAACCCTCAATCGCCGTATGCGCGAAAAGTTTAAAAACAAAAAAACAGAATAGTTTTTTCGAAAAATACCGATGATTATGAAAAACGATATCATACTTGCAGGTGTAGGCGGCCAGGGGATCCTCTCCATAGCCGCTATTATAGGCACCGCTGCGGTTAGCAGGGGTTTGTATGTAAAACAATCAGAAGTCCATGGCATGAGTCAGCGAGGAGGCGATGTTCAATCGCATCTGCGCCTCAGCAGCCGACCCATTGCTAGCGACCTTATTCCTACCGGAGCCGCTGATATGATTATCTCTGTAGAACCATTGGAAGCACTCAGATACTTACCCTGGCTCAAAAAGGAAGGATGGATCATCACCAACACCAAACCCTTTGTAAACATCCCCAATTATCCACCTTTAGAAGAAGTCTTGGCCACAATAGCCTCAAAACCACACCATGTTATGATTGATGCCGATGAAATAGCCACAGAGATTGGCTCTGCTCGTTCGGCAAACATGGTAATTCTGGGGGCTTCTACCATTTGCCTTGACCTTCCCTTCGAGGAATTGGAACAGGCCATTCGCAGTGTTTTTGGGAAAAAAGGTGAAGAAATAGTTCATACAAATCTCTCAGCCCTTAGAGCAGGTCGGGACTTTGCACTTCAACACAAAAACCAGGCCTGAAGCAATATTTCAGCCAAAAGTTCGTTATTTCTCCCCGACCCCCACAGGCCGGGGATTTTTATGTTAAAACCTTACGCTTTTGATTATTAAACCTATTGATGTTTTACGCCACCATAAGAAGGGCCTCGTCTTGATGATAGTGGCAGGCCTGATTATTGTTTTCAGATCAATCATTCTCTTTTATACTTCTGTTACGCTGAACAACCTTGAAGAAAATTCTCCACCTCCCCCCACGATGTTATATGGAATCCCCGTTGACAGCCTTTACGTAGAAACAGACAGGCTAAAACCCGGGCAAACCCTATCAGGACTTTTATTGAGTCGAGGAATCTCCCCACAATTCGTCGATTCCATCATCCAACAAATCTCTACCATTTTACCCCCGGGAAAACTCAGAGCAGGACAGCCTTTCACATTCATCAGCACAGGAGATAGCCTTCGTAAACCTCTTTATTTTATCTACGAAAACAGTCCCATTTCTTATACACTCGTGCATCTCAGGGGCAAACCTGAGGCCCGGAGAGTTGACAAAGAAATTGTTATAGAAAAAGCCCGGATGAGCACCACCATCGAAAGCTCTCTTTGGAAAGCCCTCAGGGGTATAGAATACGGTGCAGATTTGGCTTTGGCCCTTGAAAATGTATTTGGCTGGAACCTCGATTTCTTTGCCCTACAAAAGGGAGATGAATTTACAGCCTTATATGAAAATCAGGTTTGTGAAGGGAAAAGCATAGGTATAGGTAAGATACTGGCGGCTCGCTTTGTCCGTAAAGACCAGGAAACATGGGCTTTTTATTTTGCACCCGATAGCACAGGTGCCTTTGCCGGCTACTACAATGAAAAAGGTGAAAACATGAAACGAGCATTTCTTAAAGCCCCCTTAAAATATGCCAGAATCAGCAGCCGGTTTACGGGTAGTCGCTTCCATCCGGTTTTACGAATTTATCGGCCCCACCATGGGGTAGATTATGCCGCTCCGGTTGGCACACCCGTTCATAGCATTGGGGACGGAACGGTAATTTCAGCCCAATACAATGGCCAGGCAGGAAAATCAGTTAAGATCAGACACAACTCCATGTACACCAGTATGTACAATCACCTTTCGGGCTACGGACCTGGCATACATCCGGGCGCAAGGGTAAAACAAGGACAGGTGATAGGATACGTAGGAAGTACAGGGCTCTCTACAGGCCCCCATCTCGATTTCAGAGTTTATAAAAACGGCTCACCCGTTAATCCGCTGACCATAGAATCACCCCCTTCCGAGCCTCTGCCTGGAAAGTATCTTGATGAATATTTTAGACATGTAAACAGCGTGAAGCAGGAACTCAAATTTCATCGTGCTGCTCAGGAGAATCCTTTCAATTAAAAAAGGTACGAATTTTATAGAAAAAATAGTGCTTATCGAAAGGTTTAGCTATAAAAGCATCTGCGCCTGCATTAAAGCACTCGCGTTGGTGCTCGGGCAAACCATAGGCTGTTTGAATGATTATTGGGAGACTTCTATACAATTGTTTCAATTTGCGTGTAAGATCAATGCCATTGAGGCGAGGCATACGGACATCGACCAGAGCCAAGTCAGGCATAAGTTTATGACAGGATTGTAAAGCTTCTACCCCGTCTTTAACCCAGATAATCTCAACACCTGTTGGACGCAAATATTTTTCAATGATTTTATAAGAAATAAAATCATCTTCTACCACCATAACCCGTTTCCCAACCCATTGCGGAATATTCTTGTTTTCTATTAATTTTGTGGCCATGGGGGTTGTTTTCGTCATCAACAAAGATAAAGGTATTTTCAGATACAAATTTAACAGTCTATTTTTCAAATAAGCTCAAAGAATGAATTTAGGCAGTCTGAAGCTACCCAACAGGGCGGTTTTGCTTGCTCCATTGGAGGATATTACTGACCTTTCTTACAGACTCATCTGCCGAAAGATGGGGGCTGATATGGTATTTACAGAATTTATTTCTTCGGATGGCTTGGTTCGCGATGCCGATAAAAGCATAAAAAAAATGCGGATATATGAGGAGGAACGGCCGGTAGGAATTCAAATTTTTGGCAGCGACCTTCAGCAAATGGTTATGGCGGCACAAATGGCAGAGGAAGCAGCACCCGACACCATTGATATTAACTGGGGCTGCCCTGTTCGCAAAGTTGTAAGCAAAGGCGCCGGTTCTGGTATTCTTAAAGATATTCTCAAGATGATTGCCATCACAGCCGCAGTAGTGAAGGCTGTAAAACTGCCGGTAACCGTCAAAACCCGCCTCGGATATGACGAATCAGACAAGCCCATTGTGGAAGTAGCTGAACGCCTACAGGATGTTGGTATTGCTGCTATCACCATCCACGGCCGAACACGCGCTCAAATGTATTCTGGTAAAGCTGATTGGACGTTGATAGGCAAAGTAAAGGCTAATCCTCGAATGAAGATACCAGTGATAGGCAACGGCGATATTGACAGCCCCCAAAAAGCACTTGAAATGTTTGAACGTTATGGAGTAGATGGGATTATGATCGGGCGAGCAGCCATTGGCAATCCCTGGATTTTTACTGCCGTAAAATCTTTCTTACAAACAGGTACCCTAATCTCTCCTCCATCTCTGAACGAACGCATCGAGGTATGTTTGGCACACCTGGATAAAGCGGTAGAAATAAAAGGAGAAAAAAGAGCAATCTTAGAGATGCGAAAGTTTTATTCCGGATATTTCAAAGGAATTCCCCATTTCAAAACAATCCGAATGGAAATCATGCAATTGACTTCACTCATCGAAATTAGAAATCGCCTGCAGCAGTTAATGTGATTTTTCTGCAAAGCGACCCAAATTGATACATTTTTCTGTAAAATTTATTAATTTTGGAGATAGTATCAAATTGGTTATAAATTTATTCCACAAAAATATGGAACCCCTTAAAATATTTGTGGTTGAAGATGAGGAGATTACAGCGAAAGTACTGGCAGAAGCACTTCTTAAAGAAAGAAATTGCGAAGTAGAGATATTTCCAAATGGATCTGTTTTGCTCGAAAATTTGCACAAAAATCCCGACGTGATTTCGCTGGATTACTATTTACCCGATTACAATGGTCGTGAATTATTCAAACGAATTAAAAAATTTAATCCAGAAATCCCTGTAATTATTGTAAGTGGACAACAAGATATCAGTACGGCCATTGATTTATTACACAAAGGAGCTTACGATTATGTGGTGAAAGACCGCAATATGCGCACCCGCCTTTCCAACCTCATTCAAAAAATTGAAGAAAAGAAAAAGTTGGAGGCTAAGATAACCGAACTCGAAGAAGAGCTTGGTCGAAAATACCTTGAGCACAATACTCTTAAGGGTAATAGCCCTGTAATGCAAAAAGTATTTGAGTTAATTCAGAAAGCTGCCAGGTCAAACATTACAGTTTCGATTACAGGAGAAACCGGTACAGGAAAAGAACTTGTTGCTAAAGCCATACACTACAACTCTCTTCGTCGAAAAGGCAAGTTTGTTGCCTTCAACGTAGCAGCCATACCCAAAGAGCTTGTTGAAAGCGAATTGTTCGGACATGAGAAGGGTTCATTTACAGGAGCTATAGGCCGAAGAGTGGGCAAATTTGAAGAAGCTGACCAGGGTACCCTCTTCCTCGATGAAATTGCCGACATGGACCTATCCATGCAAGTGAAATTGCTCAGGGCAATACAAGAAGGGGAGTTTACCAGAGTTGGCGGTAATGAAATCATAAAATTTGATGCCCGCCTTATCGTTGCCACCCATAAAAACCTTGCCCAGGAGGTAAAAGTAGGAAATTTCCGCGCCGATTTATATTACCGAATAATGGGTTTACCCATTGAGCTTCCACCTCTTAGAGAAAGAGGAAACGACATCCTCTTATTGGCTCGTTATTTTCTCGATGATTTTTGCCAAAAAAACGGTATCGCACCCAAAAGCCTCTCCCCCACAGCACAAGAAAAACTTCTCAACTACAGTTTCCCCGGAAACGTAAGGGAATTAAAAGCATTGATGGAACTTGCGTGCGTCCTTGCCAGCAGCCAAATTATTGAAGCAGAAGACATTAATTTAGACATCCAGAAAACTACTCAACCAGGGATAGACTTTATTCAGGAGAAATCTCTCGATGATTATATCGATGATATCGTTAAAAACTATCTGATAAAATACAACGGCAGTGTTAAAGAGGTTGCTGAGCGGCTTCAGGTTGGAAAAACAACAATCTACCGCATGCTCAAAAGAAATCCCGAGCTGGCTGCTCTCGCATCCAGGTCATGAATTTTGTCTTAAAGATTACTTTTTGCACTCAGTGTTGTCAGAGAGAAGGCTGAAATAAAGTGTCTTTATTATCAGGTTTATGTAAGGGAAGGGTTATAAAGTTATTTTCAATTTTCCATTCTCATCAAAAAGCGAGGTTAACTCTGTATTATGAAGGTGAAATCCTTTGATACCCGCTACCCTGGCACCTTCAACATGTTTAAGCGTATCATCGATGAAGAGAGTTTCTGAAGCCTCCAGACCAGCATCATTCAAAACCCATTGAAAAGTAGTGGGAGAAGGCTTTCGCATCCCAATACGAAACGACCAATAAGCTTTTTCAAAGAATTCCTCAAAATCATGTCCATAACGAAGCCTGAAAGCGCCATTATACGTCCCATAATGAATAGCATTGGTATTGCTAAGTAGAAAAATCCGGTAATGCTGCCTAACTTTTTTTAAAAGTTCAACCCTTTCTTCCGGCATATCGAGAAGCACAGCATCCCATGCCCTACGCAAATCCTCGTCAGATGCTTGTACTCCTGAAACTTGCCTTATGTGTTCGTAAAACCCCTTCTCGGAAATCTGGCCTTTTTCGAGATTACTGTATATTTCGCTTTGCCCAAATTCAACGAAAAAGGATGGGTCTTTGCCTATACCCAAAGCCTGAAATGCTTCAATAGATCTCTGAAAATCAATATTAAGGATAACTCCTCCAAAATCGAAAATAATATTGCGTATTTCCTGCATAATGCGTCTGAAATAATTGAGCAAACATACTACGAATAAGGATATCCAGCTAATTGGTCTTTAAAAGATTCCGTTTTACAAACTTTCAATCGCCTCAAAACCAATTACAAAATTATTCCCTGGTCATTGTTTTTATCGGGCAGTGTATCTGGTTGTTGATATTTCTGATTGAACAATTCTCCCATTTCGCTAACCACATAACTACTAAGTTTTGAAACCGGTTCATAAAGAAAACTTCCTTTAAGGGTGCTGGAGTTGAGCCAAGCCGGTCCACCAATGAGAACGAACAGATAAAAAATAATACTTATGAGAAGCCCTCCTTTGATCAGCCCCAAAAATAGCCCACCCAACTTATTCAGAAATCCAAGCCCTGCAACTTTTACTACCTTCTCAAGTAAAATTCCTATTAAATAAACAATAAACATGGCCAAAACAAAGGTCAGTATAAAAGAAACTATTTTCAGAGATTCTTCTGATAAGCGGAGAAATGGTGCTAACTCTTGAGCCAGAAAATCAGAAAAATGCCAGGCTGCATACAATCCTACGATAAGGCCTACCAAAGAAGCAAGGCTTAAAATCAATCCTTTTAAATAACCCCGTATGGCAAAACCCACAAAGACAACGGCAAGAATGATATCGAGGTAATTATATTCCATGAATAATTACTTTTTTAATCTTTTAGTGAGCCCTGTGGAAAAAACAAAAGCATTGAGCTCCGGGTTGGAAGTATGGAGAATTTCATCGCGGCTACCTCTCCACCAGAGCTTTCCATCATGTATGAAGCACACATCATCGCCTATTTCAATAACAGAGTTCATATCGTGTGTGTTTACAATGGTTATCATGTTGTATTCACGGGTAAGTTCTGCAATAAGTTCATCGATCAAATGGGCTGTCTGGGGATCTAAGCCGGAATTCGGTTCGTCGCAAAAAAGATAACGAGGATTAAGGGAAATAGCCCTGGCTATGGCCACTCTTTTAATCATACCTCCACTAAGCTCTGAAGGCATCAAATGCTGCGTATTGGGAAGGTTGACCCTTTCGAGGCAAAATGCCACACGCTTTTTTCGCTCCGCCGCGGTCATATCGGTATTCATCAGCAAGGGAAATTCAACATTCTGTTCAACATTCATAAAATCGAACAGGGCACCCCCCTGAAACAGCATACCCATTTCGCGGCGAATTCCCCGACGTTGGTTCTGACTTAAAGCCGAAAACACACGACCATCGTAGCGTATTTCTCCTGCATTCACTTCTTCGAGGCCCACCATGCATTTCATGAGAACGGTTTTGCCCGAACCACTGCGTCCGATGATTTGATGCACCCGTCCAGAATCAAAAGCCAAAGAAATGTCTTTTAACACCTCCTTTTCACCAAACCTCTTCCTGATATGGATTACCTCTATCATGTGAGCAGCATTTGGGTAATAATGAGATTGAAAAGAATGATAGCGATACTGGAATGAACTACAGCTCTGGTGCTGGCTTTACCCACGTCGAGTGCACCACCGCTGATGCGATATCCATGATATCCCGACACAGAGGCTATAATGAAGGCAAAGACCAATGTCTTAATTAAAGCATAGAAAACTGTAAATCCCTCAAAGTCGAGCCTTAATCCTGCAATGTAATCGTGAGCAGTGTATAATCCGGTAAGCATTGCCACCAACCACCCCCCGAAAAGGCTTACGGTCATACTCATTACTATGAGGATAGGATTGAAAAACAAAGCTGCAAGAATTTTGGGAAGGATAAGAAAACCGGCTGAATTTACGCCCATCATCTCAAGTGCATCCACCTGTTCCGTTACCTTCATCGTTCCAATTTCTGAAGCAATGCGCGAACCTACCTTTCCTGCCAAAATGAGAGAAATTACAGTAGGCGAAAGCTCTAAAATGATGGATTGGCG
>DDBO01000079.1 GCA_002332755.1 Bacteroidales bacterium UBA2030 | reverse complement strand
CCCGGAACTCGGAACCCGGAACTTGGAACTTGGAACTTGGAACTTGGAACTTGGAACCCGGAACTTGGAATTTGGAACCCGGAACTAGTCATAATTATTGCGCCAAAGTAAATCTCAGACTCAGGCCACCATTGGTTGTACTCGAGGAATACTGGTTAGAGACATACGGATTGGTAATTACTTTGTCTAAGAAAAGACGCATAGTCAAGCGCTCATTTAGCTGGTAATCGGCCGAAAGATTAATTTGTGCCATTTTCTGCCCTGACGATACCTGATTAATATCTTCCTCGATTCTGCGGAGGATGGTTTTGTTGTCTTTGATGGAAATATCGGCTCTCAGGTTAAGGTCACTTTTAAAACGCTGCGATGGCCCGCCACCTGCTCCGCGCATTACCAGTTCCACATCTTTGAACCGATACCCCAGGCCGATGACGAATTCATTGCTACTTATCTCGGTAAGTTGATTATTAACAAAGCTGATGGCCAGGTTGCGACTTCGTTTAAATTCAAGCTTCGATAAAATATTGTTGATCCAGGTCATGTCGATACCAAAGAGGGGCACAAACTGCTCGGTTATGGCAATCTGAGAAATCTGGTACTTGGGTATAAAATTGTTGATGTTGTCAAAAGCGGAGGGGAAACCATCGGTTTCGCGGTAAAGGACATTGGTGGAATAATTACCTACGTTATAGGTAGAACGGTAAGCGTGCGAAAGGGTAAATTCTCTGAAGTATTTTTTGATGAATTCGAGATTTGAAAGCCCCTTGTAAGTTATTCTCCAGTTGGGCAGGGGAATTTTGGGGAATGGGTCTAGGTCAATTTTGCCAGAGGCTTTTCCTGCGTAAGCTGCTAAGAATGAATAGTGCAATACTTCTTGGGAAGTTGGACCATATCCAATGGGGAAGCCGGTAGTGTCATTAAATTGGGGGTTGGCTCTCCAGTTAGGATTTTGTTCGGCCAGTCGAAGGGCTATATCTCTTCGCATGGCTTTCATTTGATTAAATGGCTCTGAATTGAAGTCGGCATCAGTGGTTTTAAAAGCAGTGCCGAAGGTTATATAGCTAATAGAAAAGCTTCCGGACTCAACAGGTGAGAAGGAGGTATAGGTGCCATCAATCACTTTAAAATATTCCTGATGATTGCGTGCGAAAGTGCGGTTGGCAGTAAGTTCCACTCTGAAGTCGCGGAAAGGTTCGTATGTGGCCCTGGCGTTGAGAGTGGTAGTGTGCTGGGTGGCAAAAGCCATGTTGAAAAGTGTATCTTCAGTTAGCCATCCGTTTGTTGCCGCCTTGTATCTGATGTCGCTTTGGCTGCCGAACACGAAACCTAATCCGGGAGCATTCAGATTCATGTCGTTGCCAATAAAACCAGGGGTGGGTTTGAATCCCGGCAACAGGGTTCCGTTGGATTCGGAGTAGGAAAGCGAACCGTCTTTGAGACCAAGAACTATTCTAACGAGGGCTTCAGTACCCATTTTGAAATAGTTCGTTTTAGGTTTAAGCTTCTGGGCAGTGTCGGCCTTTGCCTGGGTCTGGGGCTGAGCAGGCTTTCGGGTAGCAGGCTGAGGGCCTCCTCTGCGGCTGGGTTGCATGGTCGAGAGTACCCGTTTGAAGTAGGGAACCCTGTTGTAAAGGGTTGTAAACCTAACATTTCCATTTATCTGCAGGGTATTGGAGTTTTCGGCCTTATTTCCCATGGTTTCCTGAATTGACCGGGGAGAGGCAGTCCAGTTGTAAGTGCCCTGGTAACGGGCCGTAGCGGTCATAAAATCGAGCAGAGGTAATTTGTTGATGGGTATATTGTAATTCACATTTAATACTTGGTTGTATTGATTCATGGTACCTAATCCCAGCAACTGATTTTTAATGCGTTCTCGTTTTTCCTCTACCGTGTATCCATAGTCGTCCTTGTCTACACTTCCCGGAAGTTCATCGATCAGGGCATTAGCGTTGGCATTAAACTCTACTTTAAGGCCTTGGGTGATGTCATGCTTATAATCGTACATGCGTGTCCATGTATACGATTTGATGTAGGAGGGCTCAATAATCACTATGGCCTGGCTTTTATTACGAAGTTTACGTTCGGTGTATTCTCTGTTGATGTCAGTACGGAAGGTAAACATTCTTGGCAGCAGGTAAAAATTGAAGTCTTTGATCAACTGCAGGCTTTTGCTTTTACTGATAAAACTGACTCGCTCAAAAGGTTTATAATTTTTGGGCTGATTCATGAAATTATAACCTATTCCACCGCGATATGCTCTTTTATTATCGTATTCTATGTCAATATTTCGGCGATTGAGTTCGCTGTAAGAATACGAAAAATCGAAGTTCTCAACATCCCAAGGACGGGGTAGTCGGGTGGCGCCTACTCTTTCCTTGCGCACATTCATAAAGCTGATGTTTTTTCGCTGGGTAAAATCTTCGGTCAGCTTGCGTATGGAATCTTTTTCGGTTTCGAAATGATAGGTGGCGAGGTCTTCTTTGAGTTTGATGTCTGGGTCAAGGGGGTTGTATTGCGGGCTCATCACGGTTTGGGAATAGTCGTAGTGTACGGGTACCCGTATGCCCGATTTTTCCGGGAAAAATTTACCCAACTGAAGATTTGTTGCAAAATCGAAAGATGTAATCGCTTCCTTTTGACGTTCATTTACCTTTTTCTCAATGCTTCCAAAGCCGGGGGTGCTGTGCGACAGTGTCATGGATACATTTCCAAGATCTGCAAGATTTGCCGTAAATCGCCCGGTAGCAGCCCAGCCCGATTTATTGTTAAAGTCGGTCAATCTTAATTCGTTAACCCAGATTTCTGCACTCTTGGGCAATCCATCGTCCTTGTCGGTTATGGTTTGTCTCTTGGGGTTTCTGATACCTATCATTATGGCTTTTACGTCGCTCAGGCTTGGTGTACCTACGATGGTAATTTTGTTTTTCCCATCATGGGTAACATAAGGAGTATAAATTCCACCGGGAATTTGACCCTCACGCACGGCCACGTTGCGGTCGAGTTTTATCTGCACGAGGTTTTCGAGATCGATGTCGAAACTGTTTTCATCCGGCCAAATAAGTGCGGAATTAGTTGTAGAGGTTCCCCAGGGTGTAAATTTCAGGGGTATTTCGTATTCATAGTAATTCTGGTTGAAATCAGCTCCCAGGCGCAGGAAAATGGTAAGATCTCCGTCGGTATTGGGATGTGCTGCATCGAGGTCTTCGGCGTGAACAAACATTTTTAACCGGCCATATTGCCTGAAATCGAAACCGGTAGTTTTATAGGCAGCCCGTGCGTCACCGTCCTGCAATTCTTTCACCCTTAATACCATGGCTTGCTCGTTGAGCCGGGTATAATTGGTGGCTCCGTAATTGATTTCGCGTTCAATACCAGGGGGTATTACATAAGGTATAGGATATTTACTGCCATTCTCCTCTATATTAACAGTCGTTATTTCGAATTTGGTAGTGCTTTGCTCGTCGTTAGGGATATACTCTCCGGGTGAGGTCAGGTCGTAGCGATAGCGGCGCCAATCGCCTCTCACAAGCTCAAAGGTGGCAAATCGGGTCGTTACCGGTTTTGACCAGTTCTTGAAAAACATTCTCATAAAACGAATGGACTTAAAGTCCTGTATGTCTCCAACTATCAGCTGTGGATCGTTGATGGGTATTTTAAATTGATACCATTTAACAGCGCCTCTCTGTCCATTTTCCAGGGGTATATCACGTGCGTAATAGATGTCGGCAATATAGTTTTCCCCAACATTCATCTTTTCGGGGCGCAGCTCTATTTTATATTGAAAATAGCGTTCTTCTTCCGAAAGGGTATTATCGTTATTGATGTCTTCAGCGTTGGGCAGCGTGGTAGCCTGTGTCGAAAAAGGCTCTCCGGATTGCTCGGCAGTGGGGCTGTTACCATCAGGTCCCTGATATTTGCGATAACGTTCCCTGACGCTTTTATACCGCTCGTCCTGATCCATTCCTGTGCCTCGGAAGTAATGGAAGTTATCTGCAGAGGGGTCTTCAAAAGCATCAAGATAAGCTTGGGAGCCTGCACCGTAAATATTAATGATTTTTTGCAAATAGACTTGCTCAAAGAAGGTTCTCTCATCTTCGTCGGAAAGGCCATCGTAACCCACATCTTGATATTCACGCGATTGTGGATTGTTGTCAAAGGAATTGACTAATGATTGCTTACGCGGTACCCTTCCCCAGATGGTTGTATCCATGTCGGTCACTTCGGGACCGGTAGGCAGGCCGTTTTCAAAACTCTTGCGCCCGTCGCGAAGAATGTCTTCCGAAATATCTCCCAGGTTGAAATAAAGGTCACCGCCCGGATTGTCGGGATCCTCGGCAAAGGGGTCCATCATCCAAAACTCGATGTACTCAACGTTGGTGGCTTCAAAATCGGTGGATTCTATTTTACGCATCATACCGCCCCAGCGTGTTCTGGGATTTCTTAGGGTGCCATCGGGATTTATCCCATACGACATTCCGGCCAAACCTTCAACATCATAATTATACGGCCCACGCAAATCAGGATAGAAATCCACATTTAAAACGGCAATGTTGGTGGGTACTCCATTGGGAATTTCTTTGGCCGGGAATACTTCGTTTTCGAGAACCTGTCTGACGGTATGTTTCGAAAGTTCATCCTTGGTGATGTTTTTCGGTCGAACATTACCTGTGCGGTCGTAAAACAGAGGATCGATAATGTACCAGCTCATGGCAGCCCTATTGAATCCATAGGCCAGGCCAGTCCCCAAGGCAGCTTCAGGAAACATTCCCGGCTGTGTTTGCCCTTGCGGTGTACTTGCTAAAAACCAGTTGTTTGGAAGCCGTAAGTCAATAGTCGATTTAGCTGCCTCAAAATCATCTATATAGGAGGTTCCTGTAGAACCAATAGCGCTGCTGTGTCCTGGAATAAAATGAGCAAACTCACCCGTAAAAGCTACTTTTGAAGGAACGTTGGTAGAATAAAAAGGCAGTTTGTCGAGCATGCGGGTAATAAACTGAGATTCATCCTGCCAGGCCATATTTAGTCCCCAAATAGTATTAGATATGGGGTCTTCTCCTAAAATGGTCTTTTGCGTTAGGGGCTTTTCTGCCAGATTGATAATGGTTGCTCCCAGCACAAAATCCTTGCTGACTTCATAGTCCACATGTGCACCCATATACCGCTTGCTCTGGATGCTGAACATGGTATTGCTTTCGAGCGAAATATTGATGGGTGTTCCGCTACTGAGCAACGCTTCGTTAATGATTTTTACTCTGCCCAGGGTGTAATCAACAGTGTAATCCACATTTTCGGTAAGGGGAATGCCCCCATGGGTGACTCTGACCGAACCCTGCGGTACATTGAGCGCATTAAGCGATATTTCACTACTTACCGATGATTTGTAGAAACCTTCGATGATGAATTTATTCTTTTCCGGATATTGTTGAGCGCCAACTTTTGTCAGTGTATAAAGGGAATCATAGCAATATTTATCCGCCAGTTTGTCGTCGCCGATTTTTTCACGAAGATCTTTACCAAAAGGTTCTACCACAGGGAAATAGATTCTTCCATTGCTTGAATTGATTGTACCTCCCTGGGTGGCTGCATTATCAATAAAGTCGAAGATGCCATCAGGGGGTGGATTGAGCTGAGGGTCAAGGTTGTCTAATCCAAGTACTCTGATAAGAGGCTCACCGGCAATTTGGCCTTCGCTTAAGAAGCCTGTGGGAACTCCGTTGGTTCCTCCTGAGTAGAGAACATTGAGAATAAAATCCTGACGATTAATGCCATACGACCCAATGGCATATACGTTTTTCATCATCAGCTTCCACAAAGGAATGCGGGTATTAACCGCAGTGCTCTTAAGGAGTTTAACCACCAGGCTGTTGGGTGCACTAACCCCGCCATCACTGAACTCACCTACCTGATATACGGTGGTGTCGCCTACAACAGTGTATTGATAGGCTACGGCCAGAGATTGGTCGGGGTTGAGATTGGTATTTAAAGAGATAAATCCCAACTTGGGGTTGAAAGTATATTCCGAAGCAGACAGCTTACGAGCATTTTCTACCTTTTCGAAATCAATCCCGCCAATAAATCCGTTTGCTTTCAGATAGTTGGAGGCCGAATTGATATTGCGCAACTGGTTTATATCGAGATAACTTAGCAGGTTATTGGCATTATTGTCGGGGTAGGTGGGTGCGCCTATGGTGGTGGATAAAGATGAGTTGTAAGGTATTTTTTCACCTAAATCCTGAAAAGCAACAATGTTACGGTTGTCGGTAACGGCAGCCCCAATATTGGTTATCCAAACTTCAATTTTAGTTATGTTGATATTCGATTGAATGATGGGAAGTTTCTCAAGGGCTTTGTTGTATTGATCACGGAAATATTGGGATAGGAAGAAATGGCGGTTTTCTTCGTACTGGTCGGCCGAGAGGCTGAAAGTACTGGTTTGGGCACCACCTTCTACAGTGATGTTTTTGGTTTCACTTTCCTGCTGGGAGAAAACAGCCGTAACCGTGGTTCGGCCAAACTGCATTTTGGTTTTTACTCCAAAAAGACTTTGACTACCCTGTATAAGGGTAGAATTGAGGGGAAGATTAACGTTGCCTACTTCAAGTAATTTAATGATTTCGTCTTCCTTGCCTTCATATTTGAGTTGAATTTTATTTTCAAAGTCGAATGAAGACTCGGTATTGTAATTGGCTTTGAATTCTATTTTATCGCCCACTTTGGCGATAACGTTCATTTGTATTTTTTGTTGGAAGTCGAAATTTACCGTTTTGCGCTGTCTTTCGTTGAGGCTGGGGTCGTCGCGCCGGTTGGCTAGCACCCCGAAAATAAGTTCGGCTGAACCATTGGGTCTTACGTCGATGGTGCTACCGCCGAAAATTTTATCAAAGGCCTGACCTCCAATATAGATAGAGGGGATGATTCCATCGCCTGAGGTGCCTTTGGTTGCCAGAGTTTTTTCTCTCCAATACGAGCGCAAAGCTCTTTGGGCATCATATTCCTGATATTCTTTAAAACTCATGACTACAGGTGGCCGGGTACTGATGTTTCCGGCTTTCTCCGAAATGATATAGGACCCGGTGTTGGGATCGTATTCGGTTTGAACACTAATGTTGGCCGGGGTCTTGCCATACAATTTCGATTCGGTGGCATCAGCCGGCTGGTAAAGCTCCCTGTCTTTGAAAGGGTACCTGAGTTTAGTCGTATCAGGAGGGGTTTCCGGAAATCCGGATGCGATGCCATTTCCCGACCAGGCACTTACGATGCCGGCCAGAGGTAATACAAGAAGAATTGCCGTCCTTAGTAAGGTTTTCAACGCAACAACAATTTTGGTTACAACACTTTGAGTGCCTCTTTAATCAAAGCTTCCACTGAGAGGTTTTGTCCGCCGGAAGCCACAATGCGATCGAGTGCTTTTGCGGCCATGGGCTTACTGAAACCTAAAATTACTAAACCTGATAACGCTTCTTCGTAGTTTCTATTGTTTGAAGGTGTAAGCAGGCTGCTTTGAATGGGAATTTTTGATACCTTGTCTTTTAACTCGATAAGAATACGCTGAGCCGATTTAGCCCCAATACCTTTTACTTGTTTCAGACGATTTTCATTGCCCGTAGCAATGGCTGTAATAAGTTCAGCAGTAGTCATAGCCGATAGTATCATGCGAGCTGTATTCGGCCCAATTCCTGCTACCGAAATCAATTGCCTGAATATGGTTCGTTCTTCTACCTCCCAAAATCCATAGAGAACATGGGCATCTTCCTTCACATCGAGGTGGGTATAAAGTTTAACCCTTTCCATATCTTTAATGGCTGCAAAGGTATTGAGTGAGATATTGACCTCATATCCTACCCCGTTGCAGTCGATAATTACAAATGCCGGGTTGATGCCTGTTATCCGCCCATCAAGGTATGCATACATGTCAGTTTCTCCACTTGGAATTTTGGCTATTATTTTTTTCAGGGATTTAAATCAAACCTCTGCGGGCAAATTTACAACTTTTGCCCTTTGCTACAGTTGAAAACTGTCGAAGGGTTGATACTGATTAACTGTTAATTTTGTCCTTCCCCAACATTTGCCGCAATATGCTTCGAATCACCTGTATAAGTGTCCTTTTGAGCTTATTTATTATACCTGAGATTTTTGCCTCCCAACCCGACACGCTGTTTTATGATCTTCCGGGTCGGCCGGTTAAGGGTATTGGTTATCTGCACGATAGTTTGCCTGATGGTCCCTGGGTTTATTATTATGCAAGTGGAATAAAAGAATCCGAAGGTGCCTATCAGCGGGGAGTACCCTTCGGCTTGTGGAAATATTGGTATCCTGATGGGAAACTTATGCTTGAAAAAAATCAGCAAAATGGCCCGTGTCGTTCTTATCACGAAAATGGAAGACTGAAGGCGGAATATACAGTAAAAGAGGGTAAACGTGAAGGGCTTTTCAGAGAATACGATTCCGCAGGCATACTCATGCAGGAGTATATGTTTGTAAAAGGATTACGAGAAGGGGCTGGCCGCACTTTTCATCCAAACGGCAAACTCGCGTTCGAAGGAGTTTATAAAAATGACAGCCTGAATGGCAAAGCAGTTTGGTACCGTTCTGACGGTAGTCGCGAAATGGAAGGGGAACTTCTCAACGATTTACAACATGGCTATTGGATTTTTTACCATAATGGAGGAATAAAAGGGAGTGAAGGCCACTTTTCTTTCGGGAAAAGGACGGGTTTATGGACCTTTTATTACCAAACCGGAGAGAAATGGAAAGAAGGATTATATGAAAATGATAAACGCCAGGGACATTGGACCGTTTTTTACGAATCCGGGCAGAAACTTAAAGAAGGCGATTTTAAGGACGATTTAGAAGACGGACTCTGGATAAATTATTACGACAACGGTCAGGTGGACTATCAGGGAACTTTTATCAACGGATTAATGCATGGGCTATGGGAAGGATGGTATGAAAATGGTCGCAAACGATACGAGCACAATTACTCCCAAGGTCAGGCTGAGGGTCGCTGGAAATATTTTTATGCTAATGGACGCCTGAAGTATGAAGGATTTTATAAAAATGGACAGCGTGAAGGGATTTGGGTAGAATATAATCCAACAGGCAGTCCTGAAAGCAAAGTTACTTACCAAAACGGGAAAAAATCTGGCCCTGCCTGGTTTTATGACCCTGCGGGTGTGCTTATCCGGCAACAGGGTTTTAAAGATGATTTACCTGAAGGCCCCTTCGTTTCGTATAATTTACAAGGTTCAAAGGAAAGCGAAGGTGCTTATCTCAACGGGCAAATGCATGGAGTCTGGAAATATTATACCAATCAAGGTCGGGTGAAATACGCTGTGGAATACGACAAAGGAAAAAAGGTGAAGGTTTTGGTGGATGACCGAAAAAAATAGTCAGGCTTTTTTCAAGGTAATACCGAAGGTGGTTCCAATACCGGGGGTGCTTCTCACAGTTACTGTTTGTCCGTGAGCCTCCATAATGTGTTTAACGATGGCTAACCCCAATCCTGTCCCTCCCTGGCTACGGGAGCGGCCTTTGTCGATGCGAAAAAAACGTTCAAAAATCCGCGGAAGGTATTCTTGAGGTATTCCTGGCCCATCATCGGTTACTTCGGCCAGTATGTGCTCATCCATGTCAAAAAAGCTGACCTTTACCCTTCCTCCCTCTTTTTTCCCATATTTAATGGCATTGTCGAGCAAATTAACCAGTACCTGCATTATGCGATGCCGGTCGGCCTTTACAAAAAGAGGTATTTCAATTTCATGGTTAAGCACCAACTTGCATTCTTTTTTGGCTGCTTTCAATTCGAGTGATTCCATTGCCTCCCGAACCAGGTCAACGAGATTAAAGCGGGTGAAATTTAATTTCAGCTCGTTCGACTCCAAAAGATTAATGGTCTCAAGGTCTTCAATCATAGCAATCAATCGATTGACGCTTTTCTCGGCCTTGAGCAGGTAGGTACGGTTCACCTCCGGATCTTCCAATCCTCCGTCGAGCAAGGTAAGAATATAACCCTGAATGTTGAAAATTGGTGTTTTGAGCTCGTGGGATATATTGCCAATATATTCTCTGCGATAGCGTTCCATTTCGCGAAGTTTATCTACTTCCTGGCGACGTTCTTCGCTCCAGGCTTCCACCTCAGCGTCAATTTCTTCCAATGATTCAGCTTTAATGGTCTCCTTGGGGTTCACGTCTTTGGGCACTTTCTGGTTGTGTATGATTTTATAGATGACACGTATTTTGTCGTAGATGAACTTGTTAGTAAGCCACAAAATGAGGAGAAAGGATACAACCCAGAAAGCCACCGCTATGATAAACAGGGTAAACTTATTGCCATCAGGATGTAGAAACCAGCTTGTAAGTAAAAACACAATTGAAATCCCCGAAGAAGCCAGCGTGGCTAACTTACGAGAGTCCGAAAAACGGAAAAGAGATTTTCCCATATCGAAGGGCTTAAGGTTTTGTCGGCGTGTTTTCAAATTTATAGCCTATGCCCTTTACAGTTTTAATATTGGGTATGTTTAGTTTTTCCCTGATTTTTCTGATGTGCACATCTATAGTGCGTTCACCAACAATAACATCATTTCCCCATACCTGGGCAAATATTTCTTCCCGGGTAAACACGCGATCAGGCTTGGATGCCAGCAAACTAATCAGTTCGAACTCCTTGCGTGGAAGGGTGATTTCCCGGCCATCAACCGTAATCGTATATCTTTCTTTGTCAATTGTTAAATTAGAGGCTTGGATAACTTCTCCCTGAGCATCCATTTTCTTTCTTCGTAGTAAAGCTTTTATCCTGCTGATTAACACACGGGGCTTTACGGGTTTGGCAACAAAGTCGTCGGCTCCGGCCTCGAAAGCTGCTATTTGGGTATAATCTTCACCACGAGCCGTCAAAAAGATGATGAGGCTTTCGCTTGCCAAGGGTAATTTTCTGATTTCTGCGCAGGTCTCCATACCATCCATTTCAGGCATCATCAGGTCCAAAATGATCATATCCACTTTTTCTTGTCGAAGAATTTGAAGAGCCATTTTGCCACTTCCGGCCAGGATGGTTTCAAATCCCTCCCTGCGAAGGTTGTAGCTTAAAAACTCAAGAACATCTGGCTCGTCGTCAACTAACAGTATCTTGAAACCGGAATTATCCATTTTTGAGAATTTCTTGTTATTATGAAAATTTAATTGCTACAAAAATAATCATATCGCTTAAGGAATCAAAACGCATTTATCCTTGGCAGATGTCGTCGTATACCTAGAATACGATAATTTTGCATAATTTTAGTTCAAAATATTTTTAAAACATCAACCATGTCGAATTGGCTGGATGAAGCTGAACGGAGGTCGAGTCTCAGACAGATGCAAGGACATTCGGAGCGCCTGCAAGTCCGTATCGACCGTATTCGTGAAAATTATGAACGAAACCGGGAAGTTTATGATAAATTTATATCCGGGCTCAAAAAGCTCGTCATGCGGGCCAATAACCTGCCTCCGGAGTTTAGGGAGCCTTTTGGAAAAATCAGTTTTAAATCAAAGCCCACCCGTCTGCAAAACCATTTGATGATTTTTTCCAGTAGTCAGCGAATTCGTAAACGCAAGGAAAAAGATTTCTGGTCATGGTTTTTCCCTGCGCATTTCAAGCATATTCGGGTGGTGTTTTTAAGTGTCTCAAAACATCCGGATCAGGTTGATCTTGAAATAAAGGAAGCCATGCTCGAAAAACGGCGCATGCGTCTGGAGGAAAGGCACAACCCCAACCTTGGAAAGCCCTCCCGCGAGCATACCGACTTGGTTATTCATATCTCAATGGGGCAACTTGACGATAGTCTTGCTGATAAAATACTTGATTTTCTTGCTTTCAAGTGCGAGCTGAAAGATATCCCCATCGATTTTTCCCAGGCAACTTTTTATTGATCGATCAAATAAGAGTTTCTTTTTGATTGTTGCAGGTGTATGCTGTCAAGCGAAGACATCCTTTTATGCTTTTACTGGAAATTAAACACTACATCCAGTTTCTTTTTCTGAAGTAGTACAGCATGACTCCGGCTAACAGAGCCATGAAACCCAAAATAATCTCAAAGGCATGTTTATATTCTTGTAAAGGGAGAATGATATTCATGCCATAAATACCCGTAACGAATGTCAAGGGCAGCACAATGGCCGACACTATAGTCAGCATTTTCATAATCTCGTTGGTTCGGTTAGTCTGCAAAGAGTCGAAGGTCTTGGAATAACCTTCGATTAATTCCGAATAATCTTCGATAAGGTCCCAAATCTTTTGATGGTAGTCGAGTATATTGCCCCAGTATTCTTCCATGCTTTCGGCAAAACTTTGAATTTCACCCGTTTCAAATTTATTGAATACAGGGAGTTGGGGTTTGAAGATAGTATTTAGAATGATAATATTTCGGCGGGTTACGGAGATTTTTTCAATGATGCTCAACGTTTTGCGTTCAAAAAGCATACGCCCGGCCTGATCAACCTGGTCACCAATATAACGTACAAGAATATAGCTTTCTTTCATCAGGTGTTCCAGGATGAGATAAAGCAGGGCATCGGAGGTAGCAAATCCGGTTTCTTCATGGTTATCAATTAGTTGTCGGGTTTTGCGAAAAAGCTCACTCACTTCGCTATGGACTTTGCCCATAGTCACCACAAAATCTCTACCCCAGAAAATTTTTTCTTCACGGGTTCTGACGAAATTGCGCGTTTTATCGAATCCCGGAAAATGTAAAATCATGAAATAATAATCGTCGTAAACGTCAATTTTAGGCCGCTGGTTAACCAAACTTCGGCAGTCTTCTATGTCGAGGGGATGGAAGTGAAAGTGTTCCAAAAGAAAACTGAAATCCTGCTCCGTGGGATTGAGGATATGATGCCACCTCAGCGTTCCAATCCTGATGGTCTCAATCATAAAAGCCTGTTTTGACGTTTAATACTAAATTCTGGCGGTTTACATTCCGGTAAAAGATTTAAAACCGCCGCAAATTTAGCCTATTTACCCGAAATGAAAGCTTATCTGTAGAGACTTATCGAGAAACTTATTTTTATGAGAAAGTGAAGGCCTCTTTCTAACCCAAAACGATAAAGTAAAATAAGAAAAATGGCGGCCAATAAATAAGCCCAAACAAAACCGGTCTTTTTCCGGGAAGCTGAAAATTTGCTTTCAAAGGGTTTAGCTTTCCAGTTAAACAAAGGGGCAATGGATAAGAAGGCCATCGCACCCAGGATGATGCCATCGTACACTATTATGTTCTCATGCTGGGGCATTTTGTTGGGTACTTTTATCCAGAGCATTATTGCTGAGCCCACAAGCCATGGTAAAATAGTCTGGTTAAGAATGAAATAGGGCCTGTTCTTGCGGTTGATGCGCTGGGGTGAATTACTTGTAGCCAAAACGTGGCGTGCAGCTCTCCAGCCGATATATGCCATTATGCCTAAAGCTATTAGTGAAAACAGCATCTTCAACGCAATTCCCATGTATAGCCAGTTGGCAACATACCCAAATCCCTGATCTGTTATGACGCCTGCTACAAAAGCTCCAAAAAACATGTTAAACGAATGAAACGACAGCCACAAATAAAAAAGCTTCATGATGGGATGCCGGGCTTTGCGCATCAATACCCTGTACCAAAGAATGCCTCCCAAAAGGGATACTAAAGGGCCTGCTAAGGTAATGGTGATGATGTTCCATTGGTTCCATTTTGGGGAAGCATTCCCGATGGGAAACATAACCTCATAGTAATAAAGGACGCTATCAATATCAAAAAAGGATGCCGTTAAAATAACGGCCAGCTGGTATATCAAATAGGCTGTGATATAAGCTATTATATAAAGGATGATGGAATTGAAGGCATACACCATGTAGCGCTGTATCCGCATGATTTGTGTGTCTTCATGAGTAAAGCGGTCGTGATCAAGAAAAGGATCGTAAGGAACAGGCCTGAGGTTTAAAAAATACAGGAAGTTATATAGTGGCTCCTGAATGGTACGGAAATATTTCTTAAACCACTCTCTCCATTTCCTCTTTTTCTTTTTGTGGTGACGGCGGTGCTCTGGTTGTGGCTCCACTCCAATTGCTATTCTTGTTCTTTTCTTTTCTTTTGGTCTTTTGCTTTTAAAAAGACTAAAAAAATCGCTCCACCAGCCTTCCTTGCTGTGCTTTGTCTTGGAATGATAAGAGGAAGGAGTATTCTTTTCTGGGGTCGCAGCTTGGTGTTTGGGGGGGCTTCTGTGTTTCTTTTGATTTTGAAAAAGGAAATCCCAGAATGTTCTGTTTCGATTTCGGTTGCTTTTATTTGGGTGTGTTTCTGCAGGTGCATCTGAAGCTTGTGCAGTGGGTCTAAAAAGTGTATAATGGTGCCTGTGATGTTTTTTCTTTTTTCTCAATCCCAAAATAATGAGGATTTTATCAAAAAAGGCATCGATATTCTGTTTGCTTTTTGTTTCTGAGCCATGTTTCATTTTTCAAAAGCATTTGAAGTGCTTGCAGGTAGCTTGTCAAAAATAAAGGGTTTCTTTTGAATATAAAAGCAAAGGTTATTAACCATTATATTCTGGGCTATTATTTTGATTCTTGAAAAACAAGGAAATTTTGAGTGTCTTTTCTAAGCACCACAGTGTTAAAGTGACTAAAAAATGGCAGAGGGTGAGGACTTTTTTAAATCTGGTATCTTTGCCGCTCTTTTCGAAATGTAATTTATGCCCTGGGGAGAAATTGCCGCACTTCTTACCGCCTTTTTGTGGACAGGTACTGCCTTGGCTTTTGAAATCGCAAGTAAACGACTCGGTTCGCTTACCGTAAATTTATTAAGGTTGTCGTTGGCTTTTATTTATCTGTTAATATTCAATTATTTTTATCGTGGGCTTCCCCTTCCCACCGATGCCGGTGTACATTCCTGGTTTTGGCTTTTACTTTCAGGGGTTGCTGGATTTGTTTTTGGCGATTTTTTTCTTTTTAGTGCTTTTCGGTTGATGGGCGCCCGCACCACCATGCTTATTCAAACCCTTGTGCCACCTATTACGGCATTCATTGGTTTTTTTGTTCTGGGAGAAGTAATGTCGTGGATGCATTTGGCAGGCATGATGCTTACTATGAGTGGAATTGCCCTGGTAGTTGTTAACAGAGGTAATGGCAATGGCCGACCCGGGCTGAATTTTCCGGTCAGAGGGCTCGTTTATGCGCTGGCAGGAGCTGTCGGGCAAGCAACCGGCCTGGTCTTGAGTAAATATGGCATGGGTAGCTATAGCCCCTTTGCTGCCACTCAGATACGCATTATCGCGGGTATAATCGGATTTTTTGTTATTGTGGTGCTCAAGTCGCATTGGTCTGAAATACGTATAGGTATTAAAGACCGTAAAGGTATGCGGGCCTTGGTACTTGGATCAATCTTAGGCCCCTTTCTTGGTGTTTCATTTTCTTTGTTGGCCATCCAAAAAACTCAGGCGGGTATTGCATCAACGCTAATGGGGCTTACTCCTGTATTAATCCTTGCCCCTTCAGCGCTGCTTTTTAAACAAAAAGTCACTCTCCGAGAATGGATTGGTGCAGCTGTAAGTGTGATGGGCGCATCGCTTTTCTTCCTGTGAAAATTGAATTGACCAAACTTTTCCATAGGCTGTTTGTTGAGAGGCAATAACTTCTCTTATGTTATGTTTGATAACCTCTCAGTAGCTCAGCGCAAATCAGTTATTCTTTTTGTCTTTCTTTCTGCTGTCTTTTTAACCAATGCCATGGTCGCAGAATTTACCGGAGTGAAAATTTTCTCTGCGGCTGCTTTGATCCTTTCCCCTGAAACTATTCAATGGCTGAATACCTATCTCGGAATGGATTTCAATATGAGCGTGGGTGTGCTGATTTGGCCCTTTGTTTTTATTTTGTCTGATATTCTCAATGAATATTTTGGGAAAAAGGGAGTTCGTCTGATAAGCTTCCTCACGGCGGGTTTACTTGCTTATGGTTTTCTGGTGGTTTTTA
>DDBO01000059.1 GCA_002332755.1 Bacteroidales bacterium UBA2030 | reverse complement strand
TAAAATTTTCTTTACTCCCTTTGCTTAGCCATATACCATTCCACTGACCGGGAAGATCCTTGTAAAATTCATCGAGGCGATCGTTACGGAAAATTACTTCCCGGCCCGGTTCTCCCAAAACCTTAAGTGAACCACCTCTATATACAAGCAATAAAGCATCTTTATGAAAATATACCTCCGTTCCGGATTCAATTGTCAATGTGGAGGCAGAGTCAACCACAGCCCATCCATAAATCACATGCGGTTTGTCGGCTGTCCATGGCTTAGAACAATCGATAATAGAGTAGGGGGGCAGGCCTTCCTGAAAAATATCAGGAGTATGAAACCATGCATTACGTCCCCATGCCATCAATTTTACATGCTGCAAATTTCCATTGGTTTCGAAAACCACACTATCTCTGACTTCAAAAGGATTGTTTTTATCATTAGGATCAATGCGTAATCTGACGAAAACAAATAAACTATCACCCGCATCAATTTCAACATCTTTAAATTGAATACCCTGCTGTCCATCCAGATTGATAATAAACGGGCTTGAGCTGCCATTCGCAAGAGTTATATTGCTGATCCTGAGTTTTTTATCAGTTTTGTTGTAAACTCTGAATTCCCGGGTTATGGAGCCTACAGTAGTAAAAACAGTGTCGAATCTCAAGGTATCGGTGCTAAATGACAATTTTAGGCCGGGATCCGGAGATGGTTCGTCTTTTCCACATCCTGTCTGCATAACCTGGAAAGCAAATAATCCGGCTAATACACAGACTAATAAAATAATTTTTGGAAAATTTCGGTTATTTTGCATCCTGAGTTTTATAAGAAAACGAGCAAAATTAGTAATCATTGTCCGGTATGCATAAGAGTTACCTGAAATAAGTTTGGAATACCCATAATAATTAAAATTTTGATATTGTGTGGCTTGCTATTACGATTTCTTATGTATTTCCATAAATCCCTTTGTATAAAATTCATTTTCGTTATTCAAAATCAAAAAAATAAGTAATTTTGCAGGCTCTTTTTCCGGAGAGAGCATGGTGAGAAATAAGTATGTTGAACCCGGTTTATCGGGATGATGGTCCGGAGGTCAGAACGATAAACCACAAAGCAAACTGAATGTCAGAAATTGAAGCAAATGCCAACAACGGCATTGAAAATCCCGCTCCTCAGCCAGAGGAAACCGTCAACCAAGAGGCAATGCCCGAAGCAAAAGTAGAAACGGAAACAGCGCCAGAAGTGGTTGAACCCAAAGCAAAGAAAATCAAAAAAAGACCAGAACCACCCCAGGATTTCGATTGGGAAGACACAGGTAAAAAAGCCCACTACAAAAAAGACGACCTGGAAAAACTTCAGGATCTCTATGTAAAAACTTTTAGCTCTATTGCCGAAAAAGAAGTAGTTGAAGGCACCGTGGTCTCCATCAATCCCCGCGAAGTGGTGGTGAACATTGGTTTTAAAAGCGATGCCGTAATCCCGGCCGCTGAATTCAAGTACAATCCTGACCTTAAAGTAGGCGACAAAGTAGAAGTTTATGTTGAAAGCCAGGAAGACCGCACAGGGCAATTGATACTTTCACATAAAAAAGCTCGCCTGCTCCGTGCATGGGAAAGGGTCAACGAGGCTTATGATAATCAGGAAATCATCAAAGGATATGTTAAAAGCCGTACCAAAGGTGGCCTTATCGTTGATGTATTTGGTATTGAGGCCTTCCTTCCCGGCTCTCAGATTGATGTTAAACCTATCCGCGACTACGATGCTTATGTGGATAAGGTTATGGAATTTAAAGTGGTGAAAATCAATCATGAATATAAAAACGTGGTGGTTTCCCACAAGGCCCTCATTGAAGATGAACTTGAAGCCCAGAAAGCTGAAATCATTGCTAAACTTGAAAAAGGACAAATTCTCGAGGGTACAGTCAAGAACATTACCTCTTATGGTGTATTTATCGATCTGGGTGGTGTTGATGGTCTCATCCATATTACCGATCTCTCATGGGGACGCATCAATCATCCTGAAGAAGTAGTTCAGCTCGACCAGAAACTCCAGGTAGTTATCCTCGACTTCGATGATAGCAAGAAACGTATAGCCCTGGGTCTCAAACAACTTACTCCTCACCCCTGGGATTCTCTCGATCCCGATCTGAAAGTTGGTGATAAGGTTAAAGGGAAAGTGGTTGTACTGGCCGATTATGGCGCTTTTGTCGAAATAGCACCCGGTGTTGAAGGACTTATCCATGTTTCGGAAATGTCGTGGTCGCAACATCTGCGCACAGCTCACGATTTTCTAAAGGTAGGCGACGAGGTGGAAGCCGTTATTCTAACCCTCGACCGCGAACAGCGCAAAATGTCGCTGGGCATCAAACAGCTTATCCCCGACCCCTGGAACAACATCAAGGAAAAATATCCCATTGGATCAAAGCACACCGCTACCGTGCGCAACTTTACCAACTTCGGTATTTTTGTTGAACTCGAAGAAGGTGTCGATGGACTCATTCATATTTCCGATCTCTCATGGAGCAAGAAAATCAAGCACCCGGCCGAGTTTACCAAGATTGGTGAAAAGATCGACGTGGTTGTTCTCGATGTAGACATTGAATCGCGCAGACTCAGCCTTGGCCACAAACAGCTTGAGGAAAATCCATGGGATGTATTCGAAAGCATCTTCACCCTGGGATCTATACATAAAGGCACAATTACAGGTAAACAAGACAAAGGCTATGTAGTTGCCTTGCCCTATGGTGTAGAAGCGTACTGCCCGGCTCGCCAGGCTGTAAAAGAAAATGGTGAAGAAGCCAAGATTGATGAAACCCTTGATTTTAAAGTGGTTGAATTTTCGAAAGAAAATCGCAAAATCGTAGTTTCCCATTCCCGGATTCATCAGGATATTAAAGAAGCCGAGAAAGCCAAAGAAAATGAGAAAAATAAGGCTGAAAAGGAATCTGCTAAAAGCGCTATCAAAAAAATCAAGGATAACATCGAAAAAACCACTCTTGGAGATATAGAAGCCTTGGCTGCTTTGAAAGAGGAGATGCTTGAAGAAGAAAAAGCTCGCCTTGAGGCCAGAGCAAAAAAGGCTAAATCTTCGTCCAAGTCTGAAAATAAAGAATCTTCAGAAGAAAAATCAGAAGAATAACAAACGCATTTACCTTTGATTCAACAAAGCCGGGCTGCCCAACCAGTCCGGCTTTTATAAATTATTAAGGATTCATTCATGGCTTTCGAAATCACTTTTTTGGGAACAGGGGCAGCTTCGCCAACGCTCAGTCGGGGACTTAGCGCTGCGGTCATTAATGTCGATGAAACCCTTTGCCTCATCGATTGCGGCGAAGGAACACAAATGCAAATGCTCCGTTTTGGAATCAAAAAAGATAGGATACGCCATGTTTTTATCTCTCACTTGCATGGTGATCACTATTTTGGACTCGTGGGCTTGCTCTTTACCTGGCATCTCCACCAGCGCAAAGATGAACTACATATCTGGGGGCCCTTCACACTTAAGGAGATACTCGAAATTCAAATTAAAACTTCTGTTCCAAACTTATGTTATCCCCTTATTTTTCATGATCTTGAAAGTTTGCCTGATGGGGTGATTTGTATCGAAAAACGCTTTACGGTAAGCAAATTTCCTCTCAATCACCGATTATCCACTTTTGGATTTTTAGTTAAGGAAACCGGCAGGCAGGGGAATATCAGCAAAGATTTTATTGAAAAATACCATCCCGATCCGGAAACCATACGGAAAATTAAAGAAGGTTCCGATTATAAAACTAATGAAGGAATAATAATACCACATACCGACATTGTTACCCCTGTAAGGCTCCATTCCTTTGCATGGTGCAGCGATACGGCCTATCATCCACCAGTAATAGAATATGTTACAGATGCAGATGTTTTATACCATGAAGCAACCTTTACAAAAGATATGCAATGGCTGGCCGAAGAGAAAGGGCATAGTACTACCATTGATGCCGCTCTTATTGCCGCTCAGGCTAAGGTTCATCATCTGATTTTAGGGCATATTTCACAGCGATACTCTGATATGGATGAATTTGTAAATGAAGCCAAAAGCATTTTTCCACATACAGATGTAGCCTATGATGGGATGAGAATTAAACTTCGCAATTAAAAAGTAAGCAAAATATTTGGCGGAATCATAAAAAGCTCGTATCTTTGCACCGTTCAAAGTCAATGGCTCCGTAGCTCAACTGAATAGAGCATCTGACTACGGATCAGAAGGTTGCAGGTTTGAATCCTGCCGGAGTCACACTCAAAGCCTGGTTAAGTTAACACCAGGCTTTTTTTTCATTTTGATTATTTGTTTCAAAATGGACATTTATCTTACCAAAAATACTTAAAATTATTTTCAAAAATAAAAACAAATTATTGATTTAAAAGTAAATATTAAAATTGGTATGATTTTTCGTTCTAGTTGCTTATCAAAAACTTCATGTTATGAAAACCTATCTAATGAAACACATTTGGTTGGTAGCTGCACTGGGGGGTTTGGTATTTGTTACCTCATGTAATAAAACTGAAGTCTCTGACCCCAGCAACATTACCAGTTTTAACGATTTAAAAGTTTCACCCACATTTAATTGGGAATCTACCCGAGAAATAACACTCACTATTTCAACGGAATTACCTCCAGTGGGCACACTGGCTCGCATTACTATTTACGATGGAAATCCTGAAGAACACGGAAATGTTCTTGCAAACGGATCGGCCGGTAAAGGCTTTAGCTTTGAAACTCAACTGCGCATTCCAAGCAGTCTCAAAGCAATTTATGCATCGTATCGTGATGGGAAGGGGAAATATTTGGTTGTGGCTATCCCGGTGAATGGGAATCAGATTAATTATGAGTTTAAAGAAGTTCTCAACACTGGCCTTAAAAACACTGCTGTGGTTGAACCTAATTGCAATGAATGCGAACATTTTGCCACCGGAAATACGCCGATAACCATTAAAAATGGCGAAATCTGGTGCGTCGATAATTATAATGGACAGGTTACCTTTGAGTTCTGGAACGGAGGAGGTACACTCAGAATTTGCGGTTCAGCTACCCTTTCAAATGTCACCTTGGGTAATATGTGTCAAATTGAAGTTTTAAGTGGGGCATCACTCAATGGTACAAATATTCAACTGAATAGTGCAAGTGATTTAATTGCATACAGCACTGCAAATGTCAATATTACTGGTTTATCCCTTAATACCGCAGGTACCACTGTTTACAATTATTCCAGCAATTTTAATATTAATGGGAATCTCAGTACTAACGGTGGATTCTATAATTATGGAGTATTAAATGTTACCGGAAATTATCAAATCAATGGTTATGGAGGGTTTTATTTCCTTGAAAATCAGGGAGTAGTAAATATTGGAGGCAGTTTTGAATGCAATAGCCGTTTCATGAACACCGGAACAATTGAAGCTCAGGGTGATATGAACCTAAACGGATCCTTGCAGTTAAATTACTGCAAACTCATTACTCACAATAATTTCAACCTGAATTCTGGTAATTTTAAGAGCTATGGAGGATACCTGAAGGTGTATGGTAATATGAATATTAACGGGGGCACTCAACCCGAGCTTTACAATCAATCGATGTGGTCGGTAAACAACCTAACGGTGAACAGCGGTGTTATTAAAGGTTTTGGAAGTCTAAACAGTATTAAGGTAGCTAATACAACAACCTTCTGGAGCAACAGCAATGCAACCGGCGCGATCGAACTGGCCGATAACGATGGACAGGTAGTCGGCAACCAAAATGCTTTCCTCAATGGAGCAACCCTTGTTAATTGGAATAATATCACAAATTATATCCCACAAAGTGCTTGTAACCCAGAAGGTATTGGCCTTCCATCCATCACCGATACTGATGGTGATGGAATTGCCGATGAAATAGATGATTATCCTACCGACCCCAATAGGGCATTTAACAATTATTTCCCTAATCAAAATACCTGGGGCAGTTTGGCTTTTGAAGATTTATGGCCGGCAAAAGGTGACTATGATTTTAATGACCTTGTGACCAACTATCAGTTCAATTTGGTTACCAATGCCCAAAACAAAGTAGTTGACATTAAAGCTAAATTGCATGTCAAAGCTGTGGGTGCTAGTTTCCAAAATGGTTTTGGCATTCAGATCGATGGTTTAGAGCCTCAGTTGGTTGCCTCTGCTACAGGTGGTGTGCTTGAAAACAATTATATCAATGTGGCAAACAATGGCTTGGAAGCTAATCAGGCTAAAGCCGTAATTATTGCATGGGATAACGTTGAAAGTGTAATTCACAGGGCAGGAGGCAGTATGTTTAACACTATTCATAATGGATTTACCGGGACTGCAGATACGGTGAATTTGACAATAACATTATCCACACCTCAGGAACAAGCCGTTGTAGGAACTCCTCCCTACAATCCATTCCTCATCCGACAAATGAATCGTGGCCACGAAATACATCTCTCCGATCATGTGCCAACAAGCCTTATGGATTACTCCCTGTTTGGAACGGGTCAGGATGCTTCTATTCCTTCGCAGGGTATTTATTATAAAACATTAAATAATCATCCTTGGGGTCTCAATATTCCGGTTCCATTTGCCTGGCCTCTTGAAAAAACTGACATTACCAATGCACATCTGCACTTTGCTGAATGGGCTCAGTCCAGTGGTACCACCTTTGCCGATTGGTACCTGAATAATGCCGGATACCGTGATCCATCAAATATTTACTAAAAAAAAGGTAAAATACTTTTAATTGTTCAAGCTGCGTTTGCCCAAGCGCAGCTTTCTTTATTTTCTCCTATAAATCTTAATCTAAGCGAATTTTGAACTTATCACTTTGGGTAGGTGATTTTCTCCTGCAAGTTTGTCAAATCTGATGGATTTGCTTTAACTTATGTCTGTGTTCGGTGTATCTGCAATTAGGGCAGATAGTTTGTTTAGGTCAATTTGTAAACGGGGTCTGAGCCACCACAAAAATAACCGACCTTTTCTCTTGGGTTTTGCTTAGACTTTTTTCGAGTTTTTCTATCTGTTTCTTGTGATATTCAAGCAATTTTTGAAATGTTGCTTTTTTACATACTTTCAGAAAATCAGGGTTGTACGGCGCTTCTCTCGACAAAACATTGTAAATCAATACAGAAATTTTCCTCCCAATTGCTATCAGGGCTTTCTTGCGTGGTTTACGCATACAGAGTCGATCAAATTTTTCCTTGAAAAATGAATCTTTGGTTCTTGAGGCTGCCCATGCAACTTGTACCACAATAGTGCGCAGATATTTGTTGCCTTTTGTGGTGGCTGTACTTTTTAACTTCCCTGCACTTTCGTCATTTCTGGGACGCAACCCTATCCACCCGGTAAATTTTCCGCTGTTTTCAAAAGCTTTCATCTCTGCTCCTGACTCCGCTATTATAATCAGTGCTGAAATTTCACTAATGCCGGGTATGCTTTTGAGTAATTTCATCTCCTTACTATAGTGTCTTTAGCATATTTCCCTCATCTTGACCAGGCACTGCTCTGATTGTTTCTCCAATAATTCTAACTCCTCCATCGCTTGTCCCAATAAAAACCGATGTTGCTCTAAAACAAAGCCTTGCAACGCTTCTTTTACCTTCTCTATCCCATGACGTTTCAATATTCGCCCATGAATATACTTTATCAGCTCTTGCACATCGTCATTGCCTTGAATAATCTGTTTTATAATTTGACGAACACTCTTGGCCGAAATATTGCTTACTAAGCTGGTTATGCGTATGCCTGCCATCTCCAGTATCCGTTCAAGCTCCTGTAATGTTGATGTCTGCTTGTGTTGTAATCGTATATACTTGCGACTGTAACAACGTAGCTCCCTGATATTCTGTTCAGGTATCAAACTGCCCCTGAGCAATTCTTTATGTAAAAGTGTAGCAATCCATTGTGCATCCTTTACATCACTCTTCCTTCCAGGCATTTGCTTGATTAGATAGGGGTTGACTAATGTAAGCTCAAAACCCATTGCTTCCAGAATATTCCATACCGCAATCCAATAAATTCCCGTGCTTTCTAATGCCACTTGAGTGACCCCTTGTTCATGCAAATACTCCCCTAAGGAATGAATAGATGCAGTAGTAGTAGAAAATTCTTTAACGTCTTGGTGATGCTTACCATCAAAAATCCCACAAAAAATTGTACCTTTGTGAATGTCGAGTCCGGCAGTCTTTTTCATATTAATTGTTTTTTAGATTATTTGCGCAAATTTAGGATTGTACTTCGAGTACGGTAGCGCTATAAAAACTGCCGGCTCGATTTTTATTTGTCTGTGTGTAATGGGTTTTCATGTAAATTTGTAAAAAAAATATTTGAATCTTCAGGGCATGAGTTCGCAAGTAAAATATGGGATACTAATTTGTTTCATTCTGGGGATAATTAATTATCAATTACATGCACAGGTCAGTTACTTTCACATTGAATCACCCCAAAAACCGACTTTGTATCTCGATTTGATTATCCATGATAGCATAGGAGTAATTTCTCTCGATGCCCCTGGTCTTACATATCCGGCATGGATGGAGGGTAAAATGGATCGGAGTAGTGGAGTATGGAAATTTTTCTCCCAAGATAGCAGAGAGATTGAGTTCTCTTTCTTATTGAAAAACAAAGCATTAGAAAACATTAAAATTGTTAGCAGGGTAGGAGATAACCTGAATATTCCAAGGCTAGCTTTTGGAGAAAGTAAGGGGAGCATCCCTTTTAAATTACTTCATTTCAAGTATAAAAAACCTCTTATTCCCGAGATTAAGACATCCCCGGCTGCATCCTACGATTTTCTGTTCCCGGAGCCAATAATTATTTCAAATCATACTATAAACGATTCTGTACGTAAGTTGTTATTTATGAAATATATGGGTGAATCCAATCTGTCTTTGGCAACACCATTGGCAATCACTAATTTTATAAATCAACTTGCTCTGCAATATCAGGAAGAAAATCGGGATATTTATGATCCTTCAGATCCTTCAATGATACTAAATCATGAGTTTAATATTAAGCCATTAATCATATGTAATTCTAAATTTTTGCTTTCCATAGCTGTGCAAAAATATGTCTATACAGGTAGCGCACATGGTTTAGAAGCAACCCAATTTATTAATGTTAACCTAAAAAATGGAAAAGACTATAGTCTCAGCGAGCTGCTACAAATAAATAACAGTTGGATAGTGGGTAGCTTACTACAACTTATCAAGCAGAAAATCAAAGAAAAGTACGGGCTTAGTGCTGAGCAACCACTTACAAATGCCGGATTTTTTACTGACGAAATCGGACTTCCTGTTGAATTCTATTTAACACCATCAGGAATAGGTTTCTTTTATAATGTTTATGAGATTGCGCCTTATGCAATGGGGCCGATTCATGTTTTTTTACAATGGAACGAGCTTAAAATGCTGATGGGAGAGAACCTTTGGGTACTTCCCAATGAGTTTTACGAAAATTCTTTTGGAAATTGATAATTGATTAACATATAATATTTTATTAGCTTTTTAACAAATTGCTATTTAACATAATGTAAATTATATAACAATTGGGTTTTTGTTATTTAATAACATCTTTCTTGTTGTTATCATTATTCTTAAATTTACACATTGAATAAATATTCAAATCCGTCGCAATGAAAAATTTTATTAAAGAATTTATTCCCTATTGGTTGGGTGTGAAAATTCGTGGAAATTACCAGAGATTACAGGCATTTGTATATAGAGGAAACAAATATGTGTGTCCTCTCTGTGGAAAATCTTTTCGCAAAATGTTGACTGGAGGAATTGAAAATGAAATATTTAAAAAATATCATATCATTGGCGGAGGCCGCCGGCCCAACAGTGTCTGTCCCAGATGTTATTCAACAGACAGAGACAGATTGGTCTTTATTTACCTTCGTGATTTTACCGATGTTTTTAAAAAGAATTATCAAATTTTGCATATCGCACCCGAAGGAAGTCTGAGAGCCTATTTTATGCATAAAACTTCTGTCAGTTATACTTCTGGTTTTAAAGATGCTCAAGCCTACAAAGGCTACTATTACGATCAGTTGAAACAACATATCGACATTACAGCCACAGACTTCTCTGATAATAAATTTGATGTAGTTATTTGTAATCATGTGCTTGAACACATAGAAGATGATTTGAAAGCAATGCGAGAGATATTCAGGATTATGAAGCCAGGTGGCTTCGGAATTTTACAAGTACCCTTTTCCCCAGATCTTGAGAAATCGATTGAAGGATTACCCGCTCCTACCCCGGCTGAAAGGCTGCGTTTGTATGGTCAGGAAGATCATGTGAGAATCTATGGTGTGGACTATTTTGACAGACTGAAGTCAGTTGGTTTTGAAGTGAACAAATTCATGCTATACCATTCGGACTCCGAAAAATATAAGAATTATGCCATTAATCCCGAAGAACCAATTATTGTTGTTAAAAAATCTAAGTTAGGATAATTTTGTAGAATGATAATATTTTCATAATGATTCCAGCAGGAGTGCTTTTGCAATTAGCTGATATTTCTCCGACATTATTTGTTTTCAGCATCCTTTTTGGAATTCTGATTGGGGCATTGGTGGCAATGGGTATTTACCGTCGTAAAACCCATCGTTTACATGCAATGCTTGAACGCCTTACCAAAGAGCAGTTGGAATATTTCCAAAAGTTAGAGATGGAGGTGAAAAAGCGCACTGAACAGTATGAAACGGAGTTGGCTGAGAGACAGCGTATGGATGCTGAACTTAAAAAAGCTTTAAAAAAAGCTGAAGAGGCCATATTTTTAAAAAATGCCTTTTTATCGAACATAAGTCATGAAATTCGGACTCCGCTCAATGGGATCATTGGATTTGCGAGCCTGCTCGAAACCGAGTTATCAGCAAGGGAAGATGCAGAATTGTACGATTATGCGAATGGAATCACACAAAGTGGCGAACGCTTGCTCAGGTTACTCAACAACCTTATTGACATAAGCCGGGTTGAAGCACACGATTTAGAAATCAATCTTGAGGCCTGCGATTTGTCAGCAATGGTTAACGATACGGCTGAGTTATTTCGTTTTAAAGCCAATGAAAAGGGACTCAGATTCAATATCTTTCATCAGGACATTCCATACTGTCTTGCAGATCCGTCAAATTTTCCGAGGATTCTTTCTGAAATCCTGGATAATGCACTTAAATACACTGAAAAAGGTTTTATTAATATCAATACAGGTTATTTACCTGATAGCGAAGAAGTCTTTGTAAGGGTAAAAGACACTGGAGTAGGAATAGATGCAGAATACCTTCCCCATATTTTTGAAGCTTTCAGGCAGGAAAGTTTTGGATTTTCAAGAGCATATGAAGGTGCTGGCTTAGGCCTCCCATTGGCACAACGCATAATTGAATTGATGAACGGCCGGATTGAAGTGGAGAGTATAAAGGGCAGCGGAACAGTGGTAACGCTATTTTTAAAGTCTGCACCTTCCATAGGAAAAGCCAAGAAGGAAATCGATGCCGTCTCCACTGTACCGGTCTCCTCTCCTATTCAACTTAATCCTGAAGATTACAAGATTTTAGTGGTTGAAGACGATAGAATGAACCGCATGGTTTTACGCAAGATGCTCCAACATTTTACCTTCCTTAACTTTGCCGCTGATGGAGAAGAAGCCTTAAAAATTGTTGCTGAGGCTCATCGCAGAAAGGAGATTTATAATGTTGTCTTAATGGATATCAATCTCCCTGTTCCATGGGATGGCATCAAACTGATGAAAAAAATTAAAGAAGACTATCCTGAATATCACCGCACAGCATTTATCGCCCAAACCGCTTATGCTATGAGTGGCGATAGAGAGCGATTCCTGGAAGAGGGTTTCGACGACTATATCAGTAAACCCATCGCTAAGAATGTTTTGCTTTTGGCTATCGAAAAAAACGTAAACCTTAAAAAGAGCCAACATGAATGATTCCGGACAATCTGCCTCTTTTCCCAAGAATGAACCAGATTTTCTCACATTGCTTTTTCGAAGGTTAGCCGAAAAAGTTAAAACGCCTATGCTTGGCCTTCAGGGAATGATTGACTTAATGAAGAAAGCATCCCCTTCAGCCGAAATGAAAGAATACTTGAATATTACAGAGGCTTATAATCTTGAACTTGTAACTTTAATTTCTGACTGCCTCGACTACGTTCAATTGCGCTCCGGCGATTTTCAGTTGGTACCCGATTGGGTTAATGTTGAAGATTTTGTAAACGAGATTGATGGATTAATGAGGTTGAAAGCCTCTGCAAAAAACATTGAATTTCAGTGTAAAATAGGAGAACAAGCACGTAAATGGATTTACACCGACCCTGACCGTCTGCGTCAGCTTCTGGTAAATTTACTTGATAATGCCTTGAAGGCTACTCGGACCGGTAAAATTGAACTCAATATAGAAAACCTGGGTATCCTGGATGACCAAATGATATTGGCCTTTACGGTGATTGATACTGGGCAGGGATTTGATCAGAATACAGCTGAGCAGATTCTTTTGGCTATGGCTCAGGATGACAGTACTCCGCTGCTCAAAATTCCGGGTGTAGGTGTTGGAATGCTCATTATCAAAGAAATAAGCCGGCACATGCATGGAGAAATCAGTTTCGAGACTTTTCCTGAAAAAGGTACTACCGTATGGTTTACTGCATCCTTTAAATACAGCCATCAACCTGTCCATGCATTGAATGTGGCTCCATTAGCCGAATCATTAAGAATTCTACTAGTCGAAGATAATTTCTTAAATCAAAAATTTACGAAAACAGCACTTACCAAGGCTGGACATAATGTTGATATTGCCGAAAATGGCAAAGTTGCTGTCGAAAAATTCACTGCAAATTCCTATGATGTTATTTTGATGGATGTTCAACTTCCAATTATGGATGGTATTGAAGCCACCCGTCAAATCCGAATGATTGAAAAACAACGAGGAACCCATACACCCATCATTGCGGTCACGGCCTATGCTCTCGATCGTGATAAAACTCGTTGCCTGGAAGCAGGAATGGATTTGTTTTTACCCAAACCTTTCAAACCACCCCAACTCTTCGCTCTTATTGAAAGAGCCATGGAATTTAAAAAAGCCTGATTATTCATTTAATAGCAAAGAGCCTTTCACATCCACTGAGGAGGAAAGGCTCTTTTTTCATTTAACAAAATTCGAAATATTATTGTGAATTTTCTTTGTCGAGAATCTCTACATCGAAAACCAAGGTAGAATTGGCAGGAATAGGACCAACTTCCCTATCGCCATAAGCTAACTGGGGAGGTAATATCAGTCTGGCTTTTGTTCCAACAGGAAGCTTCAAAAGTGCCTCATCCCAACCTTTTATTACTTGTCCATGACCTGCTTTGATAACCAAAGGCATAGCCCTTTCTACACTGCTATCAAACATTCGGCCATCTGTAAAATAGCCACTATAATGCACTTTTACAACGTCTCCGGCGGCAGGCGTTGGGCCTTCTCCTTGTTTAATTATTATCACCTGAAGCCCGCTTTCATATTTTAGGGTGTCAAGACCGGTAACATTAAAAGGTTGAGGTTTGACTACAGGGATGACCTCCAACACTTCTACATCGAAAATAAGTGCCGAATTGGGAGGTATTATACCTAAGTCTCTGTCGCCATAGGCCATAGCCGGGGGAATTGTAAGCCGGGCAACATCTCCCTGATGTAAATAAGCAATTCCCTCGTCCCAACCCTTGATTACCTGTCCTTTACCAAGGGTAAACCGAATAGGCCTACCTCTTTTACGTGAGTCATCAAATACCGTATCATTAGTTAACCGGCCGGTGTAATGAACCAAAACCATATTACCTGGTTCAGCTTTTGGTCCATTACCTGATTTAAGAATTTCAATTTTAACCCCTGAAGGTGTCTGGTAAACAACGGGCTGAACTGTAGCTTTTTTACTACTTCCGCAGGAAGTCAGTACAAGGAATAAAAGGGTCAGCAGCCCAAAATTATAAATTCTATTCATAGCTAAGTAATTCTATTTCAAATACTAAAGGTGAAAAAGGTGGAATATTGGGTTGGGCACCTCTTTCTCCATAGCCCAATTTTGAGGGGATAATAACTTTAGCTTTACTTCCGGGTTTCATCATTGCAACAGCTTCATCCCATCCGGCAATCACATTACCTCTACCGAGGATAAATTCAAAGGGTTGCCCTTTATCGTATGAAGAATCAAACTTAGTACCATCAAGCAACCATCCTGTGTAGTTAACTTTTACTTTGTTATTTGTTTTGGGAGGCTTGCCACTCCCCTTTCTTAATTCAATGAAATATAATCCACTGGAAGTAGGATGAACCTGAATGTTATTTTTTGTAAGGTATTCTTTAATTCGCTGCTGTTCTTTTTTTCTGGCTTCTTCTTTTTCGAGTTCTTTCTCTTTCGTGATATCTTCGGGTGTTTTAATATCAACTACCTCAACATCATAAAGCAAAGCAGAATAAGGAGGTATAAAGCCTGGTCGCCCTTCTTCTCCAAAGGCAAGTTTGCTGGGAATGATGAGCCGGGCAACAGCGCCTTTATTCATTTTGGATAATGCGATATTAATCCCTTCGGTATCAAATTTTCGCCCGTATTCAATCGTCATGGGCAGGTTTTTGTCCCACGATGAAAATAATTTTGTTCCATCCAACAGATTTACACTGAATTTTAATGTAATGCGATCGCCTTTTCGGGGTGTGGGGCCTGTACCCGAACGGGTAATTTTAAAATACAATCCCTCTGGAGTGGTATCTGCATTAAATCCCATTTTATTAATAAACTCTTGAATCTCTTGTTTTTCCTTGGATTTGCGTGCTTGTTTCCAGGCCTCTTCCTGCTTTTTCTGCTGTTCCTGTGTCCAGTAGGTTACCATGCCTATTTCAAGCTTTACATAATCTCCTTTTTTAACCATCTTCGGAAGCCGGTTATATCGCATGGTATGTACGAAAAAGCTATCAGCTCTGATCATAAAAGATGCACTATCTCCCGGAACCATCATCAGCAAAGCTTGGTTAATATCGCCACGGAAATCCGGCTTATTGATAATCAGATTCATGGGTTCTTTTAACCGTTTGCTGTCAAACATTACCGAGTCGCGAATGCTGTAAACCAGATTAATCTGAGCTATGTTTCCAATTTTGGGTGCAACTCCCTGATTCTTCCTGTAAAACTTGTAATAGAGTCCTTCGGGACTTTTCTGGTAACCACTAAAACGGCTGCACCCGGCAAGGATGCAGCCGCTAAGGGTCACCATCAAGATCAACCTGAATGTGTTAATCTTCATGGCTTTATTTTAAATAATTATTTCACATCAACCAACTCAACTTCAAAAACCAAAGTTGCAAAAGCAGGGATGGTTGGTCCAGCAGGTCGTGAACCATAGGCTAATTTAGACGGAATAATGAGCTTAGCTTTACCACCTTTGCTCATCATGCTGATACCTTCTTCAAATCCCTTGATGATACGGCCTTCACCTATTTTAAATTCCAAGGGTTTTTTATCAGGATGATCGAAAGAAGAATCAAACTTTGTACCGTCAAGCAAGGTACCGGTATAATGCACACTTACGGTTTTTCCACTTACAGCCTTGGGTCCGTTTCCTTTTTTAAGCTCAATATAAATAAGGCCTGATTCTGTAGGTTGCTGCGTTATATTATTGTCTGTGAGGAACTTTTGGAGCTTTTCCATTTCTTCTTTTTCCAACTGTGCATTTTTCTCCTCCTCGCGGCGTTGCATTTCTTCTTGCGAGTAGAAATCAAGCATTTTTACATTAAATGTCAACATTGTCGCACTGTCGATAAATTCGGGGAGTTTAGGTGCACGGACGATTTTCTTAAAGAAAGAATCAGCAGGCATAATAAAAATGGCACTGTCGCCCTTCGACATCATTCCAAGACCTTCATAAATATCACCCTTAAAGAAGGATTTCATCATCATCAGGGTGAATTTTTGCTTACCATCCATCAATAGAGTATCTTTCCCTTTGGAAATACCTTTATAAGAAAGATACATTTCCATTACATCGTTAATGCGAGGTTTTGCAGTATCCTCATTTTTAACGATAAACTTGTAATACAATCCCGAGTCGGTTTTTTTAAAACCAGGATACTTTGAGCACGAAGCAAGCATCATTGCGGCAAAAGCAAAAACTGCCAGAGTTGTGAGTTTGTTTTTCATTTTTTAAAGGTTATTGAACGTCAATTATTTCTATATCATAAACCAGCGAGGCTCTCGGCGGAATTTCACCGGAAACACCTGTGGCTCCATAAGCAAGGTGCGAAGGTACGATTATTTTGGCTTTTCCTCCAACACTTAGTTTAGGTATTATTTCTTCAAGCCCAGCAACAACTTCGCCTTTACCAACAGTAAATTTCAAAGGATCTTTGGGGCTTACTTCATCTATCAGATCTCCTGTCAAAAGGTACATTCGGTATGCAAGTGCAATTTGCTGCCCTTTTTGAATAAGCCTCCCCTTACCTGAATTAATAATTTTATATCTCAGACCCGTACCGGAGATATCCATACGAAGCCTATGTCTCTTTATATAATCCTCAATAAGCTGAGCTTCGTATTCAGCAAACTTTTGATTGTATGTTACCATGCTATCGGCCAACCCTGAATTATTGTCCTGATGTTGTTTGTTTTCAATCAGTACCGGACCACAAGCAACCAATAAAAAACTTAGTAAAGGAATAACTAATAATCTACTTTGCATAGTTCATCAGCATAAGCGGACAAAAGAGATTCAAAAAATTCCAATGTGTCTTTTAAAGGTCGGTAGCTATTGGCTCCGGAGGCATTCATGTGACCGCCTCCATCAAAATGAATCCTTGCAAAGTTGTTAACCGAAAAGTTACCCTTGCTTCGGAAACTGATTCTTACCAGGTTTTCTTTCTCCGTAAAAAAGGCGGCAAAGCGTATCCCTTTTATTGAAAGTGCATAATTTACAAATCCTTCTGAGTCGCCCGGCTGGAAATTAAACCTTTTTTGATCGGTAAGTGAGAGATACATGTAGGCTGTATGTAAATCATGGTTAACAACCAAGCAATTTAAAAGAAGATGCCCGAGCAGCCTCATTCTATCTTCCGAAAAGGTATCATAAACTAAATTATGAATCTGGCTTACATTTATGCCCAAAGAAATTAGCTCAGCTGTAACATGGTAGGTTTGAGGATGGTTGCATGAATAACTGAAAGAGCCTGTATCCGTCATTATACCTGTGTAAAGGCAGGTGGCTATTTCTTTATCTATCCATTCTTTAAGCCCTGCTTTTACAATAAAATCATAAATCAGTTCGGAAGTAGATGATACCTGCGTTGTATGAAAAACGACATCAAAAATATCTGCGGGTTGAAGATGGTGATCGATTAAAATAAACGTTTTATTCCCTTGCTCAAAATATTTCCCAATGTTATTTAAACGATTCATTGAATTAAAATCAATAAAAAACACTATTTCAGCCTCTTGAATAATTTTTTCGGCTTTATGAGCATGGTTTTCATAGACAATAACCTCAGAAGCACCAGGCAACCATAGCAGATAAGAGGGTATGCCATTAGGTACGACAACGTTTGAATTTTTGCCCATCTTTAACAGTAGTTTCGACAAGGCAAGAGAGGAACCTATGGAATCACCATCAGGGTTGGGATGACTGATTATGAGGATATTGTTCTTATTTTGAAGCTGGTCTAAAATTTGGTTGGCTTCTGTAGCCCCAGGGTATTTTAAAGAATTCATGCGACAAAATTAATGACTTTAATTCTATAATTAAACATTCCTTATTTTAGCCTGTTTAATGCGAATTGTAAAACCAACTCCAATTGCAAAATTAAAAGTGGATATGGCTGGAAATATAACATTTACGATGATTAAGCCTTACGCTGTCGAAAAGCAGTGTATTGGAAAGATACTGGATAGTATCAATGCCCACGGATTTGAAATTGTGGCAATGAAAATGGTAAAACTTACGCGTGAACAGGCTGCAAAGT
>DDBO01000099.1 GCA_002332755.1 Bacteroidales bacterium UBA2030 | reverse complement strand
ATTAGTCGGTGTTTTGTCAGCTTTTTTACCTCACTAAAGATCTCCGGTTTGGCTTTGCCTCGGTACAATTGGCTGCCGGTGCGTGGATGAAGAATAATTTCATATATGGGATAATTATTTAAAATTTCCAATACACGGAATATTTCTTCATGCGATTGATAGCCACTGCGCAACTTAACCGAAAAATGGATTTTTATTTCGGGCATCACTTTATCGAGAATATCTCTGATCATTTCAGGATAGGGCAATAATCCTGAGCCTCTGCTTTTTTTAGCCACTCTGGGGAACGGACAACCTAGATTCCAGTTGAGTTCAGTGTAGCCCCAGTTGGTAATTTGTGCAGCCACAATAAGAATTTCTTCAGCTTCTTTCGACAATATCTGGGGTACAGTATCAGCAAGATTGTTTTTCTCAGGCTGCAGATCCCGCACTTTTGAACGACTGACCCGATTTCCTGTAATTCCCGAAATGTATGGACAATAAAATTTATCTATTCCACCAAAGTATATTCTGAAACCGTTGCGGTAAGCCGCATCGGTGATGCCTTGAAATGGGGCCAGATAAATTTTTTTTTGGCTTATATTCATGGATAGTCGGGTAGTTCGATTTCAAGCCATTTCATTAAAAGTCTTTTCACCTCTGCTTTATCCGAAGGTTTGAGGTGATGTATCCTCGATCCATGATGATAACCTTCTGCAATAAATCTCCTGGAGTCAACGGCTGTGGTTGGCATGGCAGCTGATGCAGTCCAGGGATCGTTTTCTCCGTAAATGTAAATGATATGATTTCCTTTTAGTGCTATAAAATCTCTTACTTTTTGAAGGGTATTTCCATTTAATGTGTAGACACTACCCTTGGGAGCCAGTACTTTGTTGCTGTAATAACCTAAACGGGCAACCAGAAGATTGCCTAGTCCGGTAGTGTCGTACCCATAGTAACCTATTTCTGTGTATGCCTGATAAAAGAAAGGATAGAAATAATCCATCGCCGGATGACAATACGAATCCAGCCCTATAACATCGGTAAGGTGCCTGTAAAGAATGTCTGCTGGGTTCACTGATGCAGGAATAGTCTTTTCTTCAATTCCCCATTGCCAAAAAGAGAAGGGGTATTCTAATACCAAGTAGTCGAGTGTGGAATCGACACTCATATTTAATTTAAGTTGATTTGAGGCTAAGTCATTCATAAGGAGGGGGATGATTTCTTTGCGGTGTTTTAATACCTCGCGCTGAAATTCTAAAATTCTGTTTCGAGTAGAGGGATTACCAACATTTTTTAGAAAATAAATTTCACGTGGGTCTTCCTGGGCAATATTAATGGGTGCAACATAGGCTACCGTTGCATCGGCATCGTTGGGATAGAAAGTGCGGTGGTAAATAGCGGTCTGTCCACCTTTACTAATACCTGTTGTAACCACAGGAGTATTGTATATTCTGCGAATAAGCTGTATTACGCGGTGATGGTCAGCAGCGGCGTTTTCTACGGTAAGATACTGCCATGAAGCACCCTGAGGACGCGAGGGGCCAAAGTATCTGTGTTCAATTACCCACTGATTGGCGTTCAACCATTGGGTGAGCTCTTCACGATGCCTGCCGTTGTTGGCATATTCGGCACCATAGCCCTCGGTAACAACTACCACAGGTCTATTGAAACCCTTATGCTGAACAAAAATTCTTTGATAAAAACTTCCTTTTTCAGGATGCAAGTGGTCGATGGGCTGTTCGAGCCATAACACCAACGAGGTATCCATTCCGGGAGCTCTGTCGAGTGGGACCGTTTTCAGTTGGTAATCCCTTCCTGCTGCTTTCTCCAGCCACCCCTTTGTTTTACCCTGGCCATCTAGCTGGTGGCTTAATGTCATTAAAATAGTCAAAGAGAGAATAAATCTAATCCTCATACTTGGTTTATTTGGGGCTGCAATATTACAGTTTTCAGCCCGGATTTTTGGGTAATTTTGCCTTTTGCATTTAAGTAAAAAGGAGTATCTGTGGAAGATTACAAACAACCCAAACCCGAGTGGCTCAAAGTGAGACTCAGACGTGATGAGCAGTATTACGAAACTGCTTCAATTATGCAGCGTCACGGACTTCATACGATTTGCGTAAGTGGAAAATGCCCCAATATCAAAGAATGTTGGATGGCTGGAACAGCCACTTTTATGATTTTAGGAGACATTTGTACGCGTGCCTGTAAATTTTGTAACACAAAAACAGGACGTCCTTTACCTCCAGATCCTGAGGAACCGCAACGAGTGGCTCTTGCTGCAAAAAGCATGAACCTCAGGCATGTAGTGGTCACCTCGGTGGATAGGGATGATCTTCCCGATCTGGGTGCCCATCATTGGGCAGCGACAATCAGTGCCTTGCGCAATGCCCTGCCTGAAACCTCCATTGAAGTATTGATCCCCGACTTTCAGGGAATAGATAAACTGATAAATATTGTATTAGCATCTCATCCCGATATTGTTGGACACAATGTAGAAACTGTTCGAAGGCTGACTCCCCTCATTCGTTCGAGAGCACGCTATGATGTCAGCCTGGCAGTCCTTCAACACATCAGTATGCAAGGGTTTAAGTCCAAATCCGGATTTATGTTGGGACTGGGAGAATCACACACAGAGATCATCGACACCTTGCGCGACTTGAGGCAATCTGGCTGCAAAATAGTAACCATCGGCCAATACCTTCGTCCTACTCCTGCCCATTATCCCGTAGCCGAATACATTCGCCCTGAGGTCTTCACTCAGCTTAAAGAAATAGCCCTCGATATGGGGTTTACTTCGGTAGAAAGCGGGCCTTTGGTGCGATCTTCCTACCATGCCGCTCAACAGGTCGGCAGAGTTTGATAGTTGGTTTTCGTCTTCCCCGAATTGATAAAGAAAAAGCTGCTCGTTATGTCGCGACATCGAAAAACCCGTTTCGAAGATTTGGGAAAAATGGAATATCAGGCTGCCTGGGACTACCAGGAAAAGCTACTAAAGATTCTTCAGGTGCAAATTCTTAACCAACACTATGGCTCTGCTTTGAATTATCTGCTTTTTGTTGAACATCCTCATGTGTATACACTGGGGCTGCACGGCAATAAAAGCAATTTACTTATTCAATCAGACTTCCTTCAGAAAATTGGAGCATCGTTTTATCATACTAACCGCGGAGGCGATATTACTTATCATGGCCCGGGGCAGATTGTGGGCTACCCCATCCTCAATATTGAGGCCTTTTGCAGGGGCATTAGGGAATATATATATTTGCTGGAGGAAGCAATTATCCTAACATTGAGCGATTATGGATTGAGAGCTTCGCGATTGGAAGGAGCTATAGGGGTGTGGTTAGAGCCTGAAACGCCTGCGGCACGCAAAATTTGTGCTATTGGTGTAAGAGCCTCAAGGGGGGTTACCATGCATGGTTTTGCTTTTAATGTAAATACCGACCTTCGATATTTTAGTTATATAAATCCCTGCGGCTATGTTGACAAAGGGGTTACCAGTTTGCAAAAAGAATTGGGGCACCCGCTGAATATGGAGGAAGTTAAGTTGCTTTTAAAAAAACATTTAGCTGAGGTCTTTCAGATGGAGCTTGTTTGATATTTTACTGACTGCCAGCAAATGTTTATTATTGCACAACCAAAAATAATCTGCTATGAGGAAAAGAATAGGGCTGCTTTTGGTATTTTTCCTGTCTGCAATGATGGTATTGGGTGAGGGTACACTCGTTTTGCTTGTACCCACCGGAGAAAAGTATGACGGAATGGAAGTATTCAGAAAGTTGAAGGCTTCAGATCCAATGTTTTTTAAAGCACGGAATAAGTTCACCCGGGGATTGGTTGCCGAAAGTATTTATTTGCATGGTGTTTTGCAGAATTATTTACTCAAAAAAAGAAAAATCCAGGAAAAATATCCTTTATATCTGGCCCTCACTGAGCATCAAGGGGGGTGGGCACGCAAAGGCCTTGTTATCGAAGACAACGGAGCTAAAAAAATTTTGAAAGATGCCTATTACATCGATATACACCAGAAGGCACTCGAGCAGAATCCCGCTGAATTGGGTTCTTATCATCAAATAATCCCTCATGAAATGGGTCATGTTTTTTTAGGGCTATTATTGGGCGAATATGATATTCTCACTCCCAAGGTGCATTATTTCTGTACCCAAACAGATCCACGGGTTGCTTTCTCTGAGGGCTTTGCCGAGAGTTTCCAGTATGTTGCCATAGTAACTGAACAAGATCAGCGGATAAAAAGAAGTATACAGGAAAATACAAAGCAGTTGGGCCTAAGTTTTACCCGCGAATTACATGCATTCCGGCGTGAGTTCTCATGGCCCGGTCGCCTGGGTTTTTATAGAGCATCAATGCCTAAATGGTATCAGGATTTGGAGAATTATCGTCGGTTTAATTTCATAGAAAGTAAACTTATTCAACGGCCTGCTCGCTCAATTGAAAATAGTGATCCCTGGTTGCAAAAGCTCTATCTCGATGCCTCTGTATGGCCTGATATACGCCGTTTTCGAACCCAGGAAAACGCTGTGGCTACTGAAGGGGTGATTGCGGCTTTCTTTGGTTTTATGCTTCAGAGTAACTTAAAGAAAAATTACTATCCTCCTGAATATTATCGTGATTTTTTGCCCAATGATTCTTCCTTTATTTTCGAGCGGGAAATTTATCCTTTGCGAAATCAGTACCTGAAGATTTTTACTGTTTTCAATAAATATGTGAATCTGAATAATACTTCGACGCCTCCCATTTTTCAGTTTATTGAGGGTTATCTAAGGGAATATCCCACAGAAGAGCAGATAGTGAAGGCAATATGGAAGGAAGCTTCAGGATTGGATTATTCGGCAGAGTCGGCTATGGAATTGTGGGTAGTAAATCCAAAGGCTAAGTTTATACCTTGGGTCATGTCAAGCTTTGGGCCGAAGCAAGCGGAATATCCTTTTGATCTCAATGCAGCCGACAGTGTCGACCTTATTTGCATCAGCGGTTTTAAACCTGCCGATGTTCCCGTCTGGCTCGAAGCTCGCAAACAAAAAGGAGGTTTTTCATCGCTCCAGGAGGCTTCATCCGTTCCCGGCCTTAGTAATGAATCGGTTAATGCCCTGAATTCTCTAAGGTTGATAAGCAACCAGGTTCAAAATAATGAAGAAACCCTTTCTCTTACTTCATTAATAACCTACCCCCTTTTGCATTTTGTGAAAATGGGCTTCTTATGGTATTTAATACTGGCTTTGGTGTATTTCCTCGTTGCCCGAATCACACATTATCCCTTACAGCCCTTGAATTTCCTTTGGAACTTCCTGGCCTTCAATTTGTTCATCCTTATTGCTGCTGTTGTCACATTTGTTATAGATAAAAACATATTGGCAATCAGTATTTTGGTTCTTATGATTATTGCCATTCATGTGTATAAGGGATATCGTAAAAAAACCTACAACTGGCCTGCTATTGCCTTCACATTTGGTATGGCCTTGGTGCTGGCATATTCATTATATTAAGAATGATGAAAATAAGGTGCTTTAAATGGCTTGGATTGAGCCTGGGATTATTGTCTGGGGAGCTGCTTTGGGCTCAATCGGTTGATTTAATACCCTCGCCGGTGCTGCCTGTCCCAACACAGGCGCAAATTCGTTGGCATCGCATGGAAATGAATGCATTTATTCATTTCTCTTTAAATACATTTACCAATAAAGAATGGGGCTACGGGGATGAGAATCCTGAACTTTTCAATCCTCAGAAATTTGACCCCGAACAATGGGTGAATGTTTTAAGTGAGTCTGGTTTTAAAGGAATAATCCTAACGGCCAAACATCATGATGGTTTTTGCCTGTGGCCTACTGCCTATTCTGAGCACAGCGTAAAAAAAGCTTTCTGGAGAGAGGGTGGGGGAGATGTGGTAGGATCTCTTGCAAGAGCAAGCCGTTCAAAGGGTTTGCAATTTGGTATTTATCTTTCTCCATGGGATTGCAATCACAAGGATTATGGTCGCAAGGAATACATTCAATATTATCGCAATCAAATCGGGGAGTTACTAGAGCAATATGGCCCTTTCTTTGAAATTTGGATTGATGGTGCCAATGGAGGCCGAGGGTATTATGGTGGTGCGAGGGAAACCCGTTGGATTGACAGGCAAACCTATTATGACTGGCCAGTTACACTGGAAATGATTAAGGAAAAGAATCCTGATGTATTGGTTTTCAGTGATGCCGGTCCCGATATCAGATGGGTTGGAAATGAGAGGGGCGAAGCCGGTGAAACGAATTGGAATCTGCTAACGCCAGATACCCTTTATCCGGGTAAAGGTGGGATTGAAAAATTACTTCAGTCCGGGAGTGAATCGGGAACGCATTGGATTCCTGCAGAATGCGATGTTTCTATCAGACCGGGATGGTTTTACCATTCTGCTGAGGACTCTCTCGTGAAAACCCCAGAAGAACTGTTTCAGATTTATTTGCATTCGGTGGGACGAGGAAGTGTGCTGTTGCTCAATGTGCCCCCAAATTCTGATGGTCTCATTAGCTCCACAGATATCCAATCGTTAAAGGGTTTTAAACATATTCTTGATTCTGTCTTTAAAAATAACCTGGCCGCCGAAGCTCATTTTTCGGCCTCCAATACGCGGCTAAATTCGGGTTTCTTTTCGCCTGACAATCTTCACGATAATTCTCCTGAGACCTTTTGGGCTACGGATGATGGCGTGACACAAGCCAGAGTAGAACTTAAATTTCCCAAACCTATCCGCCCACATTATGTAGTTTTGCAGGAATACATTGCTTTGGGACAAAGGGTTAAATCGTTTACACTGGAAGCCTGGACAGGTAAGTCATGGAAATCTGTTTTTCAGGGCACAACTATCGGCTATAAGCGTATTGCAGTTTTACCCGAAATTGAAACTGACAAACTGCGTCTTATCATCCATGATTCCAGAGCATGTCCTGTATTGTCGGAGGTTGCAGTTTATTAAGCTTCTAATTCCGGATTATAGCTTAAAGGTTTCTTTATAAACGTTAACTGTAAAACTGACTGAGCCTAGTATCTTGAAATGCGGTTTTATTATTGGAATTCATCAATGAAAAAAAAGAGGCTGCTCGAATATAGCAGCCACTTTTTTATTAAGTAATAATTAATTAGTGTTTCGCCAGATATTCAGAAACTCCATCGAAGGTAGGTTTCAGCGCTTCTTCTCCCTTATGCCAGTTAGCAGGGCAAACTTCTCCATTCTCTTCGAAATACTGTAGGGCATCCAGCATACGTAAAGCCTCATCAACATTACGGCCTAAGGGTAAATCGTTTACAATCTGATGACGCACAATTCCCTGTCTGTCGATGAGGAAAAGACCGCGATAGGCTACTGGTTCGCCCACGAAAGTCGATACTTCATCTTCGGCGTCCCATTCGTAATGTCCGGCTAATACATCGAAATTTTCAGAAATGGTTTTTGAGAGATCACTTACTAATGGGAAAGTCACTCCTTGAATTCCCCCTTTCTCTTTTGGAGTATTAAGCCATGCCCAGTGACTGAATTTTGAATCTATAGAGCAACCCACCACAGCGCAATTACGAGCCTCAAATTCATGAAGTTTCTCCTGAAAAGCCAGAATCTCTGTGGGACATACAAAAGTAAAATCGAGAGGATAAAAGAAGAAAATAACATACTTTTTACCGATGTACTGTTCAAGTGAGAATTTCTCGACGAACTGATTGCCGTTAACAACAGCATCGGCATAAAACAGCGGTGCTTTTTTACCAACTAATACTGCCATATAAAATTGCTTTAATGATAGGTTTTAGTAATTGAATACGTAAAGGAAACTACTAATTTACGATTTTGTTCAGGTCTGGTGAGATTAATTTATTTTCAATAAAGTCGAAGTGGGTGAGCCTCCGAAGGTTGAACCAGTTCAGCCAGTATTTTTGTAAAGCTGTAAGGTAGTTCATTCTGGCCTGGTCTTTTTCGGTTTGGGCTATATTTAGATCGGTAATGCTTATTTTGCCAATCATATATCTCGCCTTAGCAACCAGATAGCTCTTGGCAGCAACGGTATCGCTTTTGGCGGCAATATACAGTTGGTTTTTTTGCATATTGTATTGCATTACTGCCAGATAGACTTCCTGGTCGAAATCGATAAGCTCTTGTTCAACAGAGGTTTTTACCAGTTCCCTGTTCGATTCTGCCATTTTTATACGACCCCGAGCCTGTCCCCAATCTAAAATAGGTACATAAAGGCTGAGGCTCAGTTGCTGCATATCGTTGGGGTTTTGATAAACATCAGGCAAACTGCTTGCATCGCGTGAAAGCCCATACTCAAGCGATAGATTGGCTTCGAATCTCCCCTGATGCCTGGCCTGGTCAACATCGCGACGGGCTTCCAACAACCGGCGTTCAAATCCCAACGAAGATGATCGGTTCTCGCGAGCCAATTGCAACGCTTCGGTTGCATTTACCTCGGCCATCCTCATCTCAGCCGGTGGTACCAGTAATATCTGTTCACTGCTTTTAATCCTTAAAAAAGATTTTAGCCTAAACATGGCATTTTCAACTTCAAGCCTTGCATTGTCGGTCTCCGATTTCGACTTTAATAAGTTAAGCTCGAGCTGAAGAAGTTCATTCTCTGCAATGGTTCCCATATTGTACCTGCCCTTGGCTATGCGATACAGCGTGTCGTAATTTGCCAAATTAATCTCTGCAATTTGCAATTGCCCCTGGGCTGTCAATAGGTTGAAAAAATACGTTGTGGCATTAATGGCTACCTGCTCCATTTCTTCCACATATCGTCTGCCTGCTTCAAGGAATTTTAAGGGATCTATGCGGCGGCTCCATAAGTAGGGATTATAGGTGAAAATTGGCTGATTAAATCCTATGGTAACAGGGTTGGAGAGCCATGAGCCATTGCCGGTGGTGTCAAGACTGTTCTGTATATTTTGCAATCTCGAACGTATGTAGATACTGCCTCCTGTAACTCCCACAATTTTACTAAGAGCCAGTTCTCCTGAATAGCTTGTATACTGCCTCCTTATAAAAGTTTCCGTTCCATCGGGCAGGGTGTAAGAGCTTACCGATTTGTTAATAGTGGGTAAGGTAGCGCTCAGACTGAGTTTTGGCATGAATTGTGCCTGATAGCTGCGGTATTCCCAATAGCTGCTTAAAAAACGGTGCCGGGCAATCAATGCATCCGGCGATTGTTCTCTTGCCAGGTTAATAGTCTCTTCGAGCGTAAGATATCTTAACTTCTGCTCTTGGGCGGTTAATACAGAGTAATACGCAAGGAAAAAGAGGATTAGCGTACTTTTAAAGAGAATTTTTTTCATGGTTTGTTATTATTCATACCTAAGCGAAAGTACTGGATCCTGTGAGGCAGCCTTGCGGGCCGGCATATAACCAAATAGCATTCCCACAGCCGCCGACACCGCAAACGAAATAAGCATGCTCCAGGGCGAAATGATGGTTAGAATTCCGGTAAAGTGCATGATGGCTTTGGAGAGTAAAATACCCAAAAGGATTCCAATTAACCCGCCACTAATGCTGATGAGCATGGCCTCACTTAAAAACTGCAGGACGATATCTTTACGCCTGGCGCCAATGGCCATTCTCACACCTATTTCGCGAATTCTTTCAAGCACCGAAGCGAGCATTATATTCATAATCCCGATACCTCCTACCAGCAATGAGATACTTGCGATAGCTCCCAATACAATGTTGAAAATGTCTTTGGTGCGTTGCTCCTGCTTTAGCAACATTTCCGGAATTTTTACTTCAAAGTCTTCCATCTGATTGTGTCTCCGCTTCAGAATCCGCTGAATTACCTCAGAGGCAGGTTTCAAATCTTCACTCTCTTTCATGCGTACTACTATCTTGTCGAGCTGATTCATCGAACTTTCCGATTGTGGCGCAGCATCACTGACTACAATAAAATCGCCTCCGAAGAAAGTTCCTCCGCCGGCCAATAGGTTTGCAGTAATTAATGAACGGTCTTTGTACCTTCCAAGAACGGTTTGAATAGGCGCGTAAACATGGCGATTATAATTTGATATACCCAGGTTTCCTGCCGATGCCTCCGATACAGGCGTATAAGCCAGTACTCCGATTACTTTCAGCCAAACCCCGCTGCATTTGATATATTGCCCAATGGGATCCTCGTCGGGAAACAGGCCGGCTCTTACTTCCGATCCTATAATGCAAACAGATGCAGCTTTTTGTTGGTCAATTTCTGAAAAATTGTAGCCCTTCTCCAGCTTCAAATTGAAAGTCTCGAAAAAATCGTTGGTGACTCCACTTAATTTCAGGTTTTTGCTGTTTTTTTTGTAAATCCCCATGGTCTCATAGGTGACTTCTGGACTGACGCGTTCAACCCCAGGAATAATTTCTTTTATGGCTTCGGCATCCAGAAGCGTGAGGCCCGTAGAAAAGCCTTTCTTCGCCTCCTTCCCCTGATTATTTTCCTCTGATTGTTTCTGCTGGTCTGATTCGGTTTTAGGGACAATTATGATGTTGTTGACCCCTACGAGTTTGATTTGGTCCAAAATTTCCTTGCGTGCCCCATTTCCAACAGCCATCATGGCAATTACAGCAGCCACCCCAAAAATAATTCCCAGAGCAGTAAGGGCCGAACGCGTACGATTTACCATTAATGCCTCAAAGGCAATGCGTAAAATATGAGTGTACTTGATACCAGCTTGCATGGATCAGGATTTCTTAAGGGTGTCACTGGGTTGCGGTGTTCTACCAGACTTTTTATCTTGGGTATCCAACGGAATAAGTTTCCACTTTTCAGGTGATGGAGGAATGGTGAGCAATACTTCGTCTCCTTCCTCTAAGCCTTCTTCAATGATAATATTGTTCTCATTACTCTCACCTGTTTTTACTTCAATCTTGTTGCCACGGCTATAAACAAATGTTGTTTTCCCTTCGGTATGGACTGCTTCAGAAGGTACATATAATACGTCATCGTATTCCCCGGTAATAATTTGATTTTTGGTGGTCATTGCAGGGCGTAAAATGCTGTCATACTCAGTGATATCAATGATAACTTCAAAAACCTTTGCATTCGAGCCCTGAATTTGTTCGCCAATATTTGCTACCTCGCGGACAATTCCATTTAATTTTTTATCAGGAAAAGCATCAATGGTAACAATGGCTTTTTGCCCTTGCTTAACCTTTGAGATATCAATTTCGTTGACGTAAGTCTTAGAAATCATCTTTGAAAGATCAGGCAGGGTAGCAACAATATTGTCCCATGTACTGATTTGAGCGCCAACTCCCATTTTTTTCCCATCCCAGTTTCGGCGATAGATAAGCATCCCCGATTTTGGTGCTTTAATGATAAACCCCTCTCTAACCTTTACCAGAATTTCGAGCTGCCGGCGGGCCTGCTCGTATGATGCCTGCACATCCTGCATATTAGCCCGGTTCTTATCCAGCTTAAGCTTATAATTTTTAACCGCCTGCTCATAGGCTCTTTCTGCCCTTTCCAGAGCAATTTCTGCCTGGCGAATAGTAGCAGGTGGTTCATATTTCGACTGTTCCAAGATTATTCGCCGTTCTTCGAGGGCATATTTAAGATTGATGAGTTCATCCCGGGCTGCCCTCATCTCTATGGAGGTATCTATCCGCGTTTTCGTAACCTGAGTCTCCAGTTTTTCTAATTCTGTTTCTTTATCCTTTATTTTGTTACTTATTTCGGTTTGATCGAGCCGGGCGACGTATTGTCCACTATCCACCAGTGAACCATCGGCTATTATATCTTCAATTGTGGTTCGCCAGATTCCCACCTGATTAAGCCCTTCCGGCCCCATAATTTTTTCTGAATTTTTTGCCTCCAGTTCACCGGTGGTTGTAACAATAATCCGAAAATTACCTCTCTTTACCTGGGCCGTTAGCTCTTTGGTTGCACTACCACCGCTACCCCTGAATAGGAAAAATAGGAGGACTAATAGAATTCCTGCACCAGTAAAAATAATCGGTTTCTTGAATTTCATAAGCATGAATGGCTATGTGTTTGCAAATATATGGAATGGCATCCTATAATTATTAGTAGATCTCCAAATACAAGCATGGGTTTAATATTCGAACGTTAAAAGGTGGGATAGCGTATAGTCTGGTTAATAAATTTTATTTGCCTCCTGGGTATTGCTTGTTTATGGTATGCCGGAGATTGAAGTTATGTAACTTGTTCTCTGGTCAGGTTTAAATGGTTTGAAAGGCTTATGGGCATATAAAACAGTAAGATGTGACCTGGTGCAGTTTTCTTCAGAATAGCCCATAAAAAAGGCTGTCAATTTACGTTGACAGCCTCCCTTGGGTATGATTTAATGCGAATGGAAGGGTTTATTCTCCCAGCATCAGTCGGTAGAATTTCACTACCTTGATGTCTTTGTCGTGTTCAGCAATATATTGGCCTACAGTTTTCTTAGGATCGCGTACAAATTCCTGGTTGAGTAAGGTGCTTTCTTTGTAGAAGCGATTTAACTTTCCTTCTGCAATTTTGTCGACCATATTTTCAGGTTTACCTTCAGCCCTGGCCTGTTCTCGACCAATTTCGAGTTCTCTTTCGATAATTTTGGGATCTACATCGTCTTTATCGATGGCTACGGGATTCATAGCAGCCACCTGCATGGCCACTTCATGGGCGATGGTATAAGTGTTATCGTCAACTTTTTTATTGAAACCCAGGATAGTGGCAAGGCGATTTCCCTGATGGTTGTAGGCTGTAACCACAGGAGCCTCAATAAAATGGTATGATGGGAACTCCATTTTTTCACCTGTTTTACCAATGAGCTCGGTCAGGTGGTCTTCGAAGGTGCGATCGTCGATTTTCAATTGGCGTGCTTCTTCAAGAGAGGCAGGCTTATTTTCAATCACTTTTTCCAGGAGTTTCTTGGCCAAGCCTGTAAACTCATCATTTTTGCCAACAAAGTCAGTTTCGCAGTTAACCATAATAACGGCTGCGAAAGTCTTTTCAGCGTTGGTTCCGGCCAACACAATGCCTTCTGAAGCTGCACGATCGGCGCGCTTGGAGGCTACTTTCTGTCCTTTTTTCCGAAGGATATCTATTGCTGTTTCGAAATCGCCATTGGCTTCTTCGAGCGCTTTTTTGCAGTCCATCATGCCTGCACCGGTCATCTGGCGCAGCTTGTTTACATCAGCAGCAGTAATTGCCATATATGTTTAATTTATGTTTGATTTTTGAATACTACAGGAATGTGGAATTAGCGTTTTTTGGTAATCACCTTGCGAGGACGTTTACCCTTGCTTCCTTCCTCTTCTTCCTCTTCTCCGCTGTGAGCTTTGATGGGTTTTGAGGCAAGGTCCTTTTCTTCTTCATCTTCCAGAGCCTCAAGGCTGGCAATTCTTGCCTTTTCTTCGGCTTCTTCAGCCTCTTCTATTTCGGCTTGTTCTTTATCCATGCGGCGTTCGCTAAGGCCTTCTTCAATTGCATCTGCCATCAGCTTAACAATGAGGGCAATTGATTTTGAGGCATCATCGTTCGAAGGAATGGGGAAGTCAACCAGAAGGGGGTTGCTGTTGGTATCAACCATTGCAAAGATGGGTATGTTGAGTTTACGAGCTTCAGCAACGGCGATGTGTTCTTTTAGAATATCTACAACGAAAATAGCCGAAGGCAAGCCGCGTAGATCAGCAATCGAACCGAGGTTTTTCTCCAGTTTCACCCTTTCGCGCTCAATCTGCAAGCGCTCACGTTTCGACATAGTAAGGTAGCTGTCGCTCTTCATCAGGCTGTCGATAGTAGCCATCTTTTTTACGGCCTTGCGTATGGTAACGAAATTGGTGAGCATACCGCCCGGCCAGCGTTCCACTACGTATGGCATTTTTACTCTTTCGGCCTGCTCTTTCACAATTTCTTTGGCCTGCTTCTTGGTAGATACAAAAAGAATTTTTTTACCCGATTTGGCAATCTGCTTCATGGCAGCCATTGCTTCTTCGAGTTTGGCCATAGTTTTATACAGGTCAATAATGTGGATTTTGTTGCGCTCCATAAAAATATACGGAGCCATGTTTGGATTCCACTTGCGGCGCAAATGTCCGAAATGTACGCCGGCATCCAGCAATTCTTCAAATGTAACTTTAGGCATTTTTTTTATTTATTAGGTTTACATTCTATAAAGGCAATCCCTGAGTAGTGCTTTTCTCAAAGACTAAAAGCAGTCTCAGGAATTTAGATACTAAACACAAATTCTTCCAATAGCAGGCAAAGGTTAACGTTTGGAGAACTGGAAACGCTTGCGTGCTTTCGGACGACCAGGTTTTTTGCGTTCCACCATACGAGGGTCGCGGGTAAGCAAACCGTTCTGTTTGAGAACAGGACGATATTGTTCATCAATTTCACAAAGAGCTTTGGCAATGGCTAGCCTCAGCGCTTCGGCCTGTCCGGTAATACCACCACCGAGCAGGTTGACTTTTACATCGTATTTGCCCTGGGTGGAGGTAAGCTCGAAGGGCTGCAAGACTTTGTAGTGCAGTACTTCCGTACTGAAATACTCTTTGTAATCGCGGCCATTAACGGTCATCTGGCCATTACCCTCTTTTAAATATATACGGGCAATTGCAGTTTTTCTTCTACCAACAGTGTTGATGACTTCCATGCTTTATTTTGCTTCGTTTATTGTTATTTCAACAGGTTGCTGAGCCTGATGTGGATGCGCGGCTCCTGCGTAAACGTGAAGATTGCGGAATAGCTGACGCCCCAGTCTGTTTTTGGGAAGCATACCCTTAATGGCGTGTTCAAGCACGCGTTCAGGGGTTCTTACCAATAAATCTTTAGGACTGGCAAAACGCTGTCCTCCGGGATATCCGGTATACCGTACATATTGCTTCTCTGTCATCTTCTGTCCGGTAAACCTGATTTTTTCAGCATTAATAATTACTACATGATCGCCACAATCTACATGCGGCGTATAGTAAGGTTTATGCTTGCCTCTGAGAAGTTTGGCAACTTCCGTTGCAAGCCGCCCTACCACCAGATTCTCGGCATTGATGAGAACCCATTCTTTTTTAACGGTTTGCTTATTGGCACTCACCGTCTTGTAGCTTAGTGTATCCATTATCTTGAGGCTTTCTTATAGAATTCTGTATGGTTCAAAAAGGGGTGCAAAGGTATGTAATTATTTTGGTTACACCAACATTTTTTTCAAAAAAATTATCAACATTATCAGTAGGTTGTTAACAGGCCTTTCTCTACTTTTGCGCTTACTTAAGCGCCGGGCAAAATTATGCATTCCTCTCTGGAGAATAAAATTATATGGCACCAATCGCCAAAACCTTTTATTATCGGTATTGGAGGTTGCAGTCGCTCCGGAAAAACTACTCTCGCCCTTCGTTTGAAATCGGCCTTACATATCCCAACCGAAATCATTAGTCTCGATGACTGTGTTTTTCCGTCTGACAAAATTCCGCTTATTCGCGATCATACTAACTGGGAAATTCCTGAAAGTATTGATTTTGACCTATTCAATCGGATGTTTAAGCAATCTGTAGTTTCATCTGAGATTGTTATTATAGAAGGATTGTTTGTGTTTAGCGCAAAGGAGATTTTCAAGAAATTACATTTGGGCATTTACCTTACCCTTCCGCGTCGGCGGTTTTTGGCTGAAAAAAAATCCGATTTGCGTTGGGGATTAGAGCCCATGTGGTATATCCGTTATATCTGGAGAGCCCATCGTAGCAATGCTTTTGTATTTCAACGTCATTGGGGAAGTTATCCACTGATAATTAGGTTTCCCGGCGACGACATCCGTTTGGCTCTGCCTTCCCTTGTTTCTATAATCCAGGGCTTACACTAACTTTGTCCCCTCCAATTTTCAGCCAATGTCAATCGAAATTAGCAACCTGACAAAATTGTATGGAGAGCAGAAAGCTCTCGACAATGTCACACTTTCCATTCGCAAAGGGGAAATAACTGGTTTGTTGGGTCCAAATGGTGCGGGTAAGTCAACCTTGATGAAAATTATTACCTGTTTTATACCCCAAACGGCTGGGGAGGTATGGGTTGATGGCTTAAATGTCAGGGATAATGCATTAGAAATCAGAAAAAAACTGGGTTATCTTCCGGAAAACAACCCGTTGTATCCCGAAATGTATATCAGGGAATACCTTTCCTTTATTGCTGGAATTTATCGAATTAAAAATGCATTTTCGAGGATAGATGAAGTCATTGAAATAACAGGGCTAGGGCCTGAGATTCACAAGACCATAGGAAAGCTTTCTAAAGGATACAGGCAAAGGGTGGGGTTAGCGCAGGCTTTGCTTAACGACCCACCGGTACTAATTCTCGACGAACCTACTTCGGGCCTCGACCCCAATCAGATTGTTGAAATAAGAGAGGTGATAAAAAGAGCCGGCAAGAATAAGACGTTGGTTATGTCGACCCACATCATGCAAGAGGTGGAAGCAGTATGCGACCGCGTCAACATTATAAATAAAGGTAGAATTGTGGCAGACGACAAAACAGACAATCTTAGTCGTTATACCGGAGGTGCGCGCATTATCAGTGTTGAATTTGATAAGAAAACCGACCGTCGTGGTTTAACTGGAATACCCGGAGTAATAAAAGTGCAGGAGGAGGGAAATCACTACCTGCTGTTTAGCAAAGGTGAAACCGATATACGGGCAGCAGTATTTAAATATGCTGTCGATCATCAACTTACAGTACTGTCTTTAAGCGAAAACCAACGCTCCCTTGAAGATATCTTCAGAGAGATTACTTTGGGAAGATAAAAAGCATTAAAAAAAAATTTATCTTTGCCCGCCTTCTGAAAATCAGAAGGTGTGGAGAGATTTGATTGATTGCAACCACGTAAAAAAATGCTAAAACAATGCTTTTTTACTCAATCTCAATCAGTTTCCCCATTCATGTTAAACAAAAAATAAATTAATGTAATGGGATATCTATTTACTTCCGAATCTGTGTCAGAAGGTCATCCCGATAAGGTAGCCGACCAGATTTCTGATGCTCTACTTGATGCGTTCCTGAGTAAGGACAAAACTTCAAAAGTTGCTATTGAGACCTTTGTTACCACAGGGCTTACTATTGTGGGTGGTGAGGTACGTACCGAATGCTATGTTGATATAATGGATGTGGTGCGTAACACAATCAGGCAGATTGGTTACACCAGGCCAGAATATCGTTTCGATTCAGAATCTTGCGGTGTACTCAATGCTATTCATGAACAATCGCCCGATATTTATCAGGGGGTTGATCGCAGTAAAGAAGATCCATATCAGCAAGGTGCCGGTGACCAGGGAATGATGTTTGGTTATGCCTGCACCGAAATGGATAACTTTATGCCAATGCCCATAGAGTTAGCCCATCTGTTGGTTCAGCGGTTGGCCGATATCCGAAAGGAAGGTCAAGTGATGAAATATCTCAGGCCCGATTCCAAATCCCAGGTTACCATTGAATACGCTAATGATGGTACTCCGTTAAGGATTGATACTATTGTTGTATCAACTCAACACGATGACTTTATTGAGCCCGTAAATGATACGGAACAGGCTAAAAAAGATGCCGAACAACAGATGCAGGAAACCATCAAACGCGACATCCTCCAATATCTCATCCCTCGTATTCGTCAGGAACTTCCCGAAAGAGTTTCCAGGCTGTTTGATGGACAGTTCAGGTTGCTTGTCAATCCTACGGGAAAGTTTGTTATTGGAGGGCCCCATGGCGACACGGGTCTTACAGGCCGCAAAATTATTGTGGATACTTATGGAGGCCGCGGAGCTCATGGGGGTGGAGCTTTTTCTGGCAAAGACCCCTCCAAAGTTGATCGTTCTGCTGCCTACGCCATGCGCCATATTGCAAAAAACATGGTTGCAGCAGGCTTATGCACCGAAGTATTAGTTCAAGTTGCTTATGCCATTGGAGTTGCAGAACCTGTGGGCTTATATGTTAATACATTTGGTACATGCAAAGCCAGGGATGCCCAGGGCAATATTCTGACAGATGACCAGGTGGCAAATGTTATCAGGAAGGTTTTTGACCTTCGCCCTTATGCGATTATTCAGCGTTTCGGTTTGCATAATCCCATCTATAGTCCGACCGCAAAATACGGACACTTTGGACGTGAACCCTTTTCAAAGGAAATAGAAGTTTTTTATCAGGATGAGCATACCTATACTCGCGTAGATAAAAATACGGGCAAGGAACGTTATTTTAAAAATGTGGAATTTTTTGCATGGGAAAAGTTGGATTATGTGGATAAATTAAAACAGGCTTTTCGTCTGGACCCATAATTTTATTAATGTAGCTTTTACACTATCCGAAAACGGATAATTTATCCGTTTTCGGTTTTTTGTCCCCCGTTTCAATCCCTTGAAAAATCGTGCGTTTGTAAATTGCTGATAATTATTCTATTTTAAATCTATGAAAACGGAGGCATAAATGAATTTTATTATTGGATTAAATTATTGATTTACAAAGTATTATTATGTTCGGCATAAGATTGGTGTTATAATGAAGTCGCAATAGAATAATGTATGGCAGCAAAAGAGCTCGTGAATCAGATTTTAAGTGATTTCAAAAACAGAAAATCCATGGGCGGTTATACCCCCACAAATCTGAAGCCTTCCGACCATTTTCAATCAAATCATCAAAGCGGCGATGCATTGAAGCTTTGCGATCCCAAAAGCAAGGACTATTCTCAACTAAAAAAACTTATTAGCCGTTATGCTTAAACTCTTTATTTTTCTCATTCTGGCAATATTATTTGCGCTATTGGTCATTAACGAATTACGACATACCCCACTGGCCGAAGAGCAGGAGGACGGTTCGTACCGTTTTATTGAGGAAGATACTGAACAATAAACTCATACAACCTTGGCTTTTGGTGTGATGAAGGGCATGCACTAATTTTGCGTATGCCCTTTTTGTTTATGGTAAATACATAAAAAAAGAGCCGGCCATCAAGCCAGCTCTTTTTTGTGTGCAGAGTGGAGCTGCGGAGAGTCGAACTCCGGTCCAAACATGCAGCATAAGTGCTTTCTACATGCTTATCCCCTGAAAAGATTGTCGGAGGCGGACGAGCCAGGGGCTAACCTATCCGGCCTCTTAGTCCCTAATTTCTTACCAAGTTTACGGGACATAAACCTGGCCAGCCTCTCTTTTGCGATGCCCTGGACGGGACGCCGAAAGGCAAGGCTTCCCGGAGGACACACCCCGCTTAATCAGTCCCGATTAAGCTGCAAGTGCATAGTTGTAGTTGTTGCCATTTATTGGCTTTGAGGCAGTTTTTAACGGGCCTTTCCCCAACGCCCGGCATGCTTACAATTACACTGTCATGCTGTCAAAACCAGTCAGCCCCTCAAAGAACTTTTCGACTGCAAAATTAATAATAATTGTGCCAGATTAATTCCTGGCAAAGTGTTTGTATCTTTGGAGCACATTAGTTTAAAACACCCAAAGTTTAATTTAAACCTTTAAAACTATGAAGATGAGAAGAATTGCCCTTTTCTTATTACTGGCAGCTACTACCAGTGTTTTTACAGCCTGCACAAAAGATGAAGAATCCACTGACAAAGCTCCTACTATTGCTTTCAAGGGTAGCGCTGGTTTCATCTCCTCTGATGCTACCTTGCCAGCAGGAAGTACTACAATGGTTGGTATTATGGCTTCTGCCAATGCCAACACTAACTCCAAATTAGTGCGCTTTAAAGTTACCCGTACTTTCAATAATGTCCCTGAAGTGGTTGTCGATTCCACTCTTGCCAACCTTTCCACCTTCTCCATAGAGGGTCAAATAGATGTTAGGAGAGAAGCAGGATCAGAGCGTTGGACATTTGAAATCGTTGATAAAGATGGACAGAGCGCATCCCTCAGCCTAAACATTACTTCTGCCCCAACGGTAAATGTTTACACAGCTATTCTCATGGGAGGTCAGAACAATGTTAACGTTGGTAGTTTCTGGAGTTCGTCAGACAATAAAGTTATGAAGCAGGCTGAGACTGTGGCCAACCAAAACAAAGTTGACCTGCTTTATTTCTATGGTACTTTAAATCAGGCAACTATAGCTGCTGTAGATGACGATCAGGCCGCAATAGCTTGGGAAAATCTTTTCGATTCCTGGTCTGTGAAAAATGCTACCCGTTTCAAAAAAATCGGCAGCATCGACTGGAATCAGGTTACCGAATACAACGACGAGATGATTGTTGCTAATGCAGTTGAACTCAATGATTCAAGAGCTAACATGTTACAAGTTGGCGACATGGTTGCCTTCGAAACAGCTGCAACTTCGGCTAATCCAGGTAAGAAAGGATTATTTAAGGTAATCAGTATAGATGGCTCCATTGGGGCAGACCGTACCATCACCATCGAAGTGAAAATCCAGAAATAAAATTTCTTTTTCCCAAAAACAAAAGGCTGGAGCAGTCAAGCGCCAGCCTTTTATATTTTTAGGACTTTGGGTTTTATAATCCAACAGCCACGCCAGCATAAATATTGAAACAGCGATTTTTCTTCATCTCGAGAATAATATTGCCATTTTCATCGCTCAAAGGGGCTTTTAGGATATTCGATAACCCATGATTGTAGCGGGCACCGGCCATTAATTGTACAGGACCCAGGTTGAATGTAGTACCTAAGCCGGCGGCAATGCCATAATCTGTTTTATTGGTAATGGGTTTCAAATCGATGTTATCGTTATAGAATTCTTCAATCCAGCCTCCATCGGGGTTTGGAATTTGGGCTTTCCCTTTTTTTACCTCCCTGGCACTGAGCAAAACACTAAGGTAGGGCCCAGCCTCGATATGGAAAGCAATGAGGTTGACTTTCAGTAGCAAGGGCATGGTGAAATAGTTATAATGCTCATAATACGTAAAGCTTCCTTGAAATTGGGCATTGGGCAGAGGTGGAGTGTCGAATTTCATCCCTTTGGGATCGTAGTTGCCTTCAAACTGCAATGAAACCAATGGAACCAATTTGAAATTGATATAACCGCCATATGTGGTTGCCGTGCGATAGGCAATGGCGCTGGAATACACATCGGCTTCGTTGCCCGAAAAGCCAATACTTGAGAGATTGATACCTGTTTTTATCCCAAATTTCTGGGCGTTTGCATTTCCTATTAACAATAGGAGGGAAATGGATAACAGAAAAAGCAGCTTTCTCATGTGTTTATGGTTTGGGTTGGGTTATTTAAAAGAAATATTGGATGATATTATTGGCAAAACTAATGAAAAGTGAAGGTTTTAGTGCGCCCGTAAAAGCCATCCCGAATATGCCTCCCCAAAAATGGGTATCGTGTCCAATAGGACCATCGCCTTTGCGTGCCATTATGTAAGAATAAACCAGATAAACCATTCCAAAGAGCACGGCTGGAAAACTAATGGGAAGAAAAATGAGGCTTAAGCTGGCAAAAGGATTGATTATAATAATTGCAAATACCACCGAACTAATGGCTCCGCTGGCGCCCACAGCGTTATAAAACGGGTTTTCTTTATTGCGGCCATAAGCAGGTATAACCGACAAAGCCGCTCCTCCCACATAAAGCAGGATAAAATAAAAAACTCCTTTTGTTCCAAATATGAATCTGTAGTGATTCTCTATGACAGGGCCAAAACCGTATAGCACATACATGTTGATAAATAAGTGAATCCAATCGGCATGGAGCAATGCATAAGAAATGAACCTCCATTGCTCGTTGCCCGAATGAATGTGTGCTGCATTAAATTTTAAAGCATCGAAGAGTCTCCTGTCGTAAAAGGCAATTATCGAGACAATAGTGGTTATTATGATAATAATCAGTGATATAAACATGAAATTTATATTTACACTCTGGGGCCTGTTTTCACTTCTCCACTTGAATAATCATAATGAGACCCAAACATGCTATGCGGAATCAGATAAACCAAAAGGGTTACAACTGAAGCGAGGATAGGCCAAAGACGGTTTGATGGATCGCGCCGAAGTTTAAGCAATGCAATGAGCCAGAAAATAATTGCTACAAGTGTCTTATTATCAGTGAGATCATGCCCAAAAGGCCAGCCTGTCCAAAACGCTCCAAAAGCAAATTTTTGTACCAAGGGTCCAAATATCATACCTCCAATAATAAGGAAAATTAGCGTTATTAGGGTGTACCTATAAGTTCTGGCTCCCTTGAAAAGGGCTTCGAGGCCTGTCCGCATCGAAAACATCATGCCGAAAAACATGAAGAAAATGTGGGGGATGAGAATATATAGGGGTACCGTACCTTTAAATCTAATTACTATGGGTTCATCGGTTAATGGGTAGTTTTGACCGTTTTTCGACAAAGTAACCCTATATTCCAACTTCCCTGCAGCCGGTTGCTTGGGCAGGAAGCCAACCAATTCATCACCCTGACGCTGCAGAATTCCTCCGTCCCATTCTTCTTCTACACCTAATCTTTTGAATTTATAGATGCCGTGAATGGCTGTGTCGGTTACTTTAATCGATATTTTGGCATTGTCGTTGTTCTCCTGGCTTCTTAGCAACCTGAAGCGAATCGTTTGTCCGTCTATTTCAACTTGCCCGCGTTTAGGGTGGGTGGGGCCTGTAAGACGCTGATAGGTGGCCGATGCCAGCATAATGATAAATGCAGCGACCCATAACAAAATTGATTGTGTCGTTGATTTCATATTCGTTTTACTTTAATTTTTGATATTCTGGTTCAATTAAATATTCGCTACCACAACCATTTTCCAGGCCTTTAGGTTCAATTTGTAAGGTGACATGTGCAATGCCGAATGTATCGACCAGGATATTTTCTGCTTTTTTTCGCAGTTCGTCGGCTTCTTTAAGCGATAAGTTTTCGCTGGCTCTCATATGTGCCTCGAAGTGTATGGTGTTGTCGTCGAGTCGCCAAATATGTACATGATGAATGTCGCTGATTCCTTCAACTTCTTTCAGTCTTTCTTCAATGTCAGAAATCTTTATGCCTGGCGGTGCCGACATTAAAAGAATAGAAATGGAATTCTTGAGAATGTTGAAGGCTTCACGGACGATATAAATACTGATGAATACTGTTATTAATGGATCAATGAATGACCAGCCTTTCCAGGCCATCAAAATAGCTCCTCCAACAACTGCCACCGATGAAATAGTATCACCCAATAAATGTAAGTAAGCGGATTTGATATTTAAGCTATCCTTTTGTACTCCATGTAAAATAACCATTCCCGCAAGATTTCCAATCAGGCCAATTAAGGCAATCCAACCCATGAGGGTGTAGTCGATATTTTGCGGGTGTAACCAACGTTTTACTGCTTCCAGAAATAAAAAGCCTGAAATGGCAATAAGCAAAGAACTGTTGATGAAGGCTGCCAAAATTTCTGACCTTCGAAGACCGAAGGTATGTCGTTCGGTGTTTTTGCGTCTGCTCAGACGCATGGCAATGTAGCTGATAATCAATGATAATGTATCCGCAAGATTGTGTATGGCGTCCGAAACCAAGGCCAACGAACCTGAGACAAATCCACCAACAATTTCAACAATGGCTATTCCCAGATTTACTCCAATGGCTCCTGCCATTCGTCTTTCTTTTTGCAGGGCTTTATTTCTTTCGGAATGAATGTGTTTGTGCACTTTTTGTTAATTCTTTGATGGTTTTAATGAAATGATACAGTTAGTTTTCAATCGCCTCATACGCTGCCTGATGAATACGGGTGCGTATGTTGAGTTGATTGATTATTTTGTTATCCTCATTGGGATGAACCCTATTGCTGAGGAATACAAAAATAAGTCCACTATCCGGATCAGCCCATACATAGGTGCCCGTAAATCCTGAGTGTCCGAAACTCCTGGGTGATGCGGCTTTGCAAACCATCCCTTCTGGTATGGGTTGAATAGGTGGTTTGTCGAATCCAAGTCCTCTACGGTTCTTTTCAGGATGCGGACCATAACTGGTGAAATGCTTAATGGTTTCTGTTTTAAAAAACTGAATGCCGTTGTATTTACCTTCCCACAGCAACATTTGCATGATACGGGCCAGGTCGAGTGCATGTGAGAAAAGACCGGCATGTCCTGAAACTCCTCCCAGCATGGCAGCGGCGGGATCGTGTACATAACCTCTTATTAGCTGCTTCCTAAATTCTGTATCTATGCTGGTTGGAGCAATGCGTTTTAACTGTATGTTCTCCAAAGGATTGAATCGCATCGATGCCAATCCCATAGGGCGATAAAAGTTTTCTTCGAGATATTCGGGAAAGGGCTGGTGTGTAATGCGTTCAATTCCAAATTTTAACAGGATAAATCCGAAATCGCTGTAAACAAAATTCCCTTTCGCACGCACCCTTGTCTGATCTATTGTTGAGATTATACTGTCGATATAGTCGTTTCGCAGATAAAGGTTTTGGGCTACCGGAATTTCGAAGCCCGGTTGAAATTGCTTTGAATAATAAACAGAAGAGGGTTCCCCATTTGTCAGCGTCTTTTTATAAAAAGGCAGCCAGGGATAAAGCCCTGCTTGATGTCGGAGAATATCCGCAAGATGTGAATTTCTAAGTCTATGATTGTGAAGTTGAGGAAGAATTTCTTTCATCGGGGTTTCATCATTCAATTTGCCCTCTTCATATAGCCTCATAATCGCCAGGGTTGTGGCAGCAACCTTTGTCACAGATGCAATATCATATAAATCGGTTTTAGAAACGGGCGTAGTTCCTGCTGCATCTTGCATTCCAAAAGCTTTGTAGTAAAAAATTTTTCCATTGCGGGCCAATAATACCTGGCATCCCGGGTATGCTCCTTTTTGAATGCCTTCCATGGCAATTTGATCAACCATAGCAAGTTTGTCAGGGTTAACTCCCGCCTCTGAAGGCTCAGAAAATATAAGGATGGGCCGAGCCTCAAGTTTGAATCCTTCCCCCATACTTAACTTAGGGCCGACGGTAGCCGGCAGGCGGCCTGAGGCTCCCCGCTCGCCAAAGATTACCCTAAGAGCCGCCTCCGTTGCCAGCGAATTGTTTTGCCAGGCAAATACCTGGGCCGATTTTTGGGAAGGAAATGTAAAATTTCCGGAAGCATATCCGTTTCCTAAAATAATCGTAATATTCGGCAGTTTGTTGATTAGTAGATTACATGCAGCCTTGTTTTGGGCATTAAGCCCATAATCTTTACTTTGAAATTTGGAGGGTATGTGTAGGGCAATCAAGGCTAAATCAAAATAATTGAGGGTATCTAAAAGCTGATTCAATTCAGTTGAGTCATCAGGTTTTAAAAGATTGAAATAAGTTGCATCGGCCATCAGCCATGAATATTCTTGCAGCGTAAGGTTTGGTTGAAATACGCTGATAACTGCCAGGCGGGGATGTTTTACAGGGCGATAGGGGATAAGTGTGGTATCTCCGCAGACAGTTATGGCATCCTGGTAAATGTTTTTTATAGAAGTACCATATTCTTGTTTGTTGAGGTCGGTGAGCAGGTTTTGTTTAGAAAGAGCAGGCTTTTCCCATAAACCCACTGTATACTTAAAGGCCAGTATCCTCTTACAATGCTCATCTATTTCTTGCAAAGTTATCTGCCCCGAATCAACCGCCCGTAATATGGCCCATATTGCTTCTTCTGGATTTTGAGGCAGTAATATTATGTCGTTACCTGCTTTCACGGCTTGTACTTCGAGTTCTCCCGGATACGTTGCCTTCCCTGCCCCTTTCATATCCATTGCATCGGTTATAATCAGTCCGCGGAAACCCATTCGTGCTCTCAGTATTTCGCTAACAATTACCGGAGAAAGCGAGGCTGGAAGTTTAATGGTTGTATCGAGGGCTGGGACAAACAGATGCCCGGTCATAATGGCATCGGCGTTTGAGATATTTTCATAAAAAGGAAAGAGGTGCTGGTTGTAAATTTTTGCCGAGTCTGTTTTAATAACAGGCAGAGTGTAATGCGAATCGGATTCTGCATCACCATGCCCGGGGAAGTGTTTTAAACATCCAAGCACCCTGGATCTATGAAGCCCGTCAAGATAAGCACCGGCCATTTTTGCCACCAGCAAAGCATCTTCACCAAATGCTCTCTGCCCTATTACCGGATTTGCCGGATTAGTATTCACGTCAGCCACTGGAGCATAGTTTAAATGTACTCCCAACCGGTGACATTGTTCACCAGCTATTCTTCCTGCTACAAATGCATGCATGGCATCACCCGTTGCGCCTATCTGCATCATGTCGGGCAGGGCAATTACACTGTCGAGGCGCATAGCTACCCCGGTTTCAGCATCGAGTGCAATCATCAGTGGCACCTTTGCCTTGTCTTGAAAACGTTGAGTTAATAATATCTGTTCGGTTGGTGTACCTTTAAAGAAGGTTACTCCTCCAATAGCATACGTTTGAATTATCCTGTCAATATTGGAATAATATTTCTCATCTTTTCCACTCATTACCCGAATATTCAGCATTTGGCCGATTTTTTCTTGGATATTCAGCGAGAGCATCACTGAATCAATCCATTTTGCGGAATCTGGCTTTATGGGGTGAGGAAAACTTTTAACAGATGAAATCACGAATAAGGCTAAAATACAGATTGGAATATATCTTTTTGAAAACATTTTTTCCTGGATTATTCTGTTGAATCGGATGTCAAAGATAGATAAATGCTGAGTTTTTGAAATAATTTAACGAACTTTGAGCCGTTATTTAATCAGACTAAATCCGTTAAAATAAGCACCAATAATAATTATCAAAGTTTGGCCATCGATAAAGACCAGAAAATATTGAGTCTTTTACGAAGACCCGAAACCAGAAATTACGGTTTCCAGCTGCTGGTGGATACATATAAAGAAAGGGTGTATTCCATCGTCAGGCGTATGGTTATTAGCCACGATGATGCAGATGATATTGTTCAGGAGGTTTTTGTCAGAGTATGGGAAAATGTAGATGGCTTCAGAGAAGAATCTTCGCTTTATACCTGGATATATCGGATTTCGGTAAATGAATCGCTTCGCTTTCTCAAAAGCAAAAGATTGAAGCTTTTCTTACCCATGATGGATGCTTCGACTCACCTGGAAAAATTGGTAGATGACCCTCAGCATTTTACAGGTAATCAGATTGAAAGGAAGTTACAGAAAGCAATCCTTAAATTGCCTGATAAGCAAAGAATGGTTTTCAATATGCGCTATTATGAGGGCTTTACGTACGAAGAAATATCGGAGATGCTTGGAACATCTGTCGGAGCATTAAAAGCAAGCTATCATCTTGCGGTTAAGAAAATCGAAAAATACATAGAATGATTAAACCAACTAACTTTACAGCGTTCAAAAATGAAGAAGCAAAAGGGGATGAAATACCGCAGTAATTTACCGGACGAGCTGGAGAATTCACTCAGGCAAAGAGTAGGGATGGGTGGGACCTTTCCTGTGCCTGAAGGCTATTTCGAAAGCTTCAATGAAAGGTTAAAAAGCCGCATGTCGGAATCTACCGATAGAAAGCCACATTCGCATAAGCAGATTTATCTTTTAGGTGGATTTGCTGCAGCTGCTGCAGTTTTAGTGGGAGTTTTATTTCTTTCCCAACCTACGGTGAATACTATCAAAGTTAACGACAATCAAGATTACACCTATCATGACCATTTAGCCGAATCTTATTATTCTTACCTTGTCTATACTACTTCTGAACGGAATCTTATAAACACTATTGATTCAGGCAACCCCTCGAGAAATCCAATAATTCCCTTTGAACGGTCAAATAGCAATGAAAATCTTGACCCAGGAGAGATTGTGGATTATCTGTACTATAATAATGGAAATGTTTACTCAATAATGGATTGGCAATGAAAAGATTATTGTTTTTTGTTCTAATTCTGGTAAATGTATCAGCAAACGCTGCTCCTGCCTCTCAGCAGTGCGAACAGGATAAAGAAAAGTGGGAAAAAATTAAAGCCCGCAAGGTTGCTTTTTTTGCCTCCAAGCTCGATTTAACAGTGGCTGAAAGTCAGGCGTTTTGGCCTCTCTACAATGAATACAGTGAAAAAAGGGATAAGCTGCTTTTTGAACTGTTTCCAAAATATAATGATGAAGAGATTAACCGGCTGATGAACCTCACAGACAAAGAAGCTGCTGAACGTATGGATGCTTATTTTGAAAAACAAAATGAGCTCAATGCCCTTGAAAAAGAGTACAATCAAAAATTCAGGAAAATATTGCCCGAACATAAAGTACTCCGTATGTACCTGGCTGAAATGCTTTTCAGAAAGGAACTTCTTGAAAACCTCCGAGAATCTCGTCCAAATAAAAATAACAAACCCAAACCTCCGGTAAAACCTCGTTAAAATTCAGATTTTCAATTAAAGGAGGCCTATACCAAGGCCTCATTTTTAGTCTTGTGGGAAAAGTCCTCTTTCAGGTGGTTTGGGGGTGATGTCGGTCTTCTTTTCAGGATTACGGGCATCCAGGTCTTTCATTAATACCAGTTTGCCATCCTTCCATCTGTAACCGTCAATGATGTTAAGTATTGGAATGGGTGCAGCAAATCCACGCTCTCTTTCCAAACGATTAAAAACTATCATATTTTCTTTTCGGGGACTTGGTTTGCGCCTATACCAAATTTTTCGGTAATAAGTTTGTCTCTCGTATTTTAGGGGAAAGTAGGCATCTTGCTGATATTCAAATATTTTTCTTTGGATTTTATTTGCAGCAAATATCGGTGCACCGAAAACGGGTTCACCTGCTGAATTAATGGTTAGTACCTCAATCATTTTTCTTGCTATAGGAAAATTTCCTCCATCCCAGCCCAACAAAATGTAATAAGTCTGTTTCTTGTGACGAAACTCAATCATTTGATAGTAAACTGCTCCAAACCATTGCTGGGGTGAATACTGTTTGAGCTCTGCCAAAGAGAGAGCTTCTTTTGCGTTTTGTAAAATGAAACATTTGGGCGATTCGTTTTTACGATGCAGAATTACACCGCCATACGTAAACCCCTGTGATAATAAAGGTACACTCCATGTAATAACCTCAATCGCCGAGTCTTTTGAGGCTAAATGGCTATATTTTGCATTGGGTTTCATTATTTGCTTAAGGCAGATGCCATTCGTCAGTAATTCTGCCATCCTCCTGGCTACTGCTTCAGATTTCATTATACGAATTGCATCGTCGGGTGCGCTGAGCATGGTATCCCAATCGGCCTTTATGGCCTGAATCTGCAGTGTATCACCACTCATTGCAGGTTTTAGGCTTGCAATGAAGACAATAACCAGCCACGCAGTTTTCCTCATTATTTTTTGAATTTTATAAAGCCAAACGACCAAGGCAAAGTTATATTTTTGCAGGCTTTAATTTACTTCATGAATCTGAACGAAAGAATCGCAGCTTTTTCGCGAATGGGTGTTCTCATCCAGTGCGCAACTGGTGATGGGATATCGGAAAACTTGTCGAACCCTGAGAAGGAGTTGGTGCTTAAACTGAAGTATATTATTGAAGACCATGTAAATACAAATCCCTGGTTCGATGCTTTTCAAGTGAGATACGCCCTTAGAGCGATTTCCGATATGCTTAGAGAAGATGCCCTTCAAGAGTGGGTATCCCATTATCCTGAGGCTGATTTGCCAGGACAAAAAACTATAGCACTCATCATGGCCGGTAATCTTCCGGCTGTAGGTTTTCACGATTTCCTCTCTGTACTGATTACAGGCCATGCCGCCCTCATCCGCAATTCTTCCGACGATCCACGGCTCATTCCGTGGATGGCTTCATGCCTTAAAACCATTCATCCTGATTTTTCTTCTATCATCCAAATTACAAATGAACCTATGCATGGGTTTGATGCCATAATTGCAACAGGTTCCAACAATTCTGCAAGGTATTTTGAGTATTACTTCGGAAAATATCCTCACATCATTCGTAGAAATATGAATTCGGTTGCCGTTCTCTCGGGACATGAAACCCCGGAAGAGCTCGAGGGTATTTCCGACGATATTTTATTGTATTACGGCAGAGGGTGTCGCAGCGTTTCCCAATTACTTGTACCGCGCAACTATGATTTTAAGCCTCTTATTCAGGCAATTCAAAAATACGCGCACTATGCTATACATCATAAGTTTTTCAATAATTATGAGTATAATAAAGCCGTAATGTTGGTAAATAAAGTACCTCACATCGACACAGGGTTTTTATTGCTCACCGAAAACGCTTCCCTTAATAGCCCATTGGCCGTAATTCATTATCTTTACTACGACAACCCTAAAGAAGTAGAAAATTATTTGAACTACAATGCTCAGAGTATTCAGTGCGTATCGACATCCCTCCCTTTGGATTTTCCTCATGTCAGGCCCGGAACCACACAGATACCCGCATTAAATGATTACGCCGATAGGGTTGATACCATTGCTTTTTTATGTGAATTAAAAAAAATTCCAAAAAGTATTTGAGTTATTGGAATTTTATCTACCTTTGCAACCCTAAAAATTAGTGGAGAACTTATGAAAAAAGATATTCATCCTTCCGATTACAGGCTGGTGGTTTTCAAGGACATGTCAAACGATTATGCATTCCTCACACGCAGCACCGCAAAAACTAAAGACACCATCGTTTGGGAAGATGGTAAAGAGTATCCCCTGGTAAAACTCGAAATTTCTCACACTTCTCACCCTTTCTTCACCGGTAAAGTTAAACTTGTTGATACCACAGGTAGGGTTGATAAGTTTATGAACAAATACAAAAAACACTATCAGGATAAACAGAAATAATGCAATAAATTTCGATATGATGAGCCGGCTTAGCCGGCTTTTTTATTTGATTGAACATAGGGATTGTTAATATGTTTTTAATAAAAAATGGAAATTAAGAGCAAGTAGTTCCAAAATTTACATTATAATTGAACTTTGAAAACCTGTAAATAGGCTGGATACTTAAATTGCTCATAATAAATGTAATACGGAAATGAATTATATTTTATTTGATGATTTTTCCCGTGGCAATCTGTTGCCTTTAACTTTTACACGGCCTGTAGCCGACTTGCTTGCCGGTATTCTCACCCTCAGGCAAAAATGGGAATTGTTGTTAGGTGCACCTACTTCAACCCTTACAGAAGAATACCTCTCGGAAAAATTTCCACTGATCAAGGGAGAGGATAATATGCTTATAAACGGGTCAATAGTTCCCAATGAGGCACTGGTAGAAGCCATTAAAAATTTGGAGCCGAATCATGCATTGCTCAGTAACGATATCATTGTGGCGTTGCATGTTGAATCCGCCAATCTTGAAAAAGTTGAAGAAGGCGACACCGAAGGTATTGAAGAAACCGAGACCCATGTCGATTTCATTAAAATCAACTATCCATGGGATTTATTCAGCTTCAATGATAAATACATTGCCGACGATTTTAATTTAATCACCCGATACAGAAAATCGGCTCCTATCCCTGCTTCCAATCGGGTTATCAACCCCGACAACATCTTCATTGAAGAAGGGGCAGTGGTCGAAAACTGTTCCCTCAACGCTTCTGCAGGTCCCATTTATATCGGACGCAATGCAGAAATATGGGAAGGTGCTAGTTTGCGTGGTCCGGTTGCAGTGCTCGATGGAGCTATTGTTAAGATGAATGCCATTGTTTACGGCGCCACAACTATTGGCAGGCATGCCAAGGTTGGAGGTGAAATTGAAAATTCCATTCTTTTTGGATACTCCAATAAGCCGCACGCTGGTTATCTGGGACACTCTGTTATTGGGGAATGGTGCAATATTGCTGCTGGCACCAACGTCGCCAACCTCAATAATACCTACAAACCTGTGAAAATGTGGAACTATCCCCAAGCCCGTTTTATTGATACAGGTCTTCAATTTTGCGGACTTGTCATGGGTGACCACTCCAAAACAGGAATCAATACCTCATTCAATACAGGTTCGGTGGTTGGGGTCAGTTCCAATGTGTTTGGATATGGATATCAGCGGAATTTTGTAGCCTCCTTTATGTGGGGAGGCCCACATGCCGGCTATCAGGGCTACGATCTTGAAAAGGCCCTCGATACAGCTGCTGAAATGTATACTCGACGGAATCTTCAACTTTCTGATAAAGACCAGAAAATTTTGGAAGCCATATACGAAATCACAAAGGATAATCGCAGATTATAAACTGAATTAGTGTCTGATATAAATAAGGAAGGGAGGTTTTGTGCCTCCCTTTTTTTGCGTCATGCCTTCATTTCACCGGCTTCGGCCTTCACTTTGGCAGTTGCTTTTTTACGCTTTCTGGGCCTGCGAACACCGTAGGTGCCCAGGACGATTTTTCCGCGTTTGCTTCTTTTATCTCCTTTTCCCATTAAAGTGTAATTTAAAATTGTGAATAATTGAAGGAATCAGACATGGGCAAAATTACGTCAAATTTCTCTTCTGGTTTAGGAAATTTTTTATCAGGGGCTCGGCAGACTTAACTGCACTAACAGCCCATTGCAGTAATACTTCTCGTTGTTCTTCTTCGTTTAAACGCCAGGGATAGCTACTTTGGCGAAGCCTGCGGGTAAGTGTATAAAGACTGACAGCCGCCGATACACTTATGTTGAGGCTTTCTGTAAAACCAACCATGGGAATTTTTACCCAGGCATCTGCCATACTTAGAGCAGCCTTACTAAGCCCTTCGAGTTCAGTGCCGAAAATTAAGGCAGTTTTTTGGTCTAAGGGTAATTCTTCAATAGTGTAATCGTCTTCGTGGGGTGAGGTGGCCACGAGCCTGTATCCTTGCGCGCGTATACGTTCCAATACTCTTATTACGGTTTCTTCTCCTTCATCATATCTATGTATACTCAGCCATTTGGAGGCACCCAGTGCAACATCTGGGTTCACCTGGTATCGGTTTCGGTTTTCAATGATATGTACATCCTGCACCCCAAAACATTCGCAACTGCGAAGCACCGCACTTATATTGTGTGGCTGAAACACATTCTCAAGTACTATAGTGAGATATCTCGTGCGCTGTAAAAGATTTTTAGCAAAAATCTCCTGCTTGTGATTACTGACAAATTCCAGGAGGTATTGGGTAAGCTTTTCTTTCTGCTCAGGATTTAGTTCTTTTAGTAACTCCATACTTGATTATTTGAACATGCAAAGTTCTGTTTTTTAGTTTTTCATTCTTATTCCCCTTGTGTCGCAGTGAACTAATACGCATAAATTTTGTTTAGATCGTATTCAAATTAAATTCTAAAGCAATGAAAAAGAATGTATTTATACTTAGTCTAATGTTACTGACAGGTGCTGTCAATGCACAGGACTGGGCGTCCATTATTTCCAGGCTCAAAGATGCCTCTCTCAAGCCCGCTTCAAAACAGGAACCGCTTCCTTATGCATACGATGCCCTTGAACCCTACATCGATGCACGCACAATGGAAATTCATTACACCAAGCATCATGCTGCCTATACTTCAAATATGAATGATGCAGTGAAAGATTCTGAAACAGCTTCACTTTCGTTGCTTAATGTTTTCAATCAGATGAGTAAATATTCCGTTGGCTTGAGGAATAATGCCGGAGGATTTTATAATCACTTGGTTTTCTGGAAAATGATGAAACCTAATGGAGGCGGAAAACCTGAAGGAAAGCTGTTGGAGGCTATTATCAGTGACTTTGGCTCATTCGAAGGCTTTGTGGAGAATTTTTCAAGTGCTGCTACTAAGCGTTTCGGGAGCGGGTGGGCCTGGTTGTCAATGGATGCGGATGGTAAACTCTTTGTTTCGAGTACCCCCAACCAGGATAATCCTTTAATGGATGTTACCGAAAAACGTGGCATACCTCTCTTGGGGCTTGATGTCTGGGAGCACGC
>DDBO01000046.1 GCA_002332755.1 Bacteroidales bacterium UBA2030 | reverse complement strand
CAGGATATTGAGAATTTTGTCAAAAAACAGACTCAAACTCCTGCTGGCATCAAGCCAACCCAGCAGGCTGCCGCACCTGCTCCTGCTGGCCCATTGGTTGAATACGAACCTTTAACGCAAATTCGGAAAACCATTGCCCGCAACATGATTCAGTCGAAACAAAATGCGGCGCACATGTCGGTTTTTGACGAAGTAGAAGTTAGTGAGCTGGTTCGTATTAGAAATAAATTCAAGGCCGATTTTGCTGAAAAAGGGGTTAAGCTCAGCTACTTACCCTTTATTCTCAAAGCACTCAGTCTTACATTACGTCACCATAAAGTGCTTAATGCTCAGCTCGACCTCGATAATAACCGTATTATCTACAAGAAATATTTCAACATCGGCATTGCCGTCGATACTGAAGATGGTCTGGTAGTACCTGTTATTCGGAATGTTGATAGCCTGAACATATTCGAAATCGCCTCTCAGATAAACCAGATCTCCGAGAAAGCCCGAAGCCGCAAGCTCACCCTTGAGGATATGAAAGACGGGACGTTTACTGTTACTAATTATGGTTCGATTGGAGGACAGTTTGCCGTACCCGTTATCAATTATCCACAGGTAGGAATTCTGGGTGTGGGTAGAATGGTTGAAAAACCTATCATTAAAGGTGGAGAGATTGTCAAGGGTATTGTTTTGCCTTTATCCCTCTCAGTAGATCATCGTATAGTGGATGGAGGTGAAGTGGCCCGATTCCTGAACCGCCTCATGGCTTATATAGAGGATCCTGTATCTTTGATTATGGAGTAACAAATCTGAAAAATTATCATTATGGAATATGATGTAATCATAATAGGTGCCGGGCCTGCAGGCTATGTGGCTGCTATACGCGCCGGACAGGTAGGTTTAAAGACCGCATTGATCGAAAAAAAACATATTGGCGGAATGTGTCTCAATTGGGGCTGTATTCCCAGTAAGGCAGTCATCGAAAGCGGCAAACTCTACCGTCGCATCCTCAACGATGCACAAGCTTTTGGTGTTGCCGGCATTGAAAAAGAGAAGATTTATTTCGACTGGAAGCAAGCCCGTGACAGAGCCAATCAGATTGTAAAAAAACTCACTTCAGGCGTAGCCTATCTGTTAAAAAAGAACGGGGTTGAGGTGATTAACGGTGAAGCCCGAATTACCGGGCAAAATTCTGTTACTGTTGAGAACCGCAGCCTTACTGCCCGCAATATCATTATTGCTACGGGTTCTTACCACGAGCCCTTAAAGGCAAAATTACCAGCGGAAAAAGTCGTGGAGCTCGACCGTTTCTTTAATCTCGACGAGCTTCCCCAAAACGTAGTTGTAGTAGGCGAAAGCTCCATTGCCGTAGAAATGGCCCAGTTCTTTGCTTTAATCGATCGCAAGGTGGCCTTATTGGTTCCCGGAGAGCGTATTATGCCCATGGCCGATGAATACCTGGCAAAATGGATGCTCAGTAAGTTGAAAAAAGACAAGGTTGAAGTTATATTCAATGCCGCCCAAATGGCAGACGACAGCTATTTCGAAGGCAATTCCCTTTTGGTTGGAGAGTATCGCTTACCTTGCGACGTTGTGATTAACGCCAAATTGCGGAAAGGTGTCATACCCCCTATGGATATTGCTCTTGAGATCAAGGAAGGGTTCATTGTGACCAATGAGTACTTCCAGACAAGCTATGACAACATTTTTGCTGTTGGTGATGTCAATGGTCAGAGTATGTTTGCACATGTGGGCTCGGCTCAGGGTTACCACACCATCAATTTCATTAAAGGGGTGAAAGAAGTACTCGATCCTGCCCGCTATCCGCTCAATATGTACAGCGACCCCGAAGTTGCTCAAATCGGTAAAACAGAAGCTCAGCTTAAAGAAGAAGGTATTGATTATAAAGTGAGCGAGTTTCCACTTTCAGCCAATGGTAAAGCCATGACTGAAGGCAGCACTGAGGGTTTTGTTCGTATACTCTCGGAGAAAAAATATGGGCAGGTGCTTGGTGTTCAAATTATTTCGCATAATGCCACCGATATGATAGCAGAAGCTGCTGCATTTCTGACTATCGAAGCTACCGTTTATGATGTGGCTCAAACCATTCATGCACATCCAACGCTTTCAGAAGTCTTTATGGAAGCTGGTTTTGCTGCTGTGGATAAGGCCATACATCTTTAAATGCTGAAGAATAAACCCAAAAATCCCCGCCGACCAACATCCGGCGGGGATTTTTATTTAATTCATAAGGAAAGACTTATCTGATAATTACATAATAATGTTTTCCACCGTGCCGTTAAACCGGCTTTTTTCGGCTGCAAATCCCATTACATGGCTCTCGATGCTCTGTGCAATCGTAGATGTAAGTAGCGAAGGATCCTGTTTGTCGACAGCTTGTACCCAGTTAGCAACCAGACGCCAGTCGCCCCCTCCATGGCCAGCATGTTTATAGGTTTCTATTTCAATAGCATTGCTATACACTGTCTCCGATTTGTCTGTTTTGAAATCGTAATACGTGTATTTTTCCATATCTCCTTCGATAAATCCCATGCTACCCATGATGCGCGTACGTCGACCTCCCCAGGGGGTAAAGGCTTCCATGCTGAAGGCTGCAGTTATTCCCTCCTCAAATTCGATATTGGCCGTGTAGTGATCGGCCTGGTCGTTTTCCATTTGATAAACACATCTGCCGTAGTTGGTAGTTTTTAAATAATTAAGTATAGCCTCGCCCTGTTTTTCTTTTTCATCCGGTAGGTCAAAAACATATAACCATCCTCTTTGGCGATAATAGATTTTTAAGGCAGAATAAGGACAGGAGCTCTCCACCGGGCATCCATCCGTGCAACGTGGAGGCGCACCCGCCGGCTTGTTTTCTTTTCTAAACCACTTAAGGTTGCCGAATGCCTGGATACGTCGGGAGGGTTTATTTACCATCCACCGCATGATGTCGAGGTCGTGGCACGACTTGGCCAGAATAATAGGAGTAGTTTCTTTGCTGTTGTGCCAATTGCCACGTACATACGAGTGACTCATGTGTATGTGTTCAATCGGCTCCATATGTTGGATGCTCACCAGTTCGCCCACGGCTCCTTCTTGAATAAGCTTGCGAAGCCTTTCAAAATAAGGGGCATAACGCAATACATGGCAAACGGCAACAATACGTCCGGTTTTTTCGGCAAGCGTTAAAATATCCCGGCATTCTTTTTCGCTTGGTGAAATGGGTTTTTCGAGCAATACGTCATATCCTTTCTCAAGGGCAGCCATGGCAGGGCCGTAATGCAAATTGTCGGGTGTGGAAATAATTACTGCATCGGCAAATTTGGGCCTTTCAAAGACATGCTCCCAAGTAACAAAGCGGTTTTCTTTCGCTATATTATGCTTTCGGGAATAACGCTCATTGCGGATGGGAATAGGTTCTGCCACTCCCACAATTTTGAGCTGCTCCGGGAAGTTGAGGGCATAATCTCCATAAACATTGCCTCGAGAGCCGGCTCCAAGCGTAATGGCTGTAATAACCCTGGAGGTTGGTGAAAAACCGTTTTCGGGTATGATTAGCGGATAGACGGGTTCCTGTGCCGTCCATGCTTGATGGGGGATAAGGGCTCCGCCCATTGTGAGTCCCATCAGTTTCAAGATTTCTCTGCGAGAATATTTTCCTGACATAGCTTTGGTTAGTTGGTGGTGTAAAAGTAATATTTTTCTTTTTTAGATATTTATTCTGCTGTTTCTCAATTTAAAGCATTTTGTCATTATTCAATTTTATGTAATTCTGATTTAATAATTTATTAATATTTACTTTTGCTGGAAATCTGAGAAGTTATGTTGCGAATTTGTAACAAGGTATTGGGCATACTCACATTCTTTGTTTTCGTATGGGTGAATTCATTATCTGCCCAAACTTTTAATGGAGCGGGTGGTGCCATTCCTGATAACGGTAACCCGGGAATTTATTCACTCGAAGTCAGTGGGCTTAATCCTGGTATTTTAGGTACCCCATGGGGGCTGGAATCTGTTTGTATCAATATTTCACATAATTACACGGGTTCTCTTCGCATCAGACTAATTGCCCCCAACGGAGAAAATGTTCTATTGACAGACTGTCTGGGTGGAGAGGGTCATAATTTTACAAACTGCTGTTTTCGCGACGATGCTTCAGAATCTATCCTATTTGCCGGTGCCCCTTTTACGGGAACCTGGAAACCTTTCGAAAATATAGGATACCACAATAATGGTCAGAATGCCAACGGGGTATGGAAACTTTGGGTACTCGATAAAGATCCCAACTGGATACAGGGCACAGTCCTCAACTGGAGTATTACCTTTGGAAATCAGGCTGGAGCTCCTTTCCCTTTTAGCAGCTCAAATTTGCCTATAGTCAAGATTAACACCAATGGCCAGGAAATTATGGATGACCCTAAGATCATGGCCAACTTCGAAATTATAGACAATGGTCCGGGGGGGGTGAATCACCCTGGCGACACACCTGCATATATCGGCTATATTGGTATTGAACTTCGGGGAAGTAGCTCCCAGACTTTTCCAAAAAAGAGCTATGGTTTTGAAATCTGGGATGAATTGGGTAATGAGATCGACACCACTTTACTTGGAATGCCTGCAGAATCAGATTGGATACTCAATGCTAATTATAGTGATAAAACCCTGATGCGCAATGCTTTGTCTTATCAGATTTGGCAAGAAATGGGACATTATGCCACAAGGTATCGCTTTGTCGAACTCTTGCTTAACAATAGATATAAAGGGGTGTATATCTTGTCTGAGAAAATTAAACGCGACAAAAACAGGGTAAATATCGCCAAAATGAGTACCTCCTATAATAGCGGGGATAACCTTACAGGGGGGTATATTGTTAAAATTGATAAAATGACCGGGTCGGGTGGCGACGGATGGACATCTAATTTCCCTCCACCTGCTCATCCTAATGGCCAATATATTTATTTTCAATACGAATATCCAAAAGCAGAGGATATTACACCGGTTCAGAAAGCATACATTCAGAATTATGTGGATGCATTTGAAATGGTTTTGGATGGTTCAAATTTCCAAAACCCTGAAGCAGGCTGGCGAAAATATGCTGTTGAAAATACGTTTATTGATTATTTTATTGAAAATGAATTTAGTAAAAATGTTGATGGATATCGCCTGAGTACATTCTTACACAAAGAGCGCGACAGCCGAGGGGGTAAACTACGTATGGGACCTGTCTGGGATTATGATCTGGCCTGGAAAAATGCCGATTATTGTGGAGGTAATAGCTATATTGGTTGGGCATACCAATTCCCTTGTCCCGACGACTGGTGGCAAGTACCTTTCTGGTGGAGCAGGCTGCTCGAAGACAGTATATATACCCGTAATCTCCGCTGTCGCTGGAATGAATTGCGGCAGAGTGTTTTACATAAAGATCATTTGTATGCTTACATAGACTCTATTGCATTTTTACTCGATGGCCCGCAGCAGCGCAATTTCCAGGCCTGGCCAATATTAGGACATTATGTATGGCCCAATCCCTGGCCCATTCCCACAACTTACCAAGGAGAAATTCTTAATTTGAAGAATTTCATCGATATGCGGCTCACCTGGCTCGATTATAACATGCCTGGCGATTGCTGGAATACAGGCATTGATCCGCAAAGCAATTACGACCCTGTGGTTTGTGTATTTTCAAATGGAATGCTAAATATCAACTGGAAAAACAGACAATTCAGCCAGGTTGAGTTATTTACGACTTCCGGAAGCAGAATGTTGGTCAGTGAAATCCCCAAAGGAGCCTTAGATTTGACTTTGCCTGCAGAGCAATTAAAATCAGGACTGTATATCGTGCGACTGACAGGTGAAAAGAATACAGCTGTGGCAAAGGTGTTAGTCCACTAAATTAAATGCTGGCAATAAAATGTAAATATATACCACTCTCGCCGAGGTGATTTGTGGTATATTCTATCCTTAATACTTTGTCGTAATAGGTAATAAAATCGAGGCCAACACCAACGCTATACAGTAATCGATTGTTAAGACGGGCCGGCACTGACTCTTTCCATGCTCCCGCATAGCCAAAATCCGTGAATGCATTCAGGTAAAATGCATAATACACTTTTGAGAATTTTTCTGTTTTAATGTAAGGCAAACGAGTTACCTTTTGGGGTATAAGGGCATACTTTAGGTTCACCTTTAGTGTGGAAAGGCGATTGCCTTCAATTACGTAGTATTCGTATCCTCTGACGAAATATCGTCCATATCCTAAGCCTGACAGTAAGGGATAGGGTGGCCGGTTGCCGCTTTGCAGGCTTCCATACCAACCTGCAGCACCAAACCATCGCTTACCTAATCTCTGGTAAAAGCGGAAATTGGCTTCAGCTTTAACATTTGAAGGAGCATTCTCACCCCAGTCATTTATTCCCCATTTCTCAACCATAAAATCTCCATACCAGCCCTCAAGGGGATAATGCTTGTAATCGCGATAATCTGTTTTGATTTGATAAAATAGGGCAGGATAATTTACTCTTAAAGGTCCATAAGAAGGGTTTTGAAGCAATAAAGTGTCCTGTGCGTGATATGAATTCCAGGAAAAGCCGAAAGTATGGGTTGTGTGTATGGCAGGCCGGTAACTGAAGGTAATCCAGGCTTCCTTTTCGGTTTTCAGGTAGTGTTTCTCATTTTTGGTAAAATGAACCGTATTAAGTGAGTCTGTTCTGATTGCCACCTCGTGGGTTCCACCAGTAGAAATCCCTAATCCAATACCGGTTTTTCGTTGCCTGGTAAGATAGGGTATTTGCCAAGATAGGGCAATTTTGTGATCGTAACCCAATCGTGTGAAAAGGGAAAGTGTTTCGCGTCGCCCCCTGAAGTTGAACCAGATGAGATTTATGCCATAATTCACCCTTGAAAGGTTTTTGGCTCTCCACCAGGCATTAAAATTACGGTCGGCAATTTCGAAAATAGGGTAGGGCCAGATGTACCATCGTTCTACCACTGATACTTTTAGAACGAGATTACCTGGATAAAGGGTATCAAATTTAACATTCACAAAATTGAAGATGGAAGCATTTAATAAATTGCTTCTAATGGCACGCTCGAGAGCGGGAATCTTGTCTGCGGTGAGTGTATCGCCTTCGAGCAATGGAATCTCTCTCCTTACGATATGCTCACGGGTAATATTTATTCCATCAATCGAAATTTGTTTTAAAATCCAGCGGGTGGAATCGGTAACTTGTTGTGCCTCTGCATCATAAAACACAGACAGCAACAGGCAGCATAAGATTAAGCGGGAAAGCAACCGCATGGGTTAGATGTTCAGGAAATTCATCAGTGAATCGTAGCGATCGCGCAGCAGATCGTCGAGATCGCTTTGGCCAAACGAGGCTGTTACAGAATAATCATATCTGCTCAGTGTAGCAAGAATCGGGCTAATGTCGATGATATTTGTTTTGAGGGTAATGCTCATGCGTGTACTATCGGGTGGAGTGGATGTAAAAAGCCCCATTACCTTGGCATCATTGGCTTCCACTATTTGAGCAATTTCCGACAAGCTATAATCTCTGACATTAACCTCCAGAACGATAATACCTCCCGGGTTCTGTACGATATCAAGGGAGGCTAGTGCTTTGAATATCTCATTTTGGGTGATACACCCAAGGTATCGGTTTCTTTCGTCAACTACGGCTACAAGACCACAATTGTAGCCTGTTAATATTTTTAATAATTCCAGGAGATGCTGGTTTTGATTAACCGCAGGTATGCGAGAGGGAAAATGAAATTCACTTAAAGAAATGTCAGGTAAGTTGAATTCTAAAATTTCTTCTTCCTTTAATAAAGTCAGGTATTCAGAATTATTGACCACCGGCAGGGTATCAAGCTTAAATTCATCCATGCGGTTCAATGCAGTGAGCCCTGTATCGGAGAGGGTAAGAGGCATGATGGTAGTATTCAGAATTTCTTTTGCGATCATTGCTAAGGATTTTTTATTCCCATTCGGGGGTTTCTAATTCCTCGTCATGTATGATGTGGAGGTAATTGCGGTAGCGCCAATCAGCAATCTGGCCTTCGGCAACAGCTTTCTTGACGGCACATCCGGGCTCGTGATCGTGCGTACAATTGTAGTACTGGCATTGGCTAAGCAAGGCGTGGATTTCGGGGAAGTATAGCCCAACCTCTTCTTTTTTAAAATCAATAAGTCCAAATTCCTTAATCCCTGGAGTATCAACAATATATCCTTCCAGGCTGAGATAATGCATTTGGGCAAAAGTAGTGGTATGCCTACCCTTGAGATTGTAATCGGAAATATCCCCGATGCGAATGTCGAGGCCCGGCTCTATGGCTTTAATCAGTGCCGATTTACCAACACCGGAGTGGCCCGCAATAAGTGTAGTTCTCTTGTGCAATTTTGTCTTCAATGCTTCTAACCCCTGACCAGTAATTACAGAGGTTTCAATAACCCCATAGCCCACTTTTTGGTAGTAATTGGTCAACCGCTGGAGTAAATTTATATCATCCCGGTCGTAAAGATCGGTTTTGTTAAATACGAGCAAGGTTGGAATGTGGTAGGCTTCTGCCGTTACTAAAAATCGGTCGATGAAGCCGGGTGATGTGCGAGGATGATGTAATGTGGCCACCAGCAAAGCCTGGTCGAGGTTTGCAGCCAGAATGTGTACTCCACGCGAGGCACGGGTAGACTTACGGATGATGTAATTGGTGCGTGGGTATATCTCTTCTATGACACCTGTTTCATGTACAGGGTCAGTAATTATACTAACTCTGTCACCCACTACAACAGGATTGGTGTTCTTTAAGTCGCGTAGACGAAATTTTCCTTTCAGACGGCACTCCATGATTTGACCATCGGTCAACTGTACCGTATAGAAACTTCCCGTACTGCGTATAACACGACCTTCCAGTGTTTTTGACATTTAGGAAAAATTGTAATGTTTTTTTACTGGCCGGCGAATATCCCAAACACATTTCAAACCCTCATGAAAAATTACGAAATCGCCTGGTTCAATGGTATAGTTGCCTTCCTTGGTTTCAATGATTACTTCTCCATCAATAAAGTAACATTCCTCGGTCTCGTCATACGTCCATGGAAAGCGCGAAACTTCTTTTTCCCAGGTAGGCCAGTTCCGAATTCCTTTTGCTTTAATTTCTTCTTCGCTGAGTCTTCTTTTTTCAAAAAGTCCCATATTAAATAATTTTAAAATTTGCAATCCGCTACAAATTTACTTACTTTTGAACAGCAATTTCTCAACTCATGAATACTTTAGATTTGGGTTTTTTATTAATCCCTATAGCAATTGCAACAGCATTGTTCTCATTTCTTAGATACAAATATCCAAACGGGACACTCAAACCCCTGGGTTATTCATTTATACTTGGTGTAATTTCTGCCTTTGGAGCTTTGTTTGTCCTTTATCTTGCCGGGCTCCTCGGGCTTGATCAACCCAAAAGCCTGAAGCGTATTACTTTCCTCTCGTTCGTGGTGTTGGGCGGTTCTCAGGAATTTTTTAAATTTCTTGTCTTACGCTTCTATGCCTTGCCGCTTAAAATATTCCGCGGTACTGCCGATGGGATGGTTTACGGTATATCCATCTCAATGGGCATGACTTTGATAATGATGATTGCTTATATCCTTAATCCTCTTTTCCGGGGTTATGAGTTTTATCACCCTATGCTTGCCACATTAGCTATTGCGAATACTTTTACAGCCATAATTATGGGTTTTTTTGTTGGAATGGGCAAAGCACGAAATAACCGTATCATCGATAGCCTGACGGGTTTGGCTGCAGCTGCCTTCTTACATGGGTTATACAAGTTCTGCTTTTTCACCCATGAATATTTCCTGGCAGTATTGGCAGGCATTGTTACCCTGGGTATCGTTACCTTTTTTGTTTCTTTAACCTTGCGTCAGCAGGAAGTCTGAGGCACCGTACTATAATTTTCGAGGTTTAAATCCTTTGATATCTTATTCTGGTTTCAAGTCGTACCAGCTTGCATACATATTGTATGCATTGGCTATTCTTAATACTTCGCCCTCAAGCAGGTGAGCGTCTATTTCTTTGATTTGCTTTGCCGGTACTCCTGCCCACACCGTTCCCGATTTCACTACGGTCCCTTTTGAAATTACTGCTCCGGCAGCTATTAAACTATTGCTTTCTACAACAGCATCGTCCATGACAATGGCTCCCATGCCTATCAATACATTATCGTGAATGGTGCATCCATGGATGATGGCTCCGTGGGCAATGGAAACATTATTACCAATAGTAGTGGGTGACTTTTGATAGGTACAATGTATAATAGCCCCATCCTGAATATTGACGTTGTCACCAATACGAATACTATGAACATCGCCCCTGATGACAGCATTAAACCAAATTGTGCATTTGTCACCAATCACTACATCGCCTGTAATAGTGGCGTTTGGGGCTATAAAACAATCTTTGCCAATAACTGGCATAATTCCTTTCACAGGTAATATGAGTGCCATAACAATTGCTTTTAAAATGAAACAACGAACAACAATTAATGGTTTAGAGTTCCCCTGTTAGGGGGTGATGATGTTCTGAGGCTCTTTTTATGGGCGGATAATCAAGGGTATAGTGTAAGCCACGGCTTTCTTTGCGGGCCATGGCCGATTTGGTAATAAGGTAAGCAACAGCCACCAGATTTCGTAGTTCGCATATTTTAACGTTGAGAATCGACCGGTTGTAGATATCCTCGGTTTCACGGAAGATGATTTCAAGCCTTCTCAATGCTCGTTCAAGTCGGATATTGCTTCTCACAATACTAACATAGCTGCTCATGATGCTTTGCAATTCGCGAATGGTTTGGGTAATTAAAATCATCTCTTCGGTAAGCATCATGCCTTCAGCATTCCAATCGGGTATTTCGTTTTTATACTCGATTGAATCTATGTTTTTGGCGGAATCGAGGGCTGCCCGATGAGAAAAGACAAGCGATTCGAGCAAGGAATTGGAAGCAAGACGATTGGCTCCATGCAACCCGGTGTGTGCACATTCGCCGGATGCATAAAGGTTTTTAATGCTGCTTCGGCCCCACTGGTCGGTTTTAATGCCTCCACATACATAGTGCGCTGCAGGTGCCACTGGTATCATAGTATGCGTAATATCGATGCCAATGGTCAGACATTTTGCATAAATGTTGGGAAAATGGTTGATAAGTTCATTCTTGGGGAGATGACGGCAATCTAGATACACGAATTCGTCGCCATGAATTTTCATCTCGTTGTCAATAGCTCGGGCTACGATGTCACGAGGAGCCAATGAGCCTCTGGGGTCATATTTTTTCATAAAGGCTTCCCCTTTCTGATTGCGCAATTCAGCTCCAAACCCTCTGAGCGCTTCAGTAATTAAAAATGACGGGCGTTCCGGAGGATTGAAAAGTGCAGTCGGGTGAAACTGAATAAATTCCATGTTTTCGATAACGCCTTTAGCCCGATGTACCATGGCTATTCCATCTCCCGTTGCTATGGGTGGATTAGTGGTTGAGCTATATACGTTTCCTGCACCACCGGTGGCCAGTAAAGTAACCTTGGCCAATACGGTTTTGATTTCGTTGGTTTCTATATCAAGAATATAAGCGCCGAAGCATGTAATATCTGGTGTGCGTTTGTTTACTTCTATGCCCAGGTGATGCTGCGTAAGAAGGTCAACCGCAAAGTGGTTTTCCCAAATCGTTATGTTGGGATGTTCAAGAACTCTTTTGAGAAGGGTTTTTTCAATTTCCAGCCCTGTCTGGTCTTTGTGGTGTAAAACACGGTACTCCGAGTGCCCTCCTTCTTTGCCTAAATCGAATCGCCCCGACTCCGTTCGATCAAAATCAACACCCCATTCGAGCAATTCTTTTACCCTCGCCGTCGATTCGGTGATTGTAATTCGCACGATTTCCGGGTCATTCAGCTCGTCGCCGGCTATCATGGTGTCGCGAATGTGTTTTTCATAAGTGTCGGGGGTATACATCACCGCTGCTATGCCCCCTTGAGCATAACGTGTGGCAGTTTCATCAGCCCGGGTTTTGGTGACTATCAGCACTTTCCCCTTTTGAGCTACCTTCAAGGCAAAGCTTAAACCTGCTATCCCACTTCCTATTACCAAAAAATCTGTATGGTATCGCATGTTTGTTTTTTGGGTGCAAAAGTAAGTTTAAATGTAAACTCAGCCTTAATATTGGGTTAATCTGGTAAAGGTCTTATTGATTTTTATTAAATATTTTTATAGATTAGATGAAATCGAAAATTATTGTATTACTTTTGTAGTGCTGCTGACAACGGGAGGTTTTAAATCTAAAACTCCCCTTATGCTTACTATTAATAGCCACCCTGCAACAGGGCACTATTTTTCCCGGATAAAAAAGACTTTTGCCGTCACAAAGTGTGGAGCGTGGGTTTGTTTATCCATTGTGCTTGTTTTTAATTCCTGCCGGGTAAGCTTGATCGCTGACCGGGATGAGGTTTTTATTGAACATGTTCTTGAAACTGCCCTGGTGGTAGATGCTTTTTATCTGCAACTTATGTCGGCAGATACTTCACAGATACAATACTCGACCTTTTCGGATAATTGGAATAATGCCGAACTTGAAATTCGTCAGCTTCGGCTGATGGCTGAAGCCCATCCGTTGAATCGCGAATCTTCCGAAATATGTTCTCTTCTGCTCGAGACATTTATAAAATACAAGCAACAGCATCAAAAAAATAACTTTTATCCTCCCGCGCTACTTCCACTCCATCGCGACCGCTTGGCAGAATATTTCATTGCCCTGTTGAGTGTTGAAAAATCCAAAGAATTAAAAAATCAAAAACCCTAAAAATCATGAATATAAACTTCGAAGAAATTATAAAAGGCCTTACTCAAGCCATGCAGGGCCATCTTTCAGCCGGGGTGGATGAGGTAAAAACCTATGCTACCCGTTTTACGGAACGACGCCAAAAGAGACTCACGGAGATTGCCAGGCTTTATGCCGATAAAATTATCACTGCAGACCAGATGAGGGAAGAGCTGGAAGATGAAGGACGCTTGCTCGAGGCACAGCTAATAGCAATCCATGCCATAGCTAAGGCAGCGGCCCAAAAAGCTGCCAATGCCGCAATTAATTTTCTTACCGATTACTTTATTCAATGGATTAAACCTTTTTAAAACCCTAAAACCATGGAAGAGAACAAAGAACCTGTTTTTTACCAGTCGTGGAAAGCCCGCAACATAATTGCATTATTAATAACCCTCGTGATTTTGGGCGCCACTGTTTACGTAGCTGTAGAGGCGATGAGAACCAGTAAAGAACCCCGGTCGGGGTTGGAGTTTGTTGCACAAACACTTCTCCCGCTTTGGGGTACATGGATTGGTACCATACTGGCGTTTTATTTCAGCCGCGAGAATTTTGAAGCTGCTACTCAGTCTTATCAAAACATTATTCGTTCGATGAAGCCTGAAGAGAAAATTGCTTCCATATCAGTAAAGGAGGCTATGTTGCCGCTGGAAAAAATTGTCTACCTCGACTACGAAGAGTCGCTGCAGCGCACTATCAATGATATCCTGGCCGACGAAAAGTTCAGAGACTATAACAGGTATGCTATCTTTAACAAAGACAAATCATTGAAATATATGATTCATCGAACCACTTTTTTCCGGTTTCTGGCTGAGATTTCACTTGGGCTAACCCAGGTCTCGCGGGGTTCCGTAGACCTTACCCTCAAGGATATGGAAGAAAAAGCCACTGATGCTGTTAAGGCTTTGATGTACAAGGGTTTCACTTTTGTGCCGGAATCGGCTACCCTGCTCGACGCCAAAAAAGCCATGGACGCTATTCCTGAATGCCAGGATGTTTTTGTTACCCATAGTGGTAAACCTTCCGAACCAGTACTTGGATTGATAACCAATAACCGCTTGATGGAATTTGCCAAAGTGTAAAACCAGAGATTTATTTTTATGATTCAGCCCGAAATTAAGCGTAAAATAGAAAAGGTGGTAAATGTTTTCGAGACAGGTACACCCGAGGGGCGTTATGATCTTCTTGTGGTTATGAACGACGGACCGGGAGGCAGGCCTCAGATAACCTATGGACGCAGTCAAACTACGGAATTCGGTAACTTACGCAAGCTTGTTAAAATGTATTGCGACCGAGCAGGACAATATGCCCAAGCCCTGTTATCATGGCTTGATATCATTGGAAAGGAGCCTCTCAGTGACAATACCCAATTTAAAAAACTTCTCAGGGATGCAGCCCGCAACGACCCCGTCATGCGCCTGGTTCAGGATGTATTTTTTGAGGAAGTGTATTTTGCTCCGGCCCAAACATTTTTCGAAAGCAATGGTTTTACCCTCCCTTTGGCTTTGCTTGTGATTTACGATAGTTATATTCACTCCGGCCGTGTACCCGACTTTTTGCGACGTCGTTTTGGTGAAAAAGTACCCTCAGCCGGGGGCAACGAAAAGGAATGGGTTACCAGATATGTGGATGTGCGTCACCAATGGTTGAAATATCACAGCAACGAAATCCTGCGACGCACGATTTATCGTACGCAGTGCTTTAAGGATCAGATTGCTGCCGATAATTGGATGCTTTCACAACCTGTCAGGGCTAATGGTGTGGAGGTGATTTAATATTTAGGGGATGCTCTGTCTTATCAATTATTTCATCGATTGATAGGGTTTTAAAACAAATCTGGCTGTAGTCATTTTTCTCGTAAAGTATGCCAAGCTGGTTTTCAGGGAGTAAGGTTATCGAAGAATAGGCGGCTGAGCCATCAAAAAGGATAGTACCTTCCTGCCACGTTTGGCATCCATCGCTACTCCAGCACACCTGCAATCCTTTTCTTTCGTTTCGATGGTGAATATGCGATAGGAAAAAGTAAGTTTTATCCTGAATCTTTATTTTTAAAAATCCGGCATTACACCCGGGGTCGGGATGTAGCGTATCTACAATGGTTGTATACGATTGGCCATTATCTTTTGAAATATAAGTGATTCTGTATCCCACACGGTTGACCCGGGCGCTGAGAATCCAATGGCCTTCCTCAGATTCGGCTATTTGAGTCTCGTCGGCAGGATGTATGGCCGTGGGCAATCGGAACCAGCTTTTACCATGGTCTTTACTTGCGATAATATAGACTCCATCTTCCAGAGTTACAAGGGTATGCAACAGGGTGCCGTCCGAAGTCTGAATGCCCCTTCCGGAGGTGATGAAACGAAAATATCCTTTCATTTCACGACTGCAGATTTCTTCGGTAATATCCTTCGGTAAGCTCCAGGTTTCTCCATTATCGCTGCTATACATTACCATGTGCCGGTATTCCCTGGGTTGGCTGTTATGGTTCATATAATTAAAAAACAGAAATATTTTACTTTCGATGCGGTCGACGATGAACGATGGGTCGGAAGCTGATTCTCCATCGGGAAAGTCAACAATTATCCGCATGTTTCCCCACGTCTTTCCATTATCCTTGCTTTTTCGCAGGGCAAGGTTAATATTGACATTCCAATTAAGGTCGGCACAGGAAGGTACGCGCTGGTCGACTACAGCCAACAAGCTTCCATCCGGAGCTGTACATAACGCGGGAATTCTGTAACAAGCTGTTCCCTGCTCGCCTGAGGTAAACAAAATACTTTCAGGGAGCGATTGTGAAAAACCATTGAATGCCAAAACGAGAAGAAAAAGCAACAGATTACTATGCACGCGGGTAGGGGAGGTGCATGTTAAATTTTCCTGACTTTTCATTTATTTATTTTTACTTTTTAGAGAAGGCGTATCAATAGTCGATTTTTCTTTTTTTGCGAAAAACTGACATATATCATTTATGCCACAAATCTCGCATTTGGGTTTGCGGGCTACACAAATATATCTGCCGTGAAGGATAAGCCAATGATGGGCATCCGGAATGTGTTTTTCAGGGATATATTTTACGAGTTGTTTTTCAGCCTCTAAAGGTGTTTTTGCATTACGGGTAAGCCCAATACGTGCCGCAACTCTGAATACATGCGTATCTACAGCCATGGCGGGCTTACGGAATACTACTGAAGCAATAACGTTGGCAGTTTTGCGCCCCACACCCGGCAATCGTTGGAGTTCATCAACATCGTCGGGCACAATTCCATTAAATTCAGATACAAGGGTTTGCGCCATACCGATGAGGTTTTTGGCCTTGTTGTTGGGATAGGAGCAGGATTTAATAATTTTATAAACCTCTGCCTGCGAGGCATCCGCAAGGCTCTCTGCCGTTGGAAAACGTTGGAAAAAGGCCGGCGTAATCTGGTTTACCCTTTTATCCGTGCACTGTGCAGAGAGGATAACGGCCACAATTAATTCGTAAGGATTGGAATAAACCAGTTCTGTCTCGGCCCTGGGCATATTTTCGCTGAACCACGCAATAAACTTCTGATATCTTTCTTCAATAGTCATGGGGCAAAGATAAAAAAAACGGCCCCTGTGCATTCACAAGGGCCGCAGCAAAGCTTGTTTTCAGCAGGGCCTACAACTGGTTGACCACAGCCTTGAAAGCCTCGGGATTGTTCATTGCGAGGTCGGCCAATACTTTGCGGTTGAGCTGAATATTGGCTTTAGCCAGTTTTCCCATAAATTGGGAGTAAGACAGGCCGTACTGACGGACTGCAGCGTTGATACGGGCTATCCACAGAGCGCGGAAACTGCGTTTCTTGGCTTTGCGGTCGCGGTAAGCATAAAGCTGACCTTTTTCCCATGAGTTTTTCGCTACGGTCCAGACATTCTTCCTACGGCCAAACTGACCGCGCGTCCTTTTCAGGATCTTTTTTCTTCTGGCGCGTGATGCTACTGAATTAACTGAACGTGGCATTTTGTTTGATTTTGTTTGCGTCAGCGTTCTGTTTGTCAGAATCTTTGGAGCTGAACGCAAGGTTTGACATTAATTTTGATTTTCCTTAGCAGGCAAGCATTTCTTTTACATTCCTGAAATCGGCTTTCGAAACGAGAGTCTCGTGGGTGAGCCGGCGTTTGCGCTTAGTCGTTTTCTTGGTCAGAATATGACTTTTAAATGCATGACTGCGTTTGATTTTACCAGTTCCGGTGAATTTGAAACGTTTCTTTGCACCGGATTTCGACTTCATCTTGGGCATCGTATGTTTGGTATTTAAAGGTTTCTATTTTTTGGGTGCTATCATTATATACATGCGTTTGCCTTCCAGTTTGGGGAGGTTCTCTACCTTTCCTACATCTTCAAGAGCTGCGGCAAACTTCAGAAGGATAATTTCGCCTTTCTCGGTGTAAACAATGGTGCGTCCTTTAAAGAATACTTCCACCTTTACTTTAGCCCCTTCTTCAAGGAACTTCCGGGCGTGATTGAGCTTAAACTCAAAGTCGTGGTCGTCGGTGTTTGGCCCAAGCCTGATTTCCTTGACCACAATTTTGGCCGACTTGGCTTTCATCTCCTTCTGCTTCTTCTTTTGCTCATACATAAACTTGCTGTAGTCTACAAGTTTACATACCGGCGGATTAGCAGTGGGAGCAATTTCCACCAGGTCGAGACCCATCTCGTAGGCAAGATCCAGCGCTTCTTTTATGGGAAGAATCCGCTGTTCAATGTTTTCGCCTACTACCCTTACCACAGGGGCTTTGATTCTTTCGTTTACCCTGTATGCGTCTTCCTGTTTGTTTGCCTGTCTTCCAGGTTCAGGCTTTTTGTTCAAGGCAGCTATAGATTTTCCTCCTCAACTCAGTTTAGTTAAACATTGCATGAATGACCCCTTGGGATATTACTCTCCAATGGTCTCTTTGATTTCCTGTTGAACAGAGGCTGCAAAATCCGCTACTGTAAAGCTTCCCAGGTCGCCTTTACCCTGTCGCCTTACGGCAACGGTTTCTTCATTCTGTTCTTTCTCACCGACTACCAGCATGAATGGAACACGCTGAAGCTCAGCATCTCTGATCTTCCTGCCCATCTTCTCATTGCGGTCGTCAATGAGGGCGCGAATATCGTAATTTTTTAGCAAAGTTAAAACTTTTTCTGCATATTCATGATATTTTTCACTGACAGGCAATACGATAGCCTGTGTCGGAGCAAGCCATACCGGGAATTTGCCCGCCGTGTGTTCTATCATTACCGCCACAAACCTTTCAATGGAACCAAAGATCGCCCTGTGTATCATTACGGGGCGGTGTTTCTGGTTATCCGCTCCAATGTATTCTAATTCAAATCGTTCCGGCAGATTATAGTCAACCTGAATAGTGCTGAGCTGCCATTTTCGGCCGATGGCATCTTTTACGATAAAATCCAGCTTGGGTCCATAAAAGGCTGCTTCTCCGGGAACAAGCACAGGGTTGAGGTTTTTTTCGATAGCCGCTTCTATAATTGCCTTTTCCGCCTTCTCCCAATTTTCGTCAGTTCCAATATACTTGGTTTTGTTATTGGGATCGCGTAATGAAACCTGTGCAATGAATTCTTTGAATTCAAAAGCCTTAAAAAGATATAGTACTAAATCTATTACGCCCAAAAATTCTTCTTTAAGCTGATCGGGCCTACAGAAAATATGGGCATCATCCTGTGTAAATCCGCGAACCCGGGTAAGACCGTGCAACACGCCTGACTGCTCATAGCGGTAAACAGTGCCAAATTCTGCATAACGCAAGGGAAGTTCTTTATATGAAACCGGTTTGCGGTTATAAATTTCGCAATGATGCGGGCAATTCATAGGTTTAAGCATGAACTCTTCGCCCGGCTCGGGTGTGGTGATGGGTCTGAAAGAATCAGCTCCATATTTTTCGTAATGGCCCGATGTCTTGTATAGATTTACGTTTCCGATATGAGGGCTTGCCACCAGTAAATACCCTCTGCGATAAAGCTCACGCTTGAGAAAATCGGTAAGTCGCTCCCTGAGCATGGCTCCACGGGGAGTCCAAAGCGGGAGTCCGTTGCCTACTTTTTGAGAAAAATGAAATAGGTCGAGGTCTTTGCCGATTTTCCGATGATCGCGTTTCTTGGCTTCTTCCAATAACGTGAGGTATTCTTTAAGCATATCGGCCTTGGGGAAAGTGATGCCATAAATACGCGTCAGCATTTTGCGTTTCTCGTCACCCCTCCAATAAGCTCCGGCTGTTGCCAGTAATTTTACAGCCTTAATGGGGCTGGTATCAGGCAAGTGCGGTCCACGGCACAAATCGGTAAACTGCCCTGATTCGTAAAATGTGATCGAGCCGTCTTCCAACTCGTTGATAAGCTCTATTTTATATTCATCTCCTTTTCGTGAAAAATATTCAAGGGCTTCTGCTTTACTAACTTCCCTACGTTTGAAGGCTTGATTTTGTCGGGCAAATTCGAGCATTCTTTCTTCAATCTTGGGAAAATCGTCGCTCGAAATTTGATAATCTCCAAAGTCGATGTCGTAATAAAAACCATTTTCGATATCGGGACCAATGCCAAATTTCACTCCGGGATACAGGCTTTCAATAGCCTCAGCCATCAGATGTGCCGAAGAGTGCCACATTGTGGCCTTTCCTTCGTCATCGTCCCAGGTTAACAATTTAATACGGGCATCGCGGGTGATGGGGCGCGTAGCATCCCACACTTCGTCATCTACTTTTACGGAAAGCACTTTACGGGCGAGGCCCTCGCTGATACTCTTGGCGATTTCAAGCCCCGTCACTCCTTTAGGGTACTGTCTTACACTGTTGTCGGGTAATGTAATGTTAATCATTCTGTTTGTGTTTTTATGTGGTCCGCTACAAACCGGACACACCAGTTTTTGGGGTTGCAAAGATAGGGTTATCCTCTGGGCTGGAAAAACCCATTGTCTAACAATTTAAATCGTTAAAGGTTTTATTTATAGTTTTGTTCAGCAGGGTTATTTCATTTTTTTAGGGCCCCAAATGAGTGCCTTGAAAAGACTGGTGTTATTAGCCTGCTTAAAAACCCCTTTGTTTACGGCTTTTACCTCTTCGATGGTATAAAATGCATTGGGATTGTGCCGGTTGATAATTTCAATAACTGCGGGAAGTTCTTTGCGTTGTATGATAGTGAGAATAATTTTTACCGGACCGCTTTTCCCTTCTGCATTCATTACTGTAAGACCGTAGCCATGAGCCGAAAGATCGTTTATAAGGTTGGTCGTATCGAAGCGGGGAATAACTCTTACAAGAACATTGCCTAACGAAAGCCTTTCATCAAGCAGTATTCCAATATAATTTCCGGTTGCAAATCCTGCCCCATAGGCGATATAGCAAACCCAGTTGTCGAGATGTTGAAAGATTTGGCGTATGGCCAAAATCCAGATGATAACCTCGAAGAATCCGATGAGTGGCGCCAGGTTCTTGTATCCCTTTGATATAAATATCAAACGCAGGGTGCCGATGCTTTGATCGCTTATTCGAGCAATAAATATCAGAAAAGGTATGATGATATAGGTATAAATCCATTGTTCGTTAGTAAACCAGGTTGTTTCCATAGGCTTTATATTCGGGTAACTTTAAATTCTGTTCGTCGGTTGTTGGCTCTACCTTCTGGTGTCTCGTTGGTGTCGATGGGGCGATTTTTCCCATAACCCTTGTAAGTAAGTCTTTCGGATGGAATCCCTTTGGAGGTCAGATAGTCGAATACTGCCTTAGCCCGGTTGAGTGAAAGCTCCAGGTTGTGAGCTTCTCCACCCTGGCTATCGGTATGTCCGGCTATTTCGATACACATTCCGGGATTGTCGAGTAAAAGTTTTGCAAGCCTGTCGAGTTCGGTCTTCGACTCAGGCAAGAGTTGGTAACTGTCGGTATCGAAGAATACATTTTTTAACACAACTTCCTGTCCCACACTTACAGGCTGCAAGGGTACGTCTTTGAGGAAAGGATTTAGCGCAGTGAAATTTCCCTGGAGATCAAAATGGTCAGAATAAAATAAATAACTGGGATGGCTCACATTGAGGGCATAAGTGCTGCCAGCGGGTAAGGCCACCAGGAAAGTACCATCCACTGGATCGCTAGTTGATGAAACCACCGTTTGTCCTGTGGCCAGATCGATAAGCTCGAAGCGTGCTCCGAGTTTATGGCCGTCGCTTGCATCGAAAACCGTACCTTTAAGGTAGGTAAGGGGTTTAGGTCTCTTGCTTTCCGGAATTTCAAAGTAATATAGGTCGAGTTTGCCGTAACCGCCCTGACGATCTGAAGCAAAAAAGCCAAAACGACCGTCACCCGACACTACCAGACTGTTTTCGTCGTTGGCGGTATTGATGGGATAACCCAGATTTACCGGAGCCGACCAGGTCCCATCCACCTGCTTTCTGCACATGTATATGTCTTTTCCTCCCATTCCTGGCCAACCATCCGAAGAGAAATATAAGGTTTGACCGTCAGGATGTATAAATACGCTCTCCTCATTTCCCGGGCTGTTGATGTAATCGGGTAATGGGGTGGGTTCATTCCAGCTTCCGTCATCCTGCAACTGTGTTACATAGATATCCTGATTATAATAGCCCCGGCTATCGGTGTATCCGCGAACAAAGTAGAGCGTTCGCCCATCACTTGAAAACGAAGGTTGAGTTTCCCATTTCGAAGTGTTCACCGGAAATCCGATGTTTCGGGGTTCACTCCAGTTATTCCCCATTTTTCGCGAGAGGAATAAGTCGCACGAGCCATAACCCTCGCGCCCTGCACCATAATCGCCCTGCGCTGCACATGCTGTAAATATCAAATAACTACCATCGGGCGACAGGGTTGGGGCTCCCTCATTGTATCTCGTATTGATCGGTGCTCCAATGGATTCTGCTTTCGACCATTTCCCTTCTATTTTTCGAGATACATAGAAATCTTCCTGCTCCCGGCCTGGTATTTCTTTGGATGGAATACGCCGGGTGAATAACATCATCTGGTCGTCCACCGTCAGGCAGGGAAAATACTCCGAATATTCTGAGTTAATTTCCGGACCAAGATTTATAGGATTGAAGGGTACCGGATTTTTTATGGCTTGAATGGCAAACTCACAATCGGCTAATTGCCGTTGAGCCATGGCTGTACGCCGCGGAGACGTGGGATTGGTGGCTAAAAACTCATTGAAATGATTCTTTGCCTTTTCGTATTCACCTAACTTAAGCTCAAGGGTTCCCATGAAATAAAGTACCTCCGGATAATAGGTGCGTCCCAGCTTAATGGCCGACTGGAAGGCTTCCAGGGCTTGGTTGTATTTTTCTTGATCTGCCAATACTTCACCCAACACTATCCACGCCTCACTGAATCGCTCATCTGCCTTGACTGCCTTCCGAAATTCTTCCTCGGCGCACTTCAACTCTTTCATGTTGTAACAATCCGACCCACGGTAATATGCCTTCTCTGCTTTATCCGACCGCGTACTTAATTGTCGTTGCGCAAAAAGCGTATGGGATATAAGTGTCTGAAAGAAAACAAAAAAGACAAAGAATGAATAAATCTTTTTCAAGGGTCGGGCAATTTGGGTGGATTACATTTTGCAAAATTAACGATACGTTGCTCCCTGATGCCTACTCATTTAAAAATTTATTCCCCGACCAGGAAGAAATCATCTCGATTTAATCCATATTTTTGAAATGCCAAATAAAATCTAATAAACCAATGAAACGCATTATTTTATTCTTTTTTCTGTTAAGTGTATTTCATCTCGTTGGGCAAAATGAAATTCCACTGAACCAGAGATGGAAATTTTCCAAGGGCGACAACCTTTCATGGGCTGCTTTTGATTTTGATGATTCGGGATGGGCAGCTATTTCCGTTGACCGAATCTGGGAACAGCAAGGGTACGACCCCTATGATGGGTTTGCATGGTTCAGGCTAAAATTCACTATTCCCTCTTCCCTCAAAAAATCAGCTTACCTTAAAGATTCTTTGCTTATTTATCTTGGAAAAATCAACAATTTCGACCAGACTTACCTTAATGGCCATCTGATTGGCGTGAATGGCTTTGCTGCAACCGATGCCCAAAAGGAGGATATGTCTTTTATCAAGGCCCCTACCAATTATTGGGATAGAAAGCGGTCTTACAAAATCCCTCTCAATAGTCAGCTCATTCGGTGGGACGCTGAGAATGTTCTCGCCATACGTGTATATGATGAAGGAGGACAGGGAGGTATGTATACCGGTGACCAAACACTCAGGCTTACTCGCCTTACCGATTATCTAATGGTTGATTTTGGCAGAGAGGCTTTCGCTTTTAAAGGAAATCAACTGGTAAAAAACGTTTATTTGAAAAACCTGTCTTCGGTATATAAGTTGAACGGGGAGTTTGATTTGGAAGTTAGTCATAAAACCTCAGGCAAAGAACTTCGGGAAAAAAAATACAGCATTACACTCAAACCGGGAGAAGAAAAACGGATAGAAATCTCATTGCCACAAACCGACCATTCTTTGGTTGTGGAGTATGAATTCGAAATCAAGGGAGAAAAGCAGGAGCTAAAATTCAAAGAAGAAACACCGTACATTCTAACCCCTCCGGCTCCTGATTCTCCCCGTATCAATGGCCCGGTGATTACCGGAGTAAGACCCGGCCGACCTTTTCTTTATACTATTCCTGTTACCGGTAAGAAACCCATAAAATACAGGGTTGAAAAATTACCGGCCGGTTTGGTGCTTGATCCAAATACAGGTATCATCACGGGTAAATTGGATAAGGAAGGGGATTACAAAATGGTTTTTCATGCTATCAACGATTTTGGCGAGGCCTCAAAGGAATTTACCATTCGTGTGGGAAAACAGATTTGCCTTACACCCCCGATGGGATGGAATAGCTGGAATTGCTGGGGCCTGAGTGTGGATGAAGAAAAAGTGAAAGCAAGTGCTGATATGTATGTCGAAAAAGGGCTGCGCGATCACGGCTGGACTTATATCAACATCGACGATGGCTGGGAAATTCACCGCGATAAAGAACCCAAAAGGGACGCTCAGGGAAATATCCTTACCAACGAGAAATTCCCCGATATGAAACGCCTGGGAGATTATATCCATTCTCTCGGATTAAAATTTGGTATCTATAGCAGTCCGGGTCCTCTTACCTGTGGCCAATATACAGGCAGCTACGGTTACGAACTCAACGATGCCCGCAGCTACGCCCAGTGGGGAGTCGATTACCTGAAATACGACTGGTGCTCTTACGATGGAATTGCGAAAGATACCTCATTGCCTGAGCGTAAAAAGCCCTATTTTGTGATGCGTTATGCGCTGGATCAGGTGGATAGGGATATTGTTTACAGCCTGTGCCAGTATGGAATGAGCAAAGTATGGCGTTGGGGAGCTGAAGTGGGTGGCAATTTGTGGCGTACAACTGGCGATATTACCGATACCTGGGAAAGTCTGAAGGAGATAGGTTTCAGTCAGGTTGAAAACCAACCTTATGCTAAGCCTGGCCATTGGAACGATCCCGATATGTTGGTAGTTGGCAATGTGGGCTGGGGACCCAATTTACATCCCACACGGCTTACTCCCGACGAACAATATACCCACATTTCACTTTGGTGCCTGCTCTCAGCCCCTTTGCTTATCGGCTGCGATCTAAAAACGCTGGACGATTTCACCCTTAATTTACTTACCAACGATGAGGTTTTGGCACTCGACCAGGACCCCTTGGGTTATCAGGCCCGTCAGGCATTAGTAGATGGTGATATTCAGGTGTGGGTAAAAGAACTCTCTGACGGTACGCAAGCCTTTGGTATTTTTAACCTGGGGGAAAAGACAATGAGTTATAGGCTGAACTTCTCCAAGGCCGGCCTTCGACCTCAGGGTACCCTGCGTGATGTCTGGCGCCAGCAGTCAGCCGGAACATATAATCAGGAAAAGGAATTCGTGGTTCCTTCGCATGGTGTGGTGCTTATGAAAATACATTGATATAAAACCCAGTGACGTGAGTCGTATTGTTATTTAATTATTAAAGGATTGATATCCTGCAACGGGTTAATAAGGGAGGGCTGCAAATCAAGGAGTAGCCCTCCCTTTTTTAATGCTCAATTTCTGGGGCCAGGATAAACCTCAAAATATAAAACAAGATTGATATAGTCTTTATAGAGTCAAATGCCAAATTTATATTGTTGATGTAAATGATTTGAATATCTGGCCTTATCTGTTGTGCCAGAATCCTAACCTGAATAAAAAGTAACTTTTATTTGTAAGGAGTTGTTCTATAATTACATTTATAAGCTCTAAACAGGATAAAGGCGTTTTGGGATTTGTAAATTTCTACCGGGATA
>DDBO01000067.1 GCA_002332755.1 Bacteroidales bacterium UBA2030 | reverse complement strand
CCGATCGGGAATTTCACCCTGCCCTGAAGAATACGCTGCAAAGATACAGCTATGTTTTATATCTCCAAATCCTACTTGAGGTTTTGGAATCTTAACCGCTGGGTATATTCCGGCGTTTCAATATTCAGTATATACGATCCGGCTTTGATTTCCTGAAGTTCCATATTAATGATATTCAAACCCGGATTAAGATATCCCTTATACGAACGAGCTATCACTTTACCAGACAGGTCAATAAGATTTACCTGGCATGGTAATGCTTTGGGGGATTCAATCATCAAACGAGCAGCTGAACCGTGAGCAGGAGTTCCTTCCAGATATGCTCTGAAACTCTTGTGATTCATTTCTTGTGTGCCAACCATCAAACCCGATTGTTTCAAAACGATATCGTTGTTAGGATCAAATTTCAACATCAGCGGTTTCTTATTCACCACAAACATAAAAGGCTGATTATTGTATTCATTCATCACCCTGAAGGTAGTATCCAGCCCATCCATTCCTAAAATGCGAATTTCCAGGGGCATTTTAAAGAAAACTGTATTCGTCTGGGTTTGGGTAGCTTGGAAATAAACTGCCCAGGATCCATCGGGCAACTGATCAAAGCTGTAAGTATTGGCGTAAAGGGGATGATTGGGGGCATAAATCCATTCATCGAAAAACCACTGATAATCCTGACCTGTTACCGTGTTTACAACATTGATGAAATCAGGGATTGTAGCTGATTCATATTTTAAAAGCGGATTGGAGGCATATTGGTGCAACACCTCAAAAAAGAGGGAATCGCCAATGGTGTAGCGTAGCATATGTAATACTGCTGCCCCTTTACAATAAGTAATGGCATAATTGAAAAGTACACTGGTAGAAGGAGTGGTTACAGCCCAGTCGGGGTTTGAAATGGCCCAACCCGGGTTTGAACTTAGGTAATAATTGGCATTGGAAAGAACATCTTGCTTATAAGCGGCATACCCTTGAGTATTTTCTAACCATAAACTCTCGCTATATGTGGCAAATCCTTCATTCAGAAAGATATCAGCCCAGGTTGCGCAAGTTATCATATCGCCAAACCATTGATGAGCAAATTCATGAGCAACAAGCATTTCGCTCCAACAGTTTTGACACAGGCTTGTCAATGTTTGATTTTCCATGCCTCCCCAGGCAAATTCGTCATTTAGCGAAGCAAAACCGTTTTTTGTGAACGGATGATCACAAAAAGTCTGACTATAGAAAGTTGTCAGGTTATTCATGATGCTCTTGATGAAGCTTGGATCTTCTCCCGGATTGTAATAAAACCTGATAGGAACCACCTGAGAGGGATTATTAGGATTAACCCAATTAATAATGTCGAGATTATAGTTTACTCTTGAAGAGATGACATTGAGGTAGGTTGCAACATTTTCCTCACTTTGCCATGTGTACCAGATTGTATCGGCCACACGGGTAGAATCTGCCAAATCGCCATTGCTGCCTAACTTCACACCTGCGGGGACTTTGGCTCTGAGTTTCCATTTTGCCTTGTCAGAGGGACTATCATAGCAAGGAAACCACTTGCGGGCGCCTTCAGGTTCGCAATCGGTAAACACCCATCCGTTTTTCACATAAAAGGCATAATCTTCCACGTTTTTATGAAAGTACCGGATACCCACCTGGAATTCTTCACCAGGCTGATAGTCGCGATTCAGGGTGATCGTGAGTTTATCGTTAGCGTGATTAAAGCCAATTGCTGACTGGCTCACCGAGAGGATGTCGATAGAATAGTTTGAAGCATCCAGGGTAAGTGAATTTAAGACACTATCTGCCCTGAGAGTAATTATAAGATTTCCATTGAAGTTGTGAGGATATGGGAATTGGTAACATTGCCAGATGTCTATATCGAGGTCGTATTTCACCACATCGAATGATTTAGGGAAATATCCATCACCGGTCTGAGGGGTCATCCGGTAGCTGTGTTGTGCTTTCTGGCTGCAAAACCAGGCGCCTTTTTCAAAAACGCTCTGGGCATTCAATTCAAAAGACCATGCTCCTACGATTACAAGCAAAAGGGTTTGGTAAAATAGTTTTTTCATGATTTTGAATAGGTTAATTCAATAGAAAAGCAAAATTAAAATTTAGATTAAAATGGTTCATTAGTAATATCCGATTCCGGATCATTTAAGAATCTCTCCCGGATTTTTAGTATCTTTTTCTTTTTCAATATTTTAATATTGGTAATCACCATCTTTGGGAGAATAAAGTTGCCGTAAAGGTTGCATTCGCCTACAAATTCTTTAAGCACCTCAAAGAAGTCGTGCTGATAGGGTGTTAAGACAGTGAAAGCGACATACTCATTACCTCTCGACTTTTTTTCAGTTTCAATATCGTACTTGGTGCATATGGCTTTCCATTCATTGTCAATTATTTTTAACTGTGTTTTGTCGAAAGTTTCACTTTGAGCGGGGAAAATAACGAAAAAAAACCTGAGTTTTTTGTTTTTACCTCCTAAACCAGTGGAAATGAGCCCTAGAGGCTGGTCACTAAGTTCACCTTCGAGAATTATTTTTGAGATGTAGTAACAAAACCTGGCCATTTCTTCTACACTGGGGTGCGGATTTTCTTTGTATCTCTCAAGCATCCGGAATGTTTGCACATTGCTTCTGAATGCCAGATAAACCAATATCTTTTTTAACTGATTGGGTTTAGTCTCCGGCTCCCATAATTTTTCTGCAAGCTTCAATGCCTCTTCATCTGACATTGAGGCAGGGTTAAGCTTTGAGGCTAGTTTGAGGGTAGCTTGTTGTGTTTTAATGCTGATAATATCTTCAATTATTCTCAGTCGATCACCGTCTTTCCCGATAAATTTCACTAATTTATCGTGGGTCCAGAATTCTTCATTAAAATAATCTGTCATCTTCTGAAATTTCAAACGCTAAGGTACTATGATTCTCAATGAAGCAGGTACTACCTTTAAGTGAATTGTGCGAGGCATTTTCACGGGCTCACCGTCAATGTTTATGTATTTTCCTTTTTCGCGCGTAATAGTGCACTCCTTGAGTTTGAGATTATTCACATAGCGACTTTTATTTATTCTGCGGGTAAAGAGGAGTATGGCGGTTATCAATAACGTGGTGAAAGGTACTTTTTTTACAAGTGTAATATCGGCCAATCCATCGGTTATGGAAGCATCAGGAGCAATGCTTGTGTTATAGCCAAACTGATCGCTGTTAGCAATGCTGAGCAGCATGGCTCTTTGCCTGATATCTATTCCTGGAGCAGAGATATGAAATTCTCTTTGTCGGTAGGTGATGTACTCTTTTACTGCAATCCGGGCGTAAGTAAAAAATCCCCGCTGCGATTCCCGGGCATATTCTCTGGCTACACGAGCATCGAATCCCATTCCGGCTATACTGACAGCGAGTTCGTCATTAAGCCAAAGGGTATCCATGGCAATAGTATTTCCAAAAGCCATTAATCGAAGCGCTTCTTCAGGATTGCGAGGCAACTTCAGATGATTGGCCAGTCCATTTCCCGAGCCATAGGGTATAATTCCCAAAGGAATATCAGTGCCTGTGAGTGCCCGGGCAACCTCATTAACAGTGCCATCGCCGCCTACGGCTATGATTTTATTCGCTCCTTCCAACAATGCCATTCTGGCTAAAGCCGTCCCATCACCCCTTCCTTGCGTGTAAAACACTTCATACCGAAAATCATCTTTCGGAAGTATTTGGGGCATCAGCTCTACCAGCTTCTTTTTCCTTTGATGATGTATCCCTGAAATTGGGTTGATAATAAAAACGATATACTGCATAGGTTGATTCAGGGGGTTAGATGGTTACTTTGCATCCTGTGGTTGAATTGCTGGATGATGCTTTTAAGTAATAATTCATCGGATTCTACAATGATGTCCCTGTTTTTGTGAATATTAAGTTGCAAACTATCCTTTTTCAGGTCATACCATCCTATGGTCTTTTCTCCATCAAAAAGCAAAACGCGATCGCTTTTAAAAAAATTGTAGGTGCTGTTTAAGTAGCTGATAGAATAAGCCGGACTCAGTGTATCGAAAACGCTATTACCAAAGCTAACAATAGTATCTTTCAGGTTTAAGTAATCACAAATGGAGGGTAAGATGTCCATTTGCTGGGCAGTAGCTTTATGCAACTGAGGAAGAGTATCTGCCGGCTTGAAAAAGACCAGAGGTATACTGTATTGACCTGCAAGGGTCTTATAGAAAGGATGGTAGCCTGCCGAGGTATGGTCGGCAGTTAATATAAATAAGGTGTGAGGATACCAGGGTTTATTTTTTATGGCATCAAAGAAACGCCTTAAAGAAAGGTCGGCATAAGCTATGCTTTGTTGTATTTTTAGAGGTCCGCTGGGTAGTCTGGCTTTCAGGCTGTCAGGGACAGTATAAGGATGATGAGAAGAAAGGGTAAAAACGGTTATAAAGAATGGCTCCTTTAAATGGTCGATGTCGTTGGCTACATACCGTAGGTAGGGCTCATCGAATATTCCCCATTGTCCGTCGAAGGCAGGCGGACCGGAATATTCCTTCATCCCTTTGTATTCATCGAATCCGGCCTTTCGGGCAAAAGCGTCGAAATGCATAGTACCATTGATGCCTCCGTGATAAAAAACTGAACTATAGCCTCTTTTCTTTAATAATTGCGGCAAAGCCAAAATTTTGTTTGACGAGTAGGGGGAGTTTATAAATTCGACCGGAAACAAATGCGGTATTCCGGCTACTATGGCGGGGATACCTTCAATAGACCGTTTGCCATTGGCATA
>DDBO01000198.1 GCA_002332755.1 Bacteroidales bacterium UBA2030 | reverse complement strand
TAAATTATCGGATTACTCAAGTATAGTTTTATTCGTTAGAAAAAACTGAAACAAAATCATGTACGATATAAAGAAGCATATCAAGAGGATGGGAATAGGACTCTTTCTGGTCATATTCCCTATATTTTTATTTTTAAGTTGGAAAAGTGTGCTCTTCAATAAAACCTTCTTTACTTTTACAATTTCAAAAGAGGAGAAGTTTTGGAAGAAAGAAAGTGCTTATATTCTTAATCTTTTAGGCTCACCACTGGGCTTTAATTACAACCTTGATGAAGATAGAGATTTAATAATTATTGATACTACAGGAAAAACAATTGTTCAGTTTGGTAATAGATTTTACTTCAATGGAGATAGTCTCAAACATTTAACCAGGCCGTGTTTTATTAAAACGCCTCAAGGTTTTTTTGCGTGTTTCCCATTCAATAACCATACTACTACGGGGACTAAAATTATTGGAATTAGTGCAATTTATTATTCCTTTTTGGATGAAAACACGATTTTCAAGAATAGCCCTGCACAAAGATTTAAATTTCTGGGTAAGATTGAGATTTCTGATGCTCCTTTACCTGATTCGATCAAAATTACAATAAAGGACTATTGCAATGCATGTTATGTGATCTTTCAAAACCCGTTTGAAGAGAAAGAACTATTTCTACTCTTATTTTCTCTTTCCATTTTAATCGGGCTCACATTATTGACAGAACTATGGATAAATTACCTTGGAAAATTCAAAATAATTTTTTTAACTCTTTATCCATGGTTATTAATATTTATTAATCATTTAATTTTTGTTCTTTATGAGTATGAGGGCGTCGAATTCAATGGAAGATACATCCTATGTTTAAAGTTTATTAATTTGTCATATTATGAGTTATTTAATCAAATTTTAATTATTATTTTTTATGTATTTCATCAAAAGTATAACAAATATTCAATTTCAAATAATATAAAGCTCAATATACTCGAATTAGTTAATTACTATTTATTGCTTTTGTTTATAATATACCTTTTTAACGACATTGTTTCTGATTATGATTTTATAAGGCATCTCAGTTATTATTCATCTGGTAAATTTGCACTTATTAATCACCTTTTGATTGCTTCATTAATTGTTGCATTTTTAGCAATATCTTCTTCATTATATTACTATATAAATAAAGACAAGAAGTTATTCATTTTTTCTTTAACTTTTTTAGGGTTGTTGATTATATGGTTTATAATTGAGTATGAAATTATTGCAATCATAGCATTGACCCTTCTACTTACTTTTTCTCTAATTCTTAAAATTCAAAATATTAAATTAAAAGAAACCAAAGTTGGTTTACCATTTCTGTTTTTCGCAGGAATTATCCTTTCGGTCTTGGCTTCCATTCAAATATTTTACGCGATGCAAAAACATGAAAAGCATCGGAGATTTTTATTATTGAGTCGTCTCGAGTCTATAGAGGTGGGCGATCCAATTCTTATGAATGATTTCTTTGAAATAGCCAATAAAGTTCGTGAAGACACTGTATTAATAAAAAACTACTTTGATAGTAAAATAAAGGAAGCTGATAGCTTATTTATAAGCAAATATATAACGGGTAACTGGAAACAATTTTCGGTTTCACTAACCTTTTGTACAACTCATGATAAAATAAGGATTAGTCCTTCAATGAATGAATACAATTGTTATGGCTATTTCAAAAGTATTGCGGGATTGGCAGATAATATTTTTGATAGTGATCAATTTTTCGTTCCAATTGAGCAAGGGAATAATGTAAAAGGCTACCTTGGTTGTATAAAATTGCTGACTGACAACCGAAAAACGAAATCCGCTGCAATTTTTATTGAATTTTCTTATACAAACTTTTCTCCCTCATTCTGTTTTGCTGATATATTCTATAATAAAGGAATCTGGAATGCATCAGAAACAATAGGATATTCATTTGCAAGATATCGTTCAGGGCAATTGATCTCATATTCGGGTTCTGCCTGGTTCCCTGACCGCTTGGTTTCGCTTCATGATTTCAAAGAAACAATGGCCGAGTTCACCAAAAATCAAACACAGTATACTTATTTAACTAATAATCAAACGCAAACAACTCTTATAATTGCTCGTTCTGAGAATAATTTGGTTAAATTCATCGGAATTTCATCCGTAATCATATTTTTAATTTTGATATTGGGGCTTTTGTATTACTTGATAATTACGTATGATTTAAAGCATATTAAAGAATTAATCTTGCTTTTGCGGGTTCGCTTGCAAATAGGAATTTTAGGCATCGTTACGTTAGTATTGGTTGTTATGAGTTTGATTCTAAACGATTTCTATGTTAACTCTTTGTTTCAATGGACTCAGCGTGATATAAAAGATAAGGTTCATTCTCTCAGTTTGGAGATAGATGCCAAATTGCAAAAAGATTTTGAAATACTAAATGATTTTAATCTCTTATCGCAGTGGCTATTAAAATTAAGTAATATATATTTTCTGGATATTATTTATTTTAATATTGACGGGCAGATGCAATTCTCAACCATTCCTCAAGCAACCGACAAGCGCTACTATAATGGTCATTTACATCACAAGGCTTATCAGAAAATTATTGTTGAGGGATTACCTTATTTTATGCATGAAGAAAAACTTGGGGGATTTTCCTATTACGCTGTTTATTTTCCTGTAAGGAACGGAAGAAATATATATGGCATAGGATGCACCCCTGTAGTAGCCGGGAAGCCAGAATTAGACAATGAATATAGGTTTTATACCAGTATGATGGCCGGTCTTATACTTATTATTGTTTTGGTAGCCATTTCATTCGCTTTTCTTTTGTCGGGTTTCGTTGTTAAGCCCTTGAAACTTCTGTCAGACAATATTTCACGGCTAAAGATTGGAATGCGTAATGAGAAAATAGAAGTAAGGCGGCAAGATGAAATAGGCCAACTGTCTCAAATGTACAATCGCCTGGTTGATGAATTAGAATCAGCTATTCTTGAATTGAGAAGGAAGGAACGTGAACTTGCATGGAAAGATGTCGCAAAGCAAATTGCACATGAAATAAAAAACCCCTTAACTCCCATAAAATTACAATTACAGTTTCTCGAGAGCAACTTTAGACCTAATGATCAACAGTGGGCAGAGAGATTTAAGGTCTTTTCAAACACTTTACTTGAAAAGATTGAGGAGCTTACCCGTTTGGCTAATACTTTCTCGGAATTAGCACAGTGGCCTGCAAGTAAACCAGAATTAGTAGATATAGTTGGAGTGATAAAAAGCAATACCTACCTGGCTTTAACCGATTTTAATGGCAAACTTCTATTTGATTTTCCTGAAGCTCCGGTATGGATAAAAATTGACAAATACCAAATTGGCCGTATGATTGAGAATCTGGTTAAAAATGCACGACAAGCCATAAAAAATGAATCAGAAGGGATAATTAAAATCAGTATCCTAACCTCCCAAGAGTATGTTACTATAACCATTCAGGATAATGGAGTAGGAATAGCTCCTGAACAACGAGAACGTATTTTTATGCCTAATTTTACTACCAAAGCCTTTGGGACAGGCTTAGGGCTTTTCATATCCCGAAACATTGTAATCAACCATGGAGGAGAAATTGATTTTTCCTCGGAGCCAGGAAAAGGCACTGTATTTACCATAAGGCTTCCTAAATCGTAGCGCTAACAGCACTTTCCTCTTTATTAATACCAAATGGCATATCTTTGCATGCCCTAAACCTGAAAAGCATGCTTCAACTGAAAATCATTAATAAGTCCGGTAACGAATTACCCAAATATCAGACTGAATATTCGGCAGGAATGGATTTAAGAGCCAACCTTCGGGATAAGATGATTTTGTCCCCGGGCCAAAGAGCCCTTGTTCCAACCGGTTTGTTTATTGAGATTCCAATTGGATACGAGGGGCAGGTCAGGCCTCGAAGTGGGCTGGCTGCTAAATATGGTATTACTGTCCTCAACGCTCCTGGCACTATTGATGCAGACTATAGAGGAGAAGTCCAGGTAATTTTGATCAATCTTGGAAATGAGCCTTTTGAAATTAATAATGGAGACAGGATTGCTCAATTGATAATTGCTCCAGTCATTCAAATTCAATGGAAGGAAGAAGAAAGCCTTGAAGAAACCCTTAGGGGGAAAGGTGGATTTGGTCATACTGGTAAATAAATGTTTTAACATGAAGAAAATACCCATTTTGTTATTCTTGATTTTCACTTATGGTAATCTTTTTTCACAAACAGATACCATAAAGAATCAATTTGATAAAAATGCTGCTGAGACAAGTAATTATTTAAATGGTCTTAAATTCCTATTGAATGGGGATACAGAAACTGCTAAATTTATTTTTATTGATATTCTTTCAACCAACCCGCGCCACGATGCAGCTGCATTTGAACTGGCCCGAATTTATTTCATGGAAAATAATTTCATAGAAGCCAGTAAATATGCAGAGATAGCAGCAGGTATTAATCCCATGAACTTTTATTACCAAAAATTAAGGCTTGATATTTATCAATCAGCTGGGGATATTGATAAATCTATTGCTCTGATAAAGGAAATTATTACACTCTGGCCCGACAAAATAAGCATGTTACATCAATATAAAAAAGCGCTTATTGATAGTAAAAGATACAAAGATGCTTTGCAGGTCATCGATATTCTTATAAGTAAAAATCCTTCTGATGAAGAACTTGTAATCGAGAAATTTAATGTTTTACGTTACTTAGGCAATTTTAAAGATGCAGAAAAGACACTGGCCAACTTTATATCAACCCAACCATGCAATCAAAAAGCTTCTCTTTTCCTTTCAAACTATTATTTTGATCGTAATCAGGACAAAAAAGCATTAAAAGAACTAGAGTCAATTTTAGCGTGTGATTCTTTAGATGATATTGCCAATCTAACCCTGGCAGAATATTATCATAAAAAGGGTAAAAGACAGGAAACATACAAATACCTAAGAAAAGCATTTGCTAATCCAGAGGTTCCTGTATCAAGTAAAATGAATTATATAGTCAATTTATATCCGCTGGAAAATTCTCAAAACGACGCAGAATTAAACAGGCAATTGGTTGATCTGGTTCAGATTGTCGCTGCAACCCATCCCGGAGATCCTGATGCACAGCGAATTTGTGGAGATGTATTATATATTGAAACCCAGTTTGAAAAAGCTGCAATTTTTTATGAAAAGTTAATTTCTTTGGGGTCCTATCAATATCAATCTGTTGAAAATTTAATGATATGCTATTATAACCTTAAACGAGAAAAGGATTTATACCAACTTGCCAAGAAAGCATCTAATGAATTTCCTTTTCAACCTCTTCCACACTATTTCGCCGGACTGGGTTATTTCATAGATAAAAACTATGAGTTGGCAATTGCGGAGATGGAAAAAACGGTAAAATATGGTGAGGAATCGCCAGAACTTATGAAATCGGCATATGCTTCTTTGGGCGATTTATATGGATATATAAAGGATTATGATCGTTCGTATGAGTACTATGAAAAAGTTATCACAATGGACTCTCTCAATGCATTAGTCCTGAATAATTATGCTTATTCTCTTGCCGAACGTAATATAAACCTAGAAAAAGCCCTGAAAATGTCTAAAAAATCGCTGGAAATAGAGGAGGAGCAGTCGTCTTTTCTGGATACATATGGTTGGGTACTTTTCCGTTTAGGAAGATATGAAGAAGCTCTGGGTTATATTGAAAGAGCAATAAAGACTCGGGCTTCAGAGGATGCGATATTATATGAGCATTATGGAGATGTGTTGTATAAAGCAGGGCGGAAGACGGAGGCCTTGGAATATTGGAAAAAAGCTAATTCTATTGGGCAAGGCTCATCTTTTCTTTTAAAAAAGATTGAAACAGGCGATTATTATGACGAATAAATACCTGGTTCTGATACTATTTGTGTTGTGTCTTGGTATTTCATGTGAAACCTCCCAAAGGGTGTCCCGGCAAAATATACCCATCTCAAACATCGATTCTGTAATTAATTATGTAAACAACAATTTTAATACTATTCACACATTGAATGGACGCTATAGCATTGATGCTTCAACAAATCGCGATGAGTATTCGATAGTAGCCAATGTCAGGTATGTCAAAGATTCGGCAATATGGGCATCTGTGTTTATTATTTCGGGTGTGGAACTGGCGCGGATTCTCATAACCCCAGATTCTATAAAGCTGATTGACCGCATAAGAGAGTCTTTTTTTGTTGAAAAAACAGAAAATTTAAACTCTTTTTTGCCCTTACCTCTACGATTTTATTCGATAACCGACTTATTAATTCCTTCTCTCCAAGTTGCTTTAAATTCGAAAGGTTCAGCCAAAAATATTTCGAAAAACCATACTTGGATTTCAGATAACGTATTCGAAATGAGATTAGTTGCTCCAGAAGGTTTAACCAAGATTGGGACAGTTAAAGACGATGGAATATTTTCGGGAATTCGTTATGTGGGGAGTGGTTTTGAAATAGACATGTTGTATAAAAATTACAAGAAGGCTGGAAACAACTATATTCCAACAAAAACCATGGTGCGTTTAAGGGGGAAAAATAAGATGAAGGCCCAGATCAATTGCAACAAATTTGAAATTAATATTCCCGTGAGCATGCCTTTTAAAATTCCGAGAGGTTATCAAAAAATGGTTTTAAATGAAGGATTATAAAATCATACGTGTTTGGAAAATTCTAGTTTTTTTCTTGGTAGGGACGGTTTCATTGCCTGCCCAGGAAAAGATACAGGATTTAGAGACAAAACGTGTGAAGTTGGAGCAAGAAATCAGGGAAAATCTTCAAACTATTGAAAAACTAAAGAAATCGAATAAATCCATAAGTCAGGAGATTTATTTATTAGAGAAAAATATACGTAATCGGAAAAAAATGCTCGAAGCCATTAATCAAGAATTAGCTTTGATGGACAGGCAGATTGTCATTATTTCAAATCAAATCAATAAAACCGAACAGGATCTTAATCATCAACGGCGTGAATATGAACGTTTGATTATTGAATTTCAAAGGAATTATAAACAATACGATTTGCTACAATTTATTCTTTCTGCAGAATCCTTTAATCAAGCCTTTCTAAGGTTTCATTATTATAAGCAATATAAAGATTATTTGCGACAGGAGATTGAAAGAATTCGTCAAACCAACAATAAATTGGTGTCGCAAATGACAGAAATAAATGAAGCTAAAAAGCAAAGAACCAATATTATAGATCGTCAGCAGAAGGAAATTGCCAAACTCAACAGCGATAAAGAACAGAAAAACAAAGCGATGGCTCGCGCAAAAGAGCAAGAACGGGAGTTGCGAAAGGATGTGGAAAGAAAAAGAAAGTCTCTTCAGCTTATTTCTGAAGCCATAAAGAAAATAATTGAAGAAGAAGCAGCACTTGCAGCTAAAAGAGCAAAAGAATCGGCAAAAAAGGAGGGTAAGACGGTTAGTCCTAAATCAACGTATGAGACTTTGTATTCGCCAGCAGATATTCAATTGTCAGGAGAATTTAAGTCGGCGAGGGGCAGCTTGCCTTGGCCGGTTGAGAAAGGGGTAATTTCTGAAAGTTTTGGGGAGCACCCTCATCCTGTTTTAAAAGGAATAAGAGTCAAAAATAATGGACTGACTATTTCAACAGAAAAAGGAGCGAGAGTTAAAGCAGTTTTCGGTGGCATTGTGAGTAAAATAATGAGAATTTCAACCGAGAATCAGGTTGTTATTTTGCGGCATGGGCAATATTTAACAGTATACAGCGAGTTGGTTGAAATCATGGTTAAAGAAGGCCAACAGGTTAAAGCTGGAGAGGTCTTAGGTTATTTAAGTACAAATGATGACCCAACCAATGTTCATTTTGAAGTATGGAACCAAAAGACCCCGGAGGATCCTATCATATGGCTTAAACGATGATACTTAACCCTTGCCGGATTCTTTTATTTTATTGATTACGAAACGTATAAATTCTTCTTCCTGAGATTCGTGAAAACAAACCCGGACAGCTATTTTATAGAATGGATACTGACTTAGAGACTGTATTAAATCCTCGTCCATTCGGGCCAAGTCTTTTTCAGTTGTAAGGATAATCTTCTTCTTACCTGGGATGGCTTCAAATTCATTGATTAAACCGGCAATTTCGTAGGATGAATAAAAATGATGGTCGGGGTAGGCTTTCAAATGCACAAAAAATCCTTTTTGTTCCAAATGCTCTGAAAGTGGCAAAGGATTTTCAATACCAGCCAAAAGAAATATGTGATTTATTGCTTGTGACCGACATTTTGATTGGGATTCATGAACTGGAATAAAGTCAGAATATTCGTAAAAAGTGAAAAAGGTTCTTTGATAAGGTTTGGGCGAAATGGTTTTTTGAAGATATTTTTTTAACAGTACCGGGAAAATTGTTGGCGTTTTGGTGATAATGATAAGGTCTGCTCTTTTTGCTCCAGCACTACTCTCTCTTAATTTTCCGAAAGGGAGAAGATAATCCTGCTTGTAAAGACGAGCCATATCCGTTAAGAGGATGTTGAGCGTTGGCTTAATTTTTCGATGTTGAAAAGCATCATCCAGAATAACAACATTTATATCCGGATACTCTGATTTTATAGTTTTGATGCCGTTTGATCTGTTCTCGCATACTGCAACACGTATAGCGGGAAATTTTGATGCTACTTGAACTGCTTCGTCTCCAACTTCTGTGGCTAATGAATTATTTCTTACCCATCTAAAACCCTTTGTTTTTCTTCCGTATCCTCTTGATAAATAGGCCACATGAAATCCATGCTCGGTTAAGACTTGTATTAAGAATTCACAGTGCGGGGTTTTGCCCGTTCCTCCAACAGTAATGTTTCCAACGCTTATTATCGGGACTTCTGGCTTGTATGATTTGAGGAGATTATGATCGTAAAGCCAGTTCCTGAACCACGTAATAACTGAGTAAATAATAGAGAAGGGTAGTAATAAAAGTCGTAGTGGATTCATGCCATAAAGATATGTACTTTTTGTTAATAGAATGATAATTGATTATGAAAAAAATACCTGATAATTTTAACTTTGCAAAATTACAAGGTCAATAATATGGTGACAGTAAGTGATTTGATTGAATACCTGAATACGCTGGCTCCTTTTGCTCTGCAAGAGGATTATGATAACAGTGGACTTCAACTTGGCAATCCCGATGTGACTATTACTGGCGTCCTTATATGCCTGGATGTAACATCAGAAGTAATTGCTGAAGCTATAGAAAAAAGATGCAATGTGGTATTATCACACCACCCCATGTTTTTTAGACCCGTGCGCTCGATAAATTATAATAAAGACACCGGTAGGATAATTCAACATGCTATTAAAAACAATATCAATGTCGTAGCTTTTCATACCAATTTTGATAATCAATTTCCCGGGCTCAATCAATTTTTAGCACAGGCTCTTGGCCTTTTGAATGTTAGGGTATTAAAACCATTGCAGCATAAACTCATGAAATTGGTTACATTTTGTCCGGTTTCTCATGCTGACAAAGTAAGAACTGCTTTGTTTTCGGCAGGGGCTGGCCACATTGGAAATTATGATTCTTGTAGTTTCAATGTTGTTGGTTTTGGCACTTTTAGAGCCCTCGAAGGTTCAAATCCGTATGTTGGTCAACTGAATGAGTTGCATAAAGAGTCAGAAGAAAGGATTGAAGTAATTTTCCCTTCACATATTCTTGGGTCTCTGCTGGATGCAATGATTAAAGCTCATCCGTATGAGGAGGTGGCCTATGATGTATACCCATTGGTCAATACTTATCCGGGGGCCGGTTCTGGCATAATAGGAGATTTGCCGGAATCTCTTGCTGTAGTACCCTTTATTGGTCGCTTGAAAGAAGTTTTGGGAGTAAATCACTTAAAGGTATCTGCTGGTTTTAAAAAACAAGAAATCAAACGGATTGCTATTTGTGGTGGATCCGGAGGGTTTCTTATAACCGATGCCATTAGAGCAGGTGCTGAAGCACTGATAACTGCTGAAATTAAGTATCACGATTTTTCAGACTTTGGAAGCCAAATATTACTAGTAGATGCGGGACATTACGAAACAGAAATTCATGGATTTCACCAACTAAGGAGTTTACTTATTGAAAAATTTCCTAATTTTGCCGTTCATTTTTCTGAAACAGGGAGAAATCCCATTATGTACATTTAAGTAGTTGAATAATAAAGCACAAGATACCCGTCGTAATATGGATAACAAACCTATCAGCAAGCCACAGGGAAACCAGACAGAAGAAGCTGTAGAAGTTTCGGTTGAACAAAAGCTAATGCATTTGTACCGTTTGCAGCTGGTTGAATCTCAAATTGATAAAATTAGAATTGTGAGAGGAGAATTACCTCTTGAAGTGCAAGATTTAGAAGACGAGATTGCAGGTCTTGAAACCAGGATTGATAATTACATCCAGGAAACTGCTGTTCTTGAGAAGAGAATCCAGGAGAAGAAAAATGTGATTGTTGATGCAGAAGCTCTGATCAAAAAATATGAAGAGCAACAGATGAATGTAAGAAACAATCGGGAATACGACAGTTTATCAAAGGAAATTGAGTTTCAAGGGTTGGAAATACAACTGGCCAAAAAACGCATAAATGAATATACCGCTGAGCTAACGCGTTTGAAAGAAGAGATAGAAAAGGCACAAAAGCTTGTCGGAGAAAAGCGCAATGAGCTGGAAATAAAACGCAATGAGCTCGACGATATCATCAGAGAGACAGAGAAGGAAGAAAAGGAATTGATTCAGAAGGCCGAAGAAAGCAAAAAGCTTATAGAAGATCGTTTACTTACCGCCTATACGCGCATTCGTAAGAACGCTCGGAACGGTTTGGCAGTTGTTATGGTGGAAAGGGATGCCTGCGGAGGATGTTATAACAAGATTCCCCCACAGCATCAACTTGACATTAAAATGCATAAGAAAATTATCGTGTGTGAATATTGTGGTCGGATTTTAGTAGACAAAGAAATCGCCGAGCTGGCTACGCAATAATAGTTAAACACAGTTCAAGGAAAGCACCTGTAAACCAGCGGGTGCTTTTTTTGTTATTTTTACATGCCAATGAAAATTCCTCATATGAAGCGGTTTTTATTGCTTTTCTTGTTACTGATGGGTTATTATTTATGTTTAGCCGATGCCGAATCGCGTTTCAATTATATCTTCGATAAATACAGTGAGTCGGCCTTACGCTATACTGCTGCCTTTCGATTTGCAAAAGCACATGAGCAAGTTGCCATAGCCAGGCGGCTTTATCCCTCCTCCAATATACCTATCTGGGTAGAAAATTATATTGATTTTATAAGACTGCTTAATACTGAGGATGTTAATCTTTATAAAGAAATACGCAAGCAAAAGGATAGCCGTTGGCAAAGATTTAAGAGTGGAGATCCAGACTCACCCTATTTTTTATTTTGTCAAGCCCAATTTAAATTGCAATGGTCGCTTATACATTTAAAATTTAGGGATTATGTAACGGGTTTTAAAGAAGCGCGAACAGCTTTTGGCATCTTAAGGGAAAGTCAGCAGCAATTTCCCAATTTTACTCCAGCCGTGGCTGGGATGGGCATCATGAATGTGTTGATTGGTTCGATTCCGGATAATTATCAATGGATTGCCCGCATGCTTGGATATAATGGCTCTGTGGAAGAGGGTTTGCGAATGATGGAGTCGGCTTTGAAAGCTTCCATGGACGATCCATCTCTGTTTTGGCTTGAAGAAGAGGTGGTTTTTTATCTTAGTTTTATATACATTAACCTTGACGCTGGTAAGCAAAGGGCATTAAAATTCCGCGATAAATATCTTTCAGCCAAAAAGTCAGATTTAAATGGGCTTTTACCCATACAAGCATATGCTTTCTCAAAAATTGCCATGCTTACAGGTCGTAACGATGAAGCTATCAGAATCTTACAAAATAAAAAGACCTACCCTGATCAAGAAGAGTTTACTTATCTTACTTATATGCTGGCAATGGCATATCAGAACAAGTTATCAGATAGTTGTATTATTTATTTTGATAAATTTTTAAAATATTCCAGTGTTAGAAATTTCCGTAAAGCAAGCATACAGAGAAAGGCCTGGCAATTTTTAATCAGCGGAAACATGGAAGCATATAGAAATACTATTGCCTTGATTCCCACCACAGGCCAAACAGAAACCGATGCGGATAAACAAGCTGAAATAGAAGCCACATCTGGCAAGGTCCCCAATGTATTTCTTTTAAAGGCCCGGCTCCTCTTCGATGGAGGGTATTACAATCAGGCACTGGCGGTGCTGCAAGAAAATGACCTTGCGAATTTTTCAAAAATTGAAAAAGTTGAATTCTATTATCGCTTGGGCAGAATTTACGATGAAATGGGAAGTGATAGCAATGCGATTAAATACTATAATCGAACAATAGCCGAGGGCGAAGCATTACAAGAGTATTTTGCAGCTAATGCAGCTCTTAAGCTGGGAAATCTTTATGAAGAAAAAAAGAATTATGAGGCAGCAAACAGTTATTATAGAAAGTGTTTGGATATGAAATTTACTGAATACCGCAATAGCATTACCCAGAAAGCAAAAGTGGGATTTGAACGGACGAAAAAAAATATGAAATCATGAACCGGCTCAAAGAACAAAAGAGCTTATATCTGTTGCAGCATGCAAACAATCCTGTACATTGGTTTCCATATGGTGAAGAGGCTTTTGAACGGGCAAGGATAGAGGGTAAAGTTATCTTGATAAGCGTGGGATACAGCAGCTGTCATTGGTGTCATGTTATGGAAAAGGAGGTTTTTGAGAATGAGGCAGCAGCCCGTTTAATGAATGAAAATTTTATTTGTATAAAAGTCGATAGAGAAGAGAGGCCCGATGTTGACCATTATCTGATGGAAAATGTTCAGGCCTTAGGGCAAAGAGGAGGATGGCCTTTGAACTGCTTTTTAACCCCGGAAGGGAAATTTTTCTTCGGGGCAACTTATTTTCCATTACATAAATGGATAAAATTGCTGACCGAAATTATCAGGATATTTAAAAACGAAAGACATTTATTAGAAGAGCAAGTAGCTGAAATTGAAAAAAGGAAAGAAATTTCACTGAAAAGTTTTCTGTCGCTTGAAAAGGAAAACTTTCGGCTTTCAGATGAAATGCTTCAGCGACTTTTCTCTTCTTTTGATTTAATTCATGGGGGATTGAAAGGTTCGCCCAAGTTTCCAATGCCATGCTTTCTAAGTCTTGTTTGCATATTGTCGACTCAGTCGGAATTTAAGTTGTCTTCTGATTTCATTGCGCTGACCCTCCGACAGATAAAAAACGGTGGAATTTATGATCAGCTGAATGGTGGTTTTTTTCGCTATTCTGTAGATGAGAAATGGGTTATACCCCATTTCGAGAAAATGTTGTATGATAATGCTTTGCTCTTGAATCTTTATGCCGAAACTGCGTTGGCTTTAGGAATAGAAACAGAATTTGAGACGGTCAAAGGTATATTAGAATTCCTGGAGAAATGGATGAAATTGCCAGACGGTGGGTACAGCGCTTCCATAGATGCAGACAATGCAATGGGCGAGGGGCATTATTATATTTTTAGTGAGGAAGAGTTGCGCGAAGCCACAGGTGAAAAATATCCCGTTTTTCGGAGGTATTTCAGGATTGAAGAGGATTCATATCTGGAGGGTGGCAGGTTTGTCCTCAGGGCACCATTGAGTATAAATCAAAACAATGGGCCGGCGATTTCGGAAGGTTTTTCGAAAGAAGATGTGTTTGATGTCATAGAAAAGCTTAAAGTTAAACAAAGAACCCGACCGCAACCGCCGATTGATACAAAAGTTGTGGTCTCGTGGAACGGCATGTTATTATACGGCTTATTAAAGGCCTGGAAAGTGTCGCTTGATAAAGAAATATATGAAATGGCGGCCCATCTTGCTCTATTTCTTAAGCATAAAGCCATTGATGCCCAAACGAAAATGGTGTTTCACGTTATTTATGATGGTGCCCCGTCTGTGCCTGGATTTTTGGAAGATTATGCCTGGCTTGCCTTATCATTTTTAACTTATTATTGCGCTTCTGGTGAATCTGAATATCTGGAACTTGGATTAAGTCTGCTCGATGCGGCTGATAATTCTTTCAGAAATGCAGAGGGCAAACTATTGTTCTCCAATATTGATATTCCGCCTATGAATGAGAGGATAACGGAAATATTTGATAATGTGACGCCTTCGCCTAATTCCGTTTATTGTCGTGCATTAATTCTTGCAGGGAAAATTACAGGCAATTATCATTTTTTTGAGAAAGCTGATAACATGCTTGGTAGTATAAGCTATGCCATTGAGCAACACCCTGCTCATATGGCGAATTGGATTCTGGCAGGTTTAGAGCGTTCTGATAAATCTGGTATTTTAAAGGTTCCACGTGAAAGGCTTTACGATGCTTATGCTGCAATAAAAGAGTTCAGGAATCCACGTCTAATTATAATACCCCAGGAAGACTCGTCGGAGGAATCTCTTTATCAGTTATGCACAACAGAAGCTTGTTTGTTTGTATCGCCAAATTTTAATGAAATTTTAGTTGAATTAAATAAATGGAATTAAATTAATTATGCGAGTAGTGGTTCAACGTGTAAATTATGCCAGAGTAGAAGTTGAAAGCCGTTGGGTGGGAGCAATCGGAATGGGACTCCTCATTTTGTGTGGTTTTGAAGAAGGAGACACTGAACAGGATTTAGAGTGGATGTCCGGAAAAATAAGCCGTTTACGAATCTTTAACGATGAAAATGGAGTAATGAATTTATCGATTAAAGACGTTAATGGTGAAATACTTTCGGTTAGTCAGTTTACACTCCATGCAAGTACTAAAAAGGGGAATAGACCCTCATACATAAGAGCCATGAATCCTGAAATGGCGGCAAAGTTTTATGAAAAGTTTAATCATTTGTTGAAGAGCGAATTGGGAATAAACATAAAGACAGGCATATTTGGAGCCTACATGAAAGTTGCACTAGAAAATGATGGTCCTGTTACAATTATTATAGATAGCAAGAACAAAGAGTGAAGCAGGAATAGAAAATCCTATATCAGCCGAGTTTGGCCATAAATTTTTGTACATCAATGATAAAGCGCGTGTGAGATCCTTCACCTACCAAGCCTTTACTATCGTATACAGAGACCGAAAAGATCAGTTTTCGGCCTTCAATGAACTGGAGCTGTGCAGTGCATTTAACTCTATCTCCAACAGGGGTAGCTTTTAGGTGCCTGACATTTACTTCTGTCCCCACTGAGCTATATCCGGAAGGAAGGTAAGCCTGAATAGCTGAGTGGCAGGTTTGTTCCATGAAAGCAATCATGGCAGGGGTGGCAAATACCTCCAAAAGGCCTGAACCGTATCGGTTTGCTGTATCATCCTGGGTAACAGTTTTGACGAGTGTATGCTCCAGTTGGTTGGGAATATTTAGATTTTCCATGGAATTATGATGAAAAATGAAAATAAAGGGTTTTCTTTAAATTTTCACTTAGACTGAGATAAACAGGGCAGTTGTAAGCAGAATGTTCGATGATTTTTTTCTCTTTCTCAGAATATGAGGAAGGCGGGAAGTAGAGGTGTATAATAATTTCACCGACCCTTCGGGGATTAGCTGCCATTATTTTCGTTATTTCGGCACGGGTTCCATCGATGTTGAATCCGTGTGTGCGGGCAGCAATGCCCATAATGGTAAGCATGCAGCTTCCAAGTGAGGCAGCGAGGAGGTCCGTTGGAGAAAAGGCTTCGCCTTTGCCTTGATTATCAGTAGGGGCATCGGTAATAACTATTTTCCCCGATTGCAAATGAAGTGCCTGGGTTCTTAAATCTCCGGTGTAAATGGTTTCAATGGTAGGCATATCGGGCTATTAAACGTTGCGAAGTTAATGAAAACAAAAAAACCGGCTTCATGGCCGGTTTAATCTATTGTGATATTGATTATTTCTTGGGTTTGCACTGTTCTTTAGGACCTTTGTCGCAACAGGTTTTGTTGGGGGATTTTTTATCGTCACAACACGATTTTTTTGCAGATCCTTTGTCACAGCAGGCTGTTTTGGGGGATTCCTGTGTTTTTGTATCCTTAGCCTCTTTAGCTTTAGGAGGGTCGTCGTAAAGAGCAATTTGTGTCAACTTTGCAGAAGAAGTTAATACAACAGAGGCGTAAGTATTGCCTGCAAGAAACCCTATTAAAGCCAGGAATAAGATTATTTTTTTCATATGCGTGTGATTTTTATCATTTCGGATGCAAACTTAAGAACCAAATAAACACCCGAGTGTTAATCGCTTGTTAATCTTTGTAAATATGATGTTAATCTTTTAATCGGATAGAGCGATAAGCTTAATTTTGTGGAGAATGATTAATGTATGTTGAAAAAAAGACTTGTTTGGGTAGTCATGTCGGCCGCTTTTGCCTTTACAGGGATAGTGTTAACCCAGACCTATTGGGTAGTGAATGCAATTCGTTATCAAAATGAGCAGTTTGCCAATCAGGTGAATGTTGCATTAAAAAGCGTTGTCAATCGCCTTTACGACACCCAAGGTATTACGGATTTAAGACCTACCTCTTTCTGTTCAGACTCTTCAGCTGAAGCCTCTTCAGTTTTTTATAATCCGGCACTGGCCAAAGTATTAGATTCGCTATTGACGCTGGAAATGGCGGAGTGTGGATTGCCTCAGGAATATGACTATTTGGTATTTTCGGAGGATAAAAGTCATTTATTCGGAAGGGTTAAATCGGATACATCAGGGGTATTAGCGTCAGGATTTGTTGTTCCAGTAACCTGCATACATCGTGAAGGGGGAATTCTTCTTGCTGTGCGTTTTCAAGGATTGAATGAGAGGATATTCGGCCGACTTAAAGGATGGATCTTGCTTTCGGTTCTTTTCATATTAATGATGCTTATGGCATTCTATTATGTTTTACAGATGTATTTTTCTCAGAGGCAATTGGCTGAATTGAAGGCTGATTTTATCAGCAACATGACACATGAGTTGAAAACGCCCATTGCTACCATTTCTCTGTCGAGCGAAATGTTGCTCAAACCTGAAGTTTATGAACATCCTGAAAAGGTGAAAAAATATGCAGCTTTAATTTTTAGTGAAAACGACCGACTTAAGCGTCAGGTGGAAGATGTTCTTCAGGTTACGGTGTTTGAGCAGGGAAGGCTTACTCTTAAGAAGGAAGTCATAAACATAGAATCTCTTTTGGCCAATTTGCAAGAGATTTTTCAGGTGTATGCCGAAGAAAAAGGGGGAAAACTTATCACCCGCAAATTATGTAGTGCTGAAACATTATTTGCAGACCCTCAACATTTTACAAATCTTTTATCAAACCTCATCGACAATGCCATAAAATATAGTGGCGAAAAGTGTATGGTTAGGCTTGAGGTAAAAAATTATAAACTTCACGAGAAGGAAGGATTGTTATTTATTGTGGAGGATAATGGCCCCGGAATTCCTTTTCGATTTCAAGGCAAAATATTTGAAAAATTCTCAAGAATACCCACTGGCGACCGACATGATGTAAAAGGACATGGCTTAGGCTTGTATTATGTAAAAACGATAGCTGAAGCTCATGGATTTGAGGTTTGGTTCAAAAGCCATGATAAAAGGGGAACTTCTTTTTATGTATTCGTACCGTTAGAGCGCCAAAAAATGGAGTAATTTTATGAATTCTAAGATTAAAATTCTGCTTGTAGAAGACGATACCAATTTAAGTATGGTATTGCAAGATTATTTGGAAATGGTGGGATATGAGGTAGAAGCTGTTTCCAATGGAGAAGATGGACTTAAAGCCTATGTCCGCGAATTTCCCCAACTCTGCATACTCGACGTGATGTTACCCAAGAAGGATGGTTTTTCCCTTGCCAAGGAAATCAGAAAGCTTAATGCTGAGGTACCCATTATTTTTCTAACCGCCAAATCGCAAACGGAAGATGTAGTAAGTGGTTTCAAATCCGGTTGTGATGATTATATTACTAAACCTTTCAGTTCAGAAGAACTCTCATTGCGGATTGACGCAATTCTGAGACGTTGCCGTTTGGCTTCAGGTCCAAAATTCAGAAATGAAGTTTTCACATTTGGAGTAATGACTTTCGAATACCCCAACCTTAAGCTTAGGGTGGGAGAGGAAGAAATGTTCCTGACTCGTCGGGAAGCAGATTTGTTGCTTTTCTTTTGTGAGCATGTAAATGAACTAATGCCACGTGAAATGATTTTAAAGGCAGTTTGGGGGGGTGATAGCTACTTTGCGGGACGTAGCATGGATGTATTTATTGCCCGTCTGCGCAAATTGTTGAAAGGAGAGCCGCGTATTTGTATTACAAATGTTCATGGTGTCGGTTTTATCTTTGAATTTAAACCCTAAAGACTCCCAATACTCTATAATCACGTAAAACATCCGGAATTTAGCAGGGTTGTTTTGTCTGAGGGTCTTATCAACAAAGGCAATAACTTGCTAAAACAGAAATGTTCGGGTAGAGGCTTTCTGTTCCGGGTGGATTGTTACCTTTGCACCATCAAGCATTTGCCAACATTTTACAAACCAAAGCATGAAAAAGTTTTTACCAGACACCCGTTTTTTCGCTATCTTTTTGTTATTAGCTCTTTTTTCATGGTCGCTCAAAGGGCAGAATGCCAGCATCAGGGGATTTGTTTATGAGAAGGAGACAGGAGAACCGGTAATTTTTACCAACGTTTACCTTGAAAAAACCACCCTGGGGTGCGCAACCGATGTCAATGGTTATTATCTCATCGGCAATATTCCTCCGGGCAGCTACAATCTGATGGTGACGGCCATGGGATATGATACCTTAAAGATTCCTGTCACACTGAAAAAGGGGGATCTGATAACCAAGCAGCTATATGTAGTGAAGAAAGCACTATCCCTTGCAGGGGTCAGCATTTCTGCTGAAAGAGAAGAGGCCCGAAGCGAAACCAAAACCTCTGTGGTTAAAATTACTCCCAAACAGATAAAGCAAATTCCGAATATTGGCGGTCAACCCGACCTTGCACAATATCTCCAGGTATTGCCCGGAGTTATTTTTACTGGCGACCAAGGCGGTCAGCTTTACATCCGTGGTGGTGCACCTATTCAAAACAAAGTTGTATTAGATGGAATGGTTATATATAACCCATTTCATTCTATTGGACTTTTTTCGGTTTTTGATACTGATATTCTCCGTAATGCGGATGTTTATACCGGAGGTTTTGGCGCTGAGTTTGGCGGCAGAATTTCGTCGGTGATGGACCTCACTACCCGCGATGGAAACAAAAAGCGCTTATCAGGAAAACTCGATGCATCTACCTTTGGAGCAAAGCTTTTACTGGAAGGCCCTCTAAAAAAGCAAAACGAAGATAATGGAGGAAGCTCCTCTTTTATTCTGAGTTTACGCAATTCTTACCTGGAACAAACTTCTAAAGCTCTCTATAAGTATGTTAATGATGACGGGCTTCCATTTAATTTCTTCGATATTTATGGTAAGGTTTCCTTTAATGCTGAAAACGGCAGTAAGCTTAATCTATTTGGATTTAACTATACCGACCGTGTAAACAACTATAAGGCCTTGTCAGATTTTCAGTGGGATGCATTCGGCGGCGGCAGCAATTTTGTGGTTATACCGGGTAAGGCTCCCGTTTTGATTGAAGGCACTTTTTCTTACTCCAAATATAAAGTTAGCCTGAAAGAAACTGGCAAAAACGACCGTACCAGTGAAATAGGTGGATTTAATGCCGGATTGAATTTTACTTACCTGATCGATCGCGACGAGTTAAGATACGGATTTGAATTGCTTGGCTTTAAAACCGATTATTTCTTTTTTAATTCCCTGAATCGCATCATTCAACAGGAAGAGAATACCACAGAGATAGGCGCTTACGTTAAGTACAAGACCATTCTGGGAAAACTTATACTGGAACCCGGGCTTCGTTTGCAATGGTATGCTTCCCTGGGTAACTTTTCGCCCGAGCCCCGATTGGCACTTAAATACAATCTAACCGACAAAATTCGACTGAAAGGTGCAGGGGGTTTTTATTCCCAGAATTTTATCAGTGCCAGCAGTGATAGGGATGTTGTCAACTTATTCTACGGATTCCTGAGTGGTCCGGATAATTTGCCTTCTACCTTCAATGGGAAAGATGTTGATGATAAATTACAAAAAGCCTGGCATGCCATAGGGGGGGTAGAATTTGATTTGGGTTACAACCTTACATTGAATATTGAGGCGTATTACAAGAAATTTACACAGCTCACCAATCTGAATCGCAATAAGATTTTTGAGGATACTGAAACCTTTGCTGATAAACCTGATGAGCTTAAAAAAGACTTCATCATTGAAAACGGTGATGCCAGCGGCCTTGACTTCTCCATTAAATACGACAAGGATCGTTGGAATTTATGGGGAGTATATTCTCTGACTTATGTCAACAGATTTGATGGAAAAATTAATTACCATCCCCATTTTGACCGCAGGCATAACGTAAACATTGTGGGTAGCGTACAGCTTGGACCGGCAAGGGCCACAGAATTTAGTGTGAGGTGGAATCTGGGTTCTGGATTTCCCTTTACTCTGAGCCAGGGTTATTTCGAAAAAATAAATTTCTCGCAAGGCGTGTACAGCAATCCGGCTACTGCCAGCGGAGAGCTTGGAATTATTTATGGAGACCTGAATACGGGTCGATTACCCTACTACCACCGCCTTGATGTGAATATAAAGCATAAATGGGAATTATCGGCTCATTCCTATCTGGAATTGAATGCCGGTGCTACAAATGTTTATGACAGGAAAAATGTATTCTACTTCGATCGTATAAAATTTGAGCGGGTGGATCAGTTGCCTTTCATGTATAATGTAGGGATTACTTTGGCTTTCTAGTTATTCATCCTTGAACGATTGGCTGAGCCGGATGAAGTCGTCCGGCTCAATTTGTATATCCATGGCCCTCGCATTTTCAATAAGATGTTGATAATTACTTGTTTTGGGAATGGTGAGGATATTATCTTGTTGGATTAGCCAGCTTAATGCTATTTGAGCCGGTGTTGCGTCGTATTTTTCACTTAGCTTCATTATTAAAGGATGAGAAGCAAGGAGGTTAAATTTCTCTTTACCAAGGGGTCGCCATGCTATCACAGCAATCTGTTTTTTTCTGCAGTAAGGAATGATTTCACTTTCAGCACCGTCAAGATATGTGCCTTTGTTACGCGCCAATAAACTATATTCAATTTGATTGGCAACAATAGGGCAGCTACTATGTTTTAATGCTGTTTCTAAATCTTTTATACCAAAATTGCTTACACCAATCTGTTTAACAAGTTTTTGTTCAACGAGGATGTTCATTGCATAAATGCTCTCTTCGATTGGTATAGACGGATTGGGGAAATGAATAAGATATAGATCGACATAATCGGTTTTGAGTCTTTTCAAGCTATTCTCGCAAGCTCTCAAGAGGTCATTATACTTGAGATGGGTACTCCATACTTTTGTAGTAATAAACAGTTGTTTACGGGGAATATCTTTAATGGCCTCTCCAACAATTTCTTCTGTATGACCATTTCCATACATTTCAGCCGTATCGATATGAGAAAGGCCAATCTCCAGTCCTTTTCGAATAATATCCATCCAATGACTATCACGAGAGCGATCGGCCTCCATGCGTCCCCCCATCTCCCAAGTTCCAAGGCCTATAGCCGGGACTTCTGTATTTCCAAGCTTTTTTAACATGATCATAATCTGATATTTAGGAGAACATTGACGTGTTCTACAAACATGGTAAAATAACCCTGATTAGCGAATTTTGTTGAATTAAAAGAATGAAAAACGGTGATGAAAGCGGGATTTTAAAATTTTAGTGCGGAAAGTCACTAAGGTTTTTGGGAATCGAGAAACAAAACCTGGAGCCTCTTCCTGGTTCAGTTTCAATTTCCAGTATACCCTTATGGGCTGAAACAAAATCCTGCACAAGTGTAAGTCCCAGCCCGTGACCTTTCTCATAATTAGTACCGGGGGTGGAGAAATGCTCGTACCGATTAAGTATTCGTTGCAGGTTTTCGGGTTCAATGCCTGTGCCCTCGTCTATTACGCAAAATTTAATTTTGTTTTGATCGGTTTCGGTGCAGAAAATTTCAATTTTTCCACCCTCATAGGAATACTTTATGGCATTTGAAATCAGGTTTCTAAAAATAATCGTAAGCATATTTTCATCGGCAAAACACATCATCGGGCTCTTGATGTGATTTATCACTGTGAGTTTTTTTTCAGTCCAGAGACCTTTAAGCAGATTCAGGTTATCATCAATAATGATGGATACATCAATATTATGAGGGTTGAAATTGATTTCGTTTCGCTGATTTTTAGCCCAGGCCAGAAGGTTTTTCAACAAATCGAGGGTTGAAGTATTAGCCGCAAGTGCATCTCTCAGAAATTCTATTAATAATTCTTTTTCCATGGGCTGATTTACGGCAATATTCAGCACATTGTTGATATTAACCACTGGTCCGATAAGGTCGTGTGATATGATTGAAAAAAGCCTGTCTTTTGTTGCAATAGCTTCTTTGAGCTTCTGATTGGTCTCTTGCAGTTCACGTTTTTGCCTTATTATAGTGAGGTGAGCTTTTACCCTGGCTAATACTTCTTCTTTATGAAAGGGTTTGGTAATATAATCTACTCCTCCTGCCTCAAAACCTTGCAAAACATCTTCTTTGGAAGTAAGAGCACTTATAAAAATTACCGGGATATCTCGTGTATGTTCAATCTCTTTGAGTTTCTTACATACTGTAATGCCGTCCATCTCAGGCATCATGATGTCGAGCAAAACTAAAGCGGGAGGCGTTTGCATGGCCAGTAGTAATGCTTCTTTTCCGGATGTGGAGGTTTTACAAGGAATGGATACTTTTTCCAAGATGCTCTGTAGCACCATGAGATTGCGGTCGTTGTCGTCCACTACCAAGACCCAATTGGGATTATCTTCAAACATGGCATTTTTCTTTTAAAGATGATATCACTTCGGGTTTTATGAAACCCTGGCTGGTGATAAAGAGATTAATCAGATTGCCCGGAGTGACATCAAAAGCGGGGTTGATGGCACTTGATCCCGGTGAGGCTAATCGTACGCTTACAAAATGACCCTCTTGATTTATTCCGTTTGCAAAGAGAACTTCTGCTTCCTCGCGTTGTTCGATAGGAATTTTTGTTCCATCAGGGCAATTAAAATCTATAGTTGAAAGAGGAGCAGCCACATAAAAGGGAATACCGTAATGGTGAGCCAGAATGGCTTTGTCGAGAGTTCCTATTTTGTTTGCAGTATCCCCATTAAGTGCAATACGGTCGGCGCCTGTAATTATTGCATCAACTTTGTTGTTCTGCATGATAAATGCCGATGCTCCGTCGGAGATAATAGCATGGGGAATGCCTTCGTTAGTGAGTTCCCAAGCAGTTAGCCGGGCACCTTGTAACCTTGGCCTGGTTTCACTTACATACACAAATATTTTCTTCCCTTTTCTGTGAGCCATGTAAATAGGGGCTAAAGCGCTCCCCCAATCGACAAAACCCAGCCATCCGGCATTGCAATGAGTCATGATGTGACATTCATCAGGAATTAGCGATTCCCCGTATTCGGCAATGGCACGGCCCTCTGCGATGTTTTCTTCGGCGAGCATCTCAGCAGTTTCCTTGGCTTTTCTGTATCCTCCTTCCATGCCTGCTGTCCATACCTTTTCTGTTGCGTAAAATAGATTTCGGGCAGTAGGGCGGGTGGCCTCAATTTTTCTTTTGGCCTCTCGTGGGGGGTCAATGTTGTTTATGTTAAGATTTTTAAAAGCTAATGCCATTGCATAGCCTGCCAAAGCTCCAATAGCTCCGGCTCCCCTCACATGCATTCTTACAATGGCCTCGCATGCTGAATCAACGTCGGGTAAATCAAGAATCTCGAAAGCGAAAGGAAGGCGATTCTGGTTTATTATTTTTATTGTATCGTTTTTAATCCATACCGTTCGATAATCAATCCCTTGAACTCGCATATGTTAGTGCTTGTTTTTAAACCTTAGCAAATGTTGTTTTGAGCTGTTTCTCCATCCGGCTTGTGATTCGTAGTTCACAATATAGATTTTCAGGTCGGCTTGCGATTCATATTCAACAAAATAAAGTTTGAAATCAGCCTGTGATTCATAATCAACCGGAAAAAACAAACCATCTCGAGTGGCTTGCGATTCATATTTAACGAAATAGACCAGCAAGTCGGCTTGTGATTCATAAGGAACGATAAATACCTTCAGATCGGCTTGGGATTCGTATTTAACCTTATAGACTTTTTGGGCATAAATGTTTTCTGTGAAAAGCCAGGAAAGAAATATCGAAACTAACATCAAATAATGTTTTCCGGACAGATTCATGCATATAGGGGTTTAAATAGATTGTAACTTTGCAAACCGTTTCAAAATTAGTAAAGATTGTCTGTTTTTTGAAAAAAGAAGCTGGATGACGGAAAAAATAATTGAAATAATGTCGCCGGTTGGCTCGTATGAATCTTTGATGGCTGCTATTCAGGGAGGAGCCGGATCGGTTTATTTTGGGGTTGGAAGCCTCAATATGCGTTCACGCTCAACACAAAATTTCGATGTACAGGATTTGAAAAATATTGCTTCTATTTGTACTTCGCATGGCATTCGCTCATACCTTACACTCAATACTATCATTTACGATCAGGAGCTGGATGAGATGCGACGGCTGGTTGATGCTGCCAAAGAAGCTGGAATCTCGGCCATAATTGCATCAGACCCTTCCGTTCTTTTATATGCTCAGGCCGCGGGAACAGAAATTCATATTAGTACGCAATGCAACGTTACAAACATAGAAGCAGTGAAATGGTATTCCCGTTTTGCCGATGTAATGGTACTCTCGCGCGAGCTCAATTTAAGTCAAATAAAACATATCTCCCGGGAAATTGAAAATCAAAATATTTGTGGGCCATCGGGAAAGCCTGTACAAATTGAAGTTTTTGTGCATGGTGCACTGTGTATGGCCATATCCGGTAAATGCTACTTGAGTCTTCATACCATGAATTCATCGGCCAACCGTGGAGCATGCCTGCAGCCTTGTCGTCGGGCGTATGAAGTAACCGACAAAGAAACAGGAGTGACTCTTGAAATTGATAATGAATATATAATGTCGCCCAAAGATCTATGCACAATTGATATTCTGGATCAAATTTTGGATGCCGGAGCTACTGTGCTTAAAATTGAAGGTAGAGGACGTTCACCGGAATATGTAAAAACGGTTACTTCTGTTTATCAGGAAGCAGTTAAAGCAATTAAGGAAGGGACCTATACACGAAACCAGGTTGATGGCTGGCTTCAACGGCTGAAGACTGTTTACAACAGGGGATTTTGGGAAGGATATTATTTAGGGCGTAAACTAGGAGAATGGAGTAGTGTTTATGGTTCGCAGGCCACCATGCGCAAACAGTATCTTGGAAAGGTCACCAATTATTACTCCAAATTAGGCGTAGCAGAAGTTAAAGTCGAAACGGGCGATCTTCACACGGGAATGCAATACAGTATCAATGGCCCAACTACAGGTGTTGTGGAGGGAATCGTAGAAGAGGTCAGATTAGCTTACGATCCTGTTGCAGTAGCACCCAAAAGAAGTATTTGTAGTTTTAAGGTAAACGCTCCGGTACGCAAAGGAGATAAGGTTTTTATCCTGGTAGATACAAATGCAAGGGATCTTTAATATCTAAATAAATAAAGAAGAAAAAGACTGATAGCCAGAAAAATGAAAAAGTAAACCCAGTAAATTGTTTCGTCGTCTTTTTTCTTATTCTTTGGATTCGATGCATTTCTTCCCGTATTTCCTCGGGGTACATTAGTTGGCTTTTGGGTAGCTTTGGTTATGGCCATAACTTACTCGTTTTTCTGGATGGTTTCAGCCCTAAAGATAGTAAGATATTTCGTTTTTACCAAATTTTGAAGCAATTGCTATAAACCGAATTGACAATCAAGCGTAATCTGTAACTTTGCACCCCTTAAAAATTATGGATGATATGCAGCTAAGTGAACAAGAAATTATCAGGCGCAATGCCCTACAGGAACTCATAAACCTGGGAATCGATCCCTATCCTACCGGTGTTTTTCCAGTAAATGTTACGACCCAAGAAATACAATCCAAATTTAAACCTGAAAGTGGACATTATCAGGATGTTAGTATAGCCGGCCGGATTATGGGGCGACGTATCATGGGAGCTGCCGCCTTTGTTGAATTGCAGGATGCCTTTGGCCGGATCCAATTATATGTAAAACGAGACGATGTTTGTCCAAACGAAGATAAAACCCTATACAATACAGTATTCAAGAAATTGCTTGATATTGGCGATATAATTTGGGTAAAAGGCTTTGTTTTTATTACCCAAATGGGCGAAATTACCATTCATGTCAAAGAATTCAAATTACTGGCCAAGTCATTGCGTCCTTTGCCAGTCGTTAAAGAAAAAGATGATAAGGTTTTTGATGCCTTTACTGATCCCGAGCAGCGCTATCGCCAACGATATGTCGACCTGATTGTTAATCCCTGGGTTAGAGACATTTTTGTTAAACGGACGCGCATGGTGAATTCGATGCGGGAATTTCTCAATGGCAAGGGATATTTGGAAGTAGAAACCCCGATATTGCAACCTCTATATGGAGGGGCTGCCGCCCGCCCGTTTAAAACCCATCACAATACCCTCGATATGACTCTTTATTTGCGAATTGCAAATGAATTGTATTTAAAAAGGCTGATTGTAGGGGGCTTTGATGGAGTTTATGAATTTTCTAAAGACTTCAGAAATGAAGGGATGGACCGTTTCCATAATCCTGAATTTACCCAAATGGAGCTTTATGTGGCTTATAAGGACTATTACTGGATGATGGATTTGGTGGAGGAAATGGTTGAGAAAATCGCCCTTGATATTCACGGCACAACCCAGGTGAAGGTTGGGGAGCATATCATCGATTTTAAAAGGCCTTGGAAGCGTTTTACCATGTTCGAAGCCATTCAACATTTTACGGGTATTGATTTTTCTGAGATGGAAGAAGAACAATTAAGGGCTGTTGCCGCCCGGTTAGGTGTTGAGCTCGATGAAACCATGGGCAAAGGCAAAATTATAGACGAGATCTTTGGTGAAAAATGTGAACCATACCTTATTCAACCTACGTTTATTACCGATTATCCGATTGAAATGTCTCCATTGGCCCATAAGCATAGAAGCAAGCCGGGTTTGGTAGAGCGTTTTGAGGCAATCTGTAATGGAAAGGAAATTTGCAATGCTTTTTCCGAGTTGAATGATCCTCTTGACCAGCGTGAACGTTTTGAGGCTCAATTAGAATTGGGTAGAAGGGGAGACGAAGAGTCGATGGTTCTCGATGAAGATTTTCTCCGTGCCTTAGAATATGGCATGCCTCCGACGGCTGGATTGGGCATTGGTATCGATCGTCTGGCCATGATTATGACTAACTCTCCATCCATCCAGGAGGTAATTCTTTTCCCACAAATGCGTCCAGAGAAGAAACAGGATTTTTCAAAGGATGAAGATTTTGCCAACGAAGGCATTCCCACCGAATGGATACCTCTCGTGCGGCAGGCCGGATTTCAGAGCGTAGATGCACTGAAGAAAGCTAACCCCAACGCCCTTTTTAATCAACTGGGGGGCTTGCGTAAAAAAAATAAACTCGATATTCCAATGCCCACTATTGAACAAGTAAGGCAATGGACTGGTTCTGTCGAAGCTTAATTTTTAGTGAATTTCAGGTTTGAAATAGAACCGTCGGAAAACATAACTTTTAGTAGATAAATTCCTGGCTTCAGTCTCTCGAAATTGACAGTGGCTGACGCCGAATGGATTTCTTTATGCATAACAAGCCGCCCCTGCAAATCATAGATATTGATATCCTTAATGAGATGGATGGCTGATAATAGTCCATAATCCTTAACGGGGTTGGGATTTAGTTTTAATTCGGAGATTGATGATAAATAGGATTTTGAAGAAGTAATATCTCCGGCATAAAAACTACCACCGGTAGATATTCCATTGACATCATAACTTATGGATGCATAGGGATGGGTTGATTCACCGGTGAACCAGTTATAAGCAGTATCAACCTCGCTCATGGGGAAACCGGGAATGGGAATCCAGCCAAGGAAAACAACTTTGGCAAAAGCACTGTCTATGCGGTTTGTTATCGTTTTTTCGAGCAGGGTTCCCTCATAAGTGCCACAACGCAATATTAAAGTTCCCCAACCATCAACACTTCTCTGGGTGTTTATAGTGCTCACCAGTTTTACCGAATCGAAGGGCATCCCAAACTGAGCACCGGTTCCTTTAATGACAGCCTTAGCTGTGGAGTTGATCGTGCTGCCAAAGGTGTAAGGGAAATTAAAAAGAACAAGCGGGGGATTGAGAGGAACAGGCATTACCCCATAGCCGGCATCGCCAGCTATTCCAATGAGGTGACTGTAATTATCGTTGAAAAAAATATAGCCATAACCATCAGTACCCATACTTACCGATAAATTAGCAGCAGGGAAATTACTTCCATATTGAGTGGCAGACGGTTCAAGATAGACAACCGAGTCGTAACCGGAATAAGGCACCTGGCTAAAGTCCCAGACTAAGCCATTTCCAGAATGCTGAAACTGAAAACTGTCAGGCTGTGCCATAGTGCTGAAATACAAAACGGTTCCGGGTTGGGGCATTTGTGTTGAGGTAAGAACAACCTGTGAATTTGCTCCATTGAAAAACAGAACTGCAAACAGAGAAAGGCATATGGATTTGGCGTTCATGGCTATTAAGGATTTTGTTAGTTATAAGTTTAAATATTGAATCAGATCGGATAGAATTAAGTTGTGATCAAATGCCAGCTCTGGAAGTTGTTTTATGTTAAACCAGCCAGTACTTTTGGCATCGTCACCAGCCAAAGCTATAGTGTTTTCTATGGCAAAACCATAATAAACCACAGTTATTGTTCTGTGTCGAGGGTCTCTTCCAGGGGCACCATAGGTTTTGAATTGGGTCAGTTTAACATTCTTAATGCCTGTTTCTTCTTCTAATTCTCGGGAGGCCGAAGTTTCGAGGTCTTCATCCATATCAATAAAACCTCCCGGGAGAGCCCACATGCCTTCGAATGGAGGATTGCCACGTTGAATAAGAAGGATTTCGTGACCGTCGGGCGAAGTCCTCATAAGGGCGATATCAACTGTTACGCAGGGGCGAGGGTATTTGTATGTATAAGGCATTTCTTCGATCAATATTCTTGCAAAAATATATTTTTCGGACTGTAATGCCGTTTGAGCCACCGGCTCAATCCGTCGAGGCCGGGGAATAGCACTCTTTCAGTGATATTGGCCTGGTCGAGCTTATCGCGGATTTCCCATTTTAAATCCTTGGGAATGATTATCCTGAAATGAATATCGGGATGTTCGTTGAGCCAGCGCCCCAGATGGCCTGACGAAGTGGACATGAGAGAAAACAAGGCATGCTGGTTTACGATACGATCGTCGAGTGAGGGGGGTTCAAGAAAAAGGTTGAATTCATTCTCTGATAGCTTTTCGAGCTTTGAGAGAGAATTGCAAACTTTATCGAGCATGTATGGAGTAAACACATTTGAACCCTCATTTTTAATGATTTCTGAGAGTTGTTCAGGTAAGAATAGGTTTCCTTTGACATAATTTACGCACCAAATAACGCCGTCGGTATTAAATTTCAGAGGATTGGCCGTAGCAAAGTGAAGGGCTACGAGGGGCGAATATGTCCAGTCGATAAGCCGGGTAGGGAGTCCATGATGCTGGGCAATAGCAAGCCAGTTCCATAGAGATTCGTTGGGTATTGAAGTGCGTTGTGCATATTTGATAAAATTGCGCAGCAGATGACGTTCTAATGCCTGATAGGCACCCCCAAGCCTGATAAGACTGGAGATCAGCTCATAGTTTGCATCCGACAATCCCCTGTAAACAAAGGGTGAACGATACCTCTCCAGACTTTCGTCCCAGGTATCTTTAAACAAAAAGTCCATTAATTCGGCCCACGAAGAAGGAATAAAGTCATTTTTCATCTGCCTGGTTTTTTCCTTCTACAACAATTACAAATTCTCCTTTCATGGTTTTACTCTTCGACCATGTAATTAATTCTGATAAACTGCCTCTTACGGTTTCGTGATAAACCTTTGAGATTTCGCGTGAAATTGAAGCGGTGCGATCCGGGCTTATGAATTCAGCTAACTCTTCAAGGAGTCGGGTAATGCGAAAGGGTGATTCGTAGAATACCATGGTGAGGGTTTCCTGGCTAAGGTACAATAAACGGGTTTTACGACCTTTTTTTTGCGGAAGAAATCCTTCGAATCGAAATCGGTCGCAAGGAATGCCCGATTCTACCAGGGCAGGAACAAACGCTGTGGCTCCGGGAAGGCATTCTACCGGAATATTTTCTTTAAGACATTCTCTTACAAGAAGATATCCTGGATCGGAAATTCCAGGTGTACCTGCATCGCTAATCAAGGCAGCTGATTCTCCGTTTTTAATTCTTTGCACTACTGCATGCAAAGTTTTATGCTCGTTAAATTTGTGGTGCGAAACCAAAGGAGTACTGATTTGATAGTGCTTCAGCAATATCCCTGAAGTCCTTGTGTCTTCAGCAAGTATAAATCCCACTTCTTTAAGGATACGCAGTGCACGAAGTGTAATATCCTCAAGGTTTCCAATTGGGGTAGGAACTACAAAGAGCTTTGACATTTTCGCTGTAGCTTGTTCGGTTTTTTTGTAAAGGTAGACAATGATTCGGAAATTTTTTCTACTTTTGCACCAACTTTCAATGATTGAGGGGCGTTAGCTCAGTTGGCTAGAGCGTTAGACTGGCAGTCTAAAGGTCAGGGGTTCGACTCCCCTACGCTCCACAGAAAAGAGGCTGTTAATTTCTTTAACAGTCTCTTTTTGTTTTTGTAAGGAAGTGTTTGATATACAACGACTTTTTTCTGATTTTAGGGCAAAGTATTTTTTGGTATTCCTGCCGAAGATTTTTCTTCATTGTTGCATCTAATGTTACGAACCTAAAAATTTAAAACAATGAAGAAATCCATTTTTATCCTCGGAATTATTGCCGCAACCTCTTTGATTGGGAGCGGCTCGTTAAATGCTCAGAATTCAAATGCAAATGCCCCGGCTTTTCAGCCTGGTAAATTTGTTGATGAAAACAAGAATGGTATTTGCGACAACTATGAAAATCGTCCGGCTTATGGTCGGGGATGGGGTAGAAGAAACGCCCACGGCGGCCGATTTGTAGATGCCAACAATAATGGTATTTGCGATTACAGGGAGAATTCCTCCGCAAATGGTAAAGGCTTGGGTTTTGTAGACAAAAACAATGATGGCATCTGCGATAACTATCCTGTTGGCAGAAGGAATGGATGGCGTCATGGCTGGAATAAGAATGAAGGAAGATCATGGCAAAACCAAACATCAACCCAGCCGGGAGAAAGCGAAAAGAAATGATCTTTTCAAATATTGTAAATTTGATGCAGCCGGATAATCGTTTCCGGTTGCATCTTTCCCCTTTATATGCCACATGGATGAAAACGAGAAATTTTTGGATAAACTACAGTCCGGCGATCAGCAGGCCTTTCGGATTCTTGTAGAAAAGTATCAACCCATGATTCAGGCAATAGGTATTCAGATGTTTGAAAGAAGTGAAGATAATGAGGATTTCATCCAGGAGGTCTTTATTAAAATATATCACGCTTTGCCCAATTTTCGCCGGAAATCCTCTCTCTCTACCTGGATATATCGTGTGGCCTTGAATCATGCCCTTAATCTCAATCGCAAAAATAAATGGAAAAAGTGGTTAATGAATGGTCTGAATCTCATTGGGTCAAATGAACAGGCTGTTCCGCAAATGCCTGGTCAAATTGAAGAAAATGCCGAGCAAAGAGAAATGCGAAGATTGTTAAATAAAGCCATCCAACGCTTACCTGAAAATCAACGAATCGCTTTTGTAATGACCCGGATCGATGGACTGTCGTATGCCGAAGTTGCCGAGGTAATGGGTATCTCCGAAGCCGCTGTGGATAGTCTTACTCAGCGAGCACGACAAAATTTAAGAAAACATCTTTCAACTTATTATAAATCTCTTTAGTGCAATGAAGATTACATGCCCATCCTTCAAATACTGGTATCCCCGTTTGAAATCGGGGAAGCTCGCTGCAAATGATGAACAATTGGCAATCAATCATCTTTCGACCTGCGAGAAGTGCCGAAAAGCGGCCAATGCGATTGAAGCGTTGATCGAGGATAAAATACAGCCCGAGTCCGATGTTTTTTTCTCTGCTCGCCTTTTCGCTCGTTTAGAGAAAAGCAAGCCTTCACATTCGGTATTTATTTTTAGACCTGTATTTGCTTACACCCTTCTATTATCTTTATCTCTTTTTTTGGGTATTAGATTGGGAACCTATTTTTACTATCAAAGCTCCATTCCTTCAGAAAATATAAGCATATCTGAGGAATACGCCATCCATTCGACGATATCCGGATTAGATGTTTTTTTTCAGGATGATTTTAATGAATAAGCTTTAGCCATGCAATTTAAATATAAACTTTGGATCGCCTTTTTAACTGTGCTCGTGGTGGTTTTGAGCGCAGCTTTGATAACTCATCTTGTGCTTTCAAATAAAAACCAAAATTTGGATAAGGGAAATTTCGTTTCTCCCCCTCAAATGGGGCGTGGAATGCTTGTACGTCAATTGAATTTTGATAATCAGCAAGAGCAGAAATTTGACAGTTTGCGGCAAAACTTTTTCAAGAACACGTTATCATTGCGCGACTCTCTAAATTCTATCAACAGCCAAATAGCCAATGCATTAAGCGAAAGCCAGCCTAATCGCGAGAAAATAAACTTAATGGTAGAACAAGCATGCCGGCTTGAAAGCAGGTATAAAAAGCTATTGGTGCTTCATGTTCTTGAATTGCAACAAATCTGTAATCCAGAACAGCGAAAAGTTCTAAATACGCTTTATCCGCAACTTATCGGTTCCTCTCAGGAAAGGGGCAGAGGTATGATGCACCGCAATCGGTGGGGCAGGCAGCAGCGTTTTCAATAAGTATAATATTCTGACGAAATTGAATTTCCATTCATTTCAACCAATAAGAAACCCCGGGGCGTCCCTTTGTAATCACCCTTCCACCATTTGCCTGAGACTGATCCCGCAGTTATTATCTGAACATTAAATATTTCAATCTTTTCTAAAATATGAAGATGCCCCTGAAGAATGAATCGCAGGTTGTGATTTTTCAGCAGATGAAGGAGTTTCGCGGACTTTTTTGTGGCTACCATTGGATGGTTGGGCGCCAGGCCGCCTTCTTCCCATTGAGTTTCTGCTGTAATCAGAGGTATATGCGAAACCAACACAAGGGGGGCATCTTTTGGAATGGATTCGAGGCTTTTTTCAACCCAGTTCAGGGTTTCATCTGAGAATCCTCCAACGTATGCACTTTTGGGGTCGTAGATTATGGAAGGAAGCAAAAGAAAATATGTGCCATTGTGGCTGAACACTTTATGGGTGGGGCCCAGGTATTTTTCAAACATTTTGTACCCGAAGTCAGGATCTTGGGTATTTGCGTTTTTTAGTCCCCACCCCCAAATATCATGATTACCAGGCGTATTATAAACAGGGATAGAAGTGTGTCCCATCGTCTTTTTATAAAGAATAAACAAAGAATCGGCTTTTTCTTTGGGTACCTCAAGTGCATCCATAATCAGGTCTCCGCCTGTGATTATAAAGTCGGGATGCAGGGAGGCCGCTTTATCAAGGGCTTTTTCTACTTCAGGCTCTACACCCGGTTGTATATGTATGTCGGTCATGAATACAAAACGAACTCTCTGGTTTTTTGAGAGAACTTCTTGCGAGTAACTATTTATGAATGTGGTGAATAGAATTACTGAGGTGGCCAGGTTCAACAGGATTTTTTGGAACATATTCTATGCTTTTAATGAAACTGTTGCAAAGGTAGGATACAGGTGATGGGTATTCGTTTTTTTCGTTATTAATTCATTGCTATTTCATTTTTAAATTTGGGGCATGTTAGAAGGGCTTTTGTATGGCATATCGTTGGGTTTAGTCCTGGGGCTGGCTACAGGACCCACATTTTTTATTTTAATATCAGCTACCGTTAGTGGAGGCAAATCTCGAGGAATTTACTCGGCTGCCGGGATTGTCGATTCCGACCTGATTATGGCCATCCTAAGCATGGTTGGCGTCGGGTTCGTCAATACCCTTTATGAATATAAGCCCATAGTATCCCTGGTTGCCGGTGTGGTACTGATTTTGGCTGGTGTATTATCCTATGCATTGAAATCAGGATTCAGTGAGGGGAAAGCCCAGGGCTTAAAAACCGATTTGGGCCTGTATATTCAGATATTTTGGGTAAATATAATAAACCCCTTTAACTGGCTATTTTGGATAGCCGTTTGTGGATGGATTAAAATGAACGGAGGAGGAATGTTATGGTGGTGGGTTTTAGTACCTGCTTTTTTGATAGAATTCATCCTCAATGTTTTGAAAATGTTTTTAGTAGCCCGATTGGGTAGAACCTATCTTTTGGACAGAATAAAATGGCTCAAGTTATTAGTATCGTTGTCAATGATAACCCTGGGAGCATATCTTGTGGTCAACGGTTTTAATATATAAGGGCGGGTTAAGGTTTTATCAGAAAGCTTGAATTCCCTACTTTTGCACCCTTAAAAAACATTTAGAGGAAGTTATGGATTATAATTTCAGGGAGATTGAGCCTAAATGGCAAAAATACTGGAGCGAGCAAAAAACTTTTAGAGCAGAAAACAAGAGCGACAAGCCCAAATATTATGTGCTGGATATGTTTCCTTATCCCTCAGGGGCTGGACTGCATGTTGGTCATCCGCTGGGGTATATTGCCTCCGACATTTATGCCCGTTATATGTGGCTGAAGGGTTATAATGTCCTTCATCCGATGGGTTATGATGCTTTCGGACTTCCTGCCGAGCAATATGCCATTCAGACGGGTACTCACCCTGAGATTACCACCCGCAAAAATATTGAACGTTATCGCCAGCAACTCGACAAAATAGGCTTTGCTTACGATTGGGATCGCGAAGTAAGAACCTGTGATCCGGAATATTATAAATGGACACAGTGGACTTTTATTCAGTTATTTCACCATTGGTACGATCAACAGCAAGACAAAGCCCGACCCATTACCGAACTTATCGAAACTTTTGAGGAGGGAGGTAATCTTCAGGTACAGGCCGCCTGTGGTGAAGTGAGGAGATTTACAGCCCAAGAATGGAAATCTATGACAGAAGCAGAGCAGGCTGAGGTATTGATGCAATACCGTCTTGCTTATCTTTCGGATACGGTGGTAAACTGGTGTCCGGAGTTGGGTACTGTATTGGCCAATGATGAGGTCAGTAATGGGCTGTCCGTTCGTGGAGGGCATCCGGTAGTGAGGGTGAAGATGAAACAATGGCTGTTGCGTATTACTGCTTATGCCCAACGCCTACTCGACGGCCTGGAGAAAATTCAGTGGAGTGAAAGCATCAAGGAGATCCAGCGCAACTGGATTGGCCGCAGCGAAGGTTGTTCGGCAGTCTTTAAAGTTGATGGTTCCGATGAAGTTATTGAAATCTTCACTACCCGCCCCGATACTATGTTTGGGGCTACTTTTATGGTTTTAAGTCCTGAGCATGAGTTGATTGAAAAAATTACCCCCGCTCAATATAAAGAATCAGTACAGGAGTACATTACTTGGGCAAAGAATCGTTCTGAGCGTGAACGCCTGGCTGAGGTAAAAAAGGTGAGTGGTGTATTTACGGGTGCATATGCCATCAACCCATTTACTAATGAAAAAATCCCTGTTTGGGTGGCTGATTATGTTTTGGCAGGTTATGGCACGGGCGCAATAATGGCTGTACCGGCTCACGATAGTCGAGATTTTGCTTTTGCCCGTCATTTTGGATTGCCTATCATTCAAGTGGTGGTACAGCCTGGCGAGCAACCCTCCGATCCTTCCACATGGAATGAATCTTACGATTCGAAGGAGGGCATCATGATTAATAGCGGCTTTTTAAATGGAATGGAGGTTAAACAAGCCATCAGGGCTGCTATTGAAAAAGTGGAAGCGCTTGGAATAGGTAAGGGAACAGTAAACTATCGTCTGAGGGATGCTATTTTCAGCCGGCAGCGTTATTGGGGAGAGCCTTTTCCGGTATATTACAAAGATGGTATCCCTTGTACGCTTCCTGAGGATAAATTACCTCTGACTCTTCCCGAAGTGGATGCTTATTTGCCTACCTCAACCGGTGAGCCCCCATTGGCCCGTGCAAAAAATTGGACCTACCAGGGTTATCCATTGGAAACCAATACAATGCCTGGCTTTGCCGGTTCCAGCGGATATTATTTCCGATATATGGACCCTCGCAACAACGAAGCTTATTTTAGCCGGGAAGCCGTCGAATATTGGCGAAGTGTTGATTTGTACATGGGGGGAGCTGAACATGCCACAGGCCACCTTATTTATGCCAGATTCTGGTGTAAGTTTTTGTATGATATGGGTTTAGCTGTAGAAGACGAACCTTTCCGCAAGCTTATCAACCAGGGAATGATTCAGGGGCGGAGCAGCATTGCCTATCGTATTAAAGGTTCAAACACCTTTGTTTCGTTAGGTTTGAAAGACAACTATGATGTGCAGGAAATACATGTTGATATTAACCTCGTTGATAACGATGTACTTGACATAGAGGCTTTTCGCAAATGGAGACCTGACCTTGCAGATGCTGATTTTATTCTGGAAGATGGAAAATATATCTGTGGTTATGAAATAGAAAAAATGTCGAAATCACTCCATAATGTACAAAATCCCGATGATTTAATAGACCGTTATGGAGCCGATACCCTTCGTTTGTATGAAATGTTTCTTGGGCCACTTGAACAATCGAAACCCTGGGATACTAAAGGAATTGAGGGTGTATTCAGGTTTATTCGACGTTTCTGGAAACTATTCCACGATGAACGAAATGTCTTTACCGTAAGTTACGATGAGCCAACAGAGAAGGAACTAAAAGTATTGCACCGAACGATAAAGAAGGTGAGAGACGATATTGAACGTTTTTCCTTTAATACGGTAGTGAGCGCATTTATGATCGCGGTGAATGAATTACACGAGCTAAAATGTAACAAGGTTAAGATTTTGGAACCCCTTGTAGTACTCATATCTCCCTATGCTCCTCATATTGCCGAGGAACTGTGGCATCAGTTGGGGCACAATGGCAGTGTTGCCCATGCCTCATTGCCGGAATACAATGAAAAATACCTAATAGAAAACACTTTCGAATATTCTGTTTCTTTTAACGGGAAAATGCGTTTTACTATGGCTGTCCCGGTGGATATGCCGTCCGACGAAATAGAAAAGGAGGTGTTAGCGCACGAAAAAACACAGAAATATCTCGAGGGAAAATCACCTAAAAAAATTATCGTGGTTCCCAAAAAGATCATTAATATTGTCTTCTGATTTCCGGGAAACCGGAGAAGAGCGGGTGTTTCATGTAAGGTCCGGGGACGCGATTTTGCCCCGGACTTTTTTATTTAAATCTGAGGTTAAACAAGTACTCAGCGAAAACCAGGTCGTGCGGCAGGGTTATTTTTATGTTGATTGGGTCTCCTTGTTCCAAAAAAACCAAATTTCCTGCGTTTTCCCAAATGGCTGCATCGTCGGTATATTGTCGGGCAATAGATTTTGCCAGAGAGGCATTTTCGGGGTTTGGATCGTTATTCGTTAGGAGGGGATATTTTTCAAATAAAATGTCGTAGGCTTTTTTCAAAGTTCCCGCTTCGAAGATTTGAGGAGTTTGGATGAGGAATACTCTATCGCGAGGATAGAGTGTTGTTTCTTCAAAGGGCGATGTGGTTATGTTTTGGGGTGGATCATTTTTGGGGGCTCCAGAAGGGTTGCCGGGATCTATAGGTTCGAGAGGAGATTTTATTCGGACGGTTTCAGGTGGATTAATGGCTGGTATGGCGCAGTGGTTTATTTCTGCTTTCCGATAAAGGTTGTTGATTAAAGCTGGTGATACAAGTGGTCTCGCAGCATCGTGTATTGCCACAAGGCTATTTGGGGTAACATGTTTTAGACCATTAAAAACAGATAAAAATCTTTCAACACCTCCTGGTGTGCAAATAATATCCTTGCCAGGAAAGAGATTTCGAAGTTTGGAACTCCACAGGTGGAAATCGATTGAAGGCAAAACCACAATTACCCTGGTAGCCGGGTCTGCCTCCCAAAAGGCATTGATACTATAGAAAATGACGGGATAACCTTTGATTTCAAGAAATTGTTTGGGGGTAGTGGCTCCCATTCGGGAACCACTACCCCCTGCAACAATAATAGCATATTTCAGCTTTGACATTGGCTGATAAGGGATATTAAACAATCAGCATCGCATTTCCGTAAGTAAAAAACTTATATTTATGTTCGATGGCTTCTTTATATGCACGCATAACGAAATCATAACCCCCAAAGGCACAAACCTGCATAAGCATAGGCGATAAGGGCAGATGGAAGTTGGTAATCATGGCCGTAGGTACCTGATACGTGTAAGGGGGGAAAATAAATTTGTTTGTCCAGCCGCGATAGACTTTAACTTTACCATTAATAGTGGCAGCGGTTTCAAGGGCTTTGGCAGTTGTAGTACCTACTGCACAAACACGTTTATTGCTCAGTTTTGCGTTGTTGATAATGCGAACAGCTTCTTCTTCAACATACATTTCTTCTGAATCCATCTTGTGTTTGGTAAGGTCTTCCACCTCAATGTCGCGGAAATTGCCAATACCTGCATGAAGCGTTACCTCAGCGAAGGTAATGCCTTTAATTTCCAGCCTTTTTAACATTTCACGGGTAAAATGCAGACCTGCAGTTGGGGCTGCCACAGCACCTTCATTTTTTGCATAGATGGTCTGATAATATTTATTTTCATTAGGGTCAACAGGCCGGTTATGTAATTTGGGTAACGGCATTTCACCCAACTGCATCAAGGTTTTCCTGAATTTTTCATATGGGCCGTCATAAAGAAATCGGATTGTACGGCCGCGGGAGGTAGTATTGTCGATGACTTCGGCTACCAGCTCATCATTATCTCCAAAATACAGTTTGTTGCCAATTCGAATTTTACGTGCAGGTTCTACCATGACATCCCACAGCCTGGTTTCCCTGTTGAGCTCACGAAGCAGAAAGACCTCGATTTTGGCACCTGTTCTTTCTTTTTCGCCATACAGACGAGCCGGAAATACTTTTGTGTTGTTCAACACGAAAACATCGCCTTCTTCGAAATATTCAAGAATGTCTTTAAACTGGCGATGTTCAATAGTTTGGGTATTTCGGTGAAGAACCATAAGTCGAGAATTATCGCGGTCCTCTTCAGGATAATCCGCAATAAGTTCTTTGGGGAGGTGAAATTTAAACTGTGAAAGCTTCATAAATCCTTGCTTATAAATTTATTTTCGTTGTTAATTGTTTGAAGCGGATGATTATGTTTCGGGTATGTCCGGCATTCAACAACGCGGGATGCCCCTTTGAGTATGAAAATTTTAGTAACTTATTGACCTTGTTTTAAAAGGTGCGCAAAGGTACAACAATCAAACCCCCTTTGTCAAGTAATTATAACAAAACATTAACATAATATTTGCAAAGGGGGGTATCGGATAGTGTGAGGATTACAAATTCTCAAACCCATGATATTTCATAGCATTAGGCTTATTTAGATATAAAATGGGGAAAAAAGTTCAAAAGGTTAATGTCTTGTTTAACCAATTAGTAAATCAACTGAATGAATTTTAACATTATATTTGTGGCCTCCGAATTAAAACACGAAAAATTAAACCCTATTAATAACCAAACGTTTCTCATTATGAAAATCAAGTTTTACCCGCTTCTCCGCGTAACCAGCACCGTCTTTTTGGTGTTATTAGGTCTGTGGTCGTTTTCCCAAACGCAGACAATCACGTTACAAAATGCTAACTATCGGCAAGGATTTAATCTTTTGGATTCTAAATCCAATAAGGTAGAAATCCACTATGCAACCAATGAGTTTTTACTGGAAGATTTCGTTGCAAACGGTGAAAGGATGAAGAGCGTCCTTTTACCTGGTGTCTTTTTGCCCAACGATGAAGGGGCACCTAATCTGGCTGGCGAAAGTCGTTATATTGCAATCCCGCAGGGAGCCACTCCCGTGTTGAATATTAAGTCGATGCAGGTGCAAAAGTTTGAGAATGTAGAAGTAGGTCCTGCTCCCCGTTTGCCTCTTGAATCTGAAATAGGCCCTCTGCATTATGAAAAAAATCCTGCTATCTATACCAAAAATGCATACTATCCCGAACAGACGGTCAGAATTTCTGAGCCAACCCAAATTCGTGGGGTTGATGTTGTGCTTTTGGGAATCACTCCTTTCCAGTATAATCCCGTTACCAAAGAGCTTTTGGTATATCAAAATATTGAACTAGAGGTTAATTTCGAAGGTGGAAATAACCGTTTTGGTGATGATGCTTACCGCAATCCTTATTTTGATGCCATTTTGTCTGATAACCTCTTGAATTATAGTTCTTTGCCAAAGATTGATTATGCTGCTCGTTATGCTTCCTATTATGGTGCCACAGAAAATGATGAATGCGAATATATTATAATAACACCCGATGGAGCTGATTTTCAGCGTTGGGCTGATAGTATTAAAAAATTCAGAACCGAACAAGGGATACTCACTAAAGTATTTACTCTTACGCAAATTGGAGGTAATACTACTTCGGCAATTGAAAACTTTATCAACAACGCTTACAACAACTGGACCATTAAACCTATTACCTGTCTTTTGTTAGGAGATTATGGCACAGATCCTACCAACAGTGTGATTTCACCTATATACAATAACTATTGTGTATCCGATAATATTTATGCCGATGTGACGGGCAATATGATGCCAGATGTGGTTATTTCCCGAATGACTGCTCGTAACAATAATGAATTACAGGTTATGATTACCAAATTTCTCAATTACGAGCGCAATCCACCCATGGATACCTCATTCTATAACCGCCCAATTACCGCTTTGGGATGGCAGACCGAGCGTTGGTTCCAGATCTGCTCCGAGACTATAGGTGGATTTTTCAGAAACAAACTGGGTAAATCTCCAAGAAGGCAGAATGCCATTTACCAGGGTAATCCAAACGTAGATCCCTGGAGTACTGCAACAAATACATCAACAGTATTGAATTATTTTGGTCCCAATGGTCAGGGCTATATTCCAGCTACTCCTCAACAATTGGGCGGATGGACAGGTGGTTCTGCCACAGGTATCAATAATGCCATTAACTCCGGCGCATTTATCCTTCAGCACCGCGACCATGGCATGGAAACCGGATGGGGCGAACCTTCTTATACCAATAGTAATATCAATGGACTTTACAATACCAACCTTACCTTTGTAATGTCTATTAACTGCTTAACTGGAAAATACAATTGGAGCAGCGAATGTTTTACCGAGAAATTCCATCGTTACACCAAAAATGGTGTTAACAGTGGAGCTCTTGGCCTCCTGGCCGCATCTGAAACATCCTACAGCTTTGTTAACGATACCTACGTTTGGGGAGTTTATGATAACTGGTGGACCGATTTCATGCCCACCTATGGTTCCACTCCTGAACCCCGTGGCATCTTACCTTCTTTTGGGAATGCAGCCGGAAAATACTATCTACAGCAATCCTCATGGCCCTATAACACCAGTAACAAGGCAGTAACCTACAATCTGTTCCACCATCATGGAGAATGCTGGAGCGTGATTTATTCGGAAATGCCTCAACAACTCACTGTTTCCCACGATTCTCTGATTTATCAAGGGACCTCAACTTTCACGGTGACTGCCACACCAGGAGCTACCGTCGCCTTGTCGGTCGACGGCCAGATTATTGGTGTCCAGACTGCTGGTGCTTCTCCAATGACATTTAATCTTCCCTCTCTTGTTAATGGGCAAAAGGTGGTTTTAGTAGCTACCAAACAAAACTTCCTGCGCTACAGAAAAGAGATTCCTGTGATCCTTGATCAATTATTGGCTAATTTCACAGCCAATGTAACCTCCGGTTGTGAAGGTCTCACGGTTGATTTCCAGGATTTGTCGTCAGGACAGCCTACTTCATGGGAATGGACTTTTGAGGGCGCAACACCTTCCACTTCAACAGATAGAAACCCAACGGGTATTTTCTACCCGACTGCCGGAAATTACACTGTAACTCTTACTGTTGGCAAAAATGGCGAGTTTAACACCTTAACACTGCCGAACTTTATTAATACTTTTACAGCACCCGAGCCTCCTCTGGCTGAAAATAAAGCTGCATGCTATGCTACTCCCGTCCCTGACCTGACCGCAGAAGGTAACAACGTAAAATGGTATTCCGATCCGGAACTCACCACTTTGGTATTTGCCGGAAATACTTTTGCAACCGGACAAACAGCAATAGGTACCTATACTTACTATGCAACTCAAATGAATGGTGGTTGCGAGGGCCCGGCAACTCCGGTTACTTTGACTATTAGTGATTATCCTCAGGTTATCCTTACTCCTTTCGATAATACCTGTGTTAATTCACCCGCCTTTGAATTAACCCAAGGTAGTCCTGCCGGCGGAACCTGGAATGGAAACGGAGTAGAAAACAATGTTTTCAATCCTGCAACTGCCGGAGTAGGAGAACATCAGTTGGCTTATACTTATACAAATGAGTACGGATGTGCTACTACCATTGCCCAGCCAATCATTGTGAATGGTCTTCCTGAAGTAAATCTGGCATCTTTGAACTCTGTATGCGATAACGCTGAACCCATAACCCTTACAGGGGGAATTCCCGAAGGTGGCGTGTATTCAGGAGTGGGAGTTGAAAATGGTATATTCACTCCTACTGTAGCTGGGGATGTGGAAATAAGCTACACCTATACTGATCCAAGCACCAATTGTTCTAACACGGCTTTACAGATGCTTACTGTGATGCCTTCGCCTGTAATTGCTTTTGGCGGGGATACTGCAATTTGTCATAACCATGTATTGACGCTCGATGCTACCAATGAAGGAGCCACTTATGCATGGTCAACTGGCGAAACCACACCAGTTATCTCCGTAGATATCACCGGCACACAAATTGGCGGCACTAAGGAGGTTTCGGTTACTGTAAGCGGTGTCAATGGTTGTGTAAAATCAGGAAACATTACAATCACATTCAACGATTGCACGGGCATTGATGAATTGAGTGCTAATCTGGGAGTAAATATTATTCCTAATCCCAATGATGGTAATTTCACTTTGGAATTGAGCAGCCTAAAACCCATCATTCTGGAAGTGAAAGTGGTTAATGTGTTTGGCAAGAAGGTTTATGCCCTCAATAGCGTAAAAGTAGATGGAAAGGCTCAGATGCCTTTGCATCTTACTCAGCTTGCTGATGGAGTTTATTTCCTCCTACTTGAATCTGATGGACAGACCCTGAGCTACAAATTTGTGGTTAAAAAGTAAAATGCCTGTTTTTCCTATGCCGCCATTAGGCGGCATAGGATTTTTAATATCAGAATAAATTTACTCGCTTATATAGGTTACTATATTCAACTCATTCAAACTAATCCAAAAACAATGAAAAAGACCGTTTACGTTTTTATTTTACTGTTTTTAGCTGTATTTACTAACGCACAGCAAGTTGACCGCCAAATGGTGGTTCTTGAAATTTCAACTGGAACCTGGTGTACTTATTGTCCGGGAGCAGCTATGGGGGCAGATGATTTGCTGGCCAATGGCTGCCGAGTGGCTGTTGTGGAGAACCACAATAACGACCCCTTCGCCAACCAGTATAGTAACGCCAGAAATAGCTATTATAACCCTAGTGGTTACCCGACTGCATATTTTGATGGTATTCTAGTAAAGGGAGGAGGGAACCATTCCAGCAGCATGTATCCCGCATATCTTCCCCTTTATAATCAGCGGGTTGCAACTCCTTCCAGTTTTACAATGGATATGGATATTACCAATCAAGGGCTGAATTATACTGCGGTAATTACGGTTACTAAAGTGGCACCGAGCAGTGCGACCAATATCAAATTGCATTTCTTTGTAACACAGTCTCACATTAGTTATAATTGGCAGGGTCAAAATCATGTCAATTTTGTTAATCGCCTGATGGTTCCCAATCAGAATGGAACGCCTTTGTCATTTGCTAATGGCGATGTTGAGACAGTGACCCTGAATTTTAATCTTGATCCCAATTGGCCTTTGGAAAATGTAGAATTTGTTGCCGGAATACAAGCGGGAAATAAAGAGTATTTACAGGGAATCAAAAGGGCTGCCATCGACCTGAATGTTGACTTTTCTGCAAACTCTACGGTGATCAGTAATAATGGAACGGTTACATTTACAAACAATACTACAGGAGGTTACATTGGCACACCTGAAACTTATGAATGGTCTTTCCCCGGAGGAAATCCTTCTACTTCAACCCTACAAAATCCTACAGTTACTTATACTGAGTGCGGTGTACATGACGTAACCCTGACGGTGAACAGGGGTGGACAAGTGAAGACCCTTACAAAGCAGGCATACGTTCAGGTGGGGCCTTTGGTAAATATTGCTTCGTCTCCTTCTGATACCAGCTATTGGCCATTTAATCCCATAGTTTTAGATGCCACCATTGATGACCCCAATGCAACCTATCTGTGGGAACCCGGCGGTGAGACTACACCTAGTATCACAGTTACCGAAGCCCAGTATGGATTGGGAGAACATACATTTACCGTTACTGTTAATTCGATGGGATGTTTGATTCAGAAGAGTCATACGATTTATTTCTGGGGTACAGTAGGTAAAGATGATTTGAGTTCAGCAAAGATTAATATCGTGCCAAATCCCGCCCATGACCAGGTCGACATTTATCTGCCCATGGCAGGATTATATGATTTATCTGTATTGGACCTTTCCGGACGAGAAGTAATGTCAGTTCGCAATATTTCTACCAACGATGCCGGCAAAATTTCCCTGAATATCGGGAATCTTGTGCAGGGCTCATATATGGTGAAGATTGCTGGAGGAGACAAGATTTATAGCCAGAAATTGATTGTAAAATAGCCTTTCTGGTATTCCGAATTTAAGCCCTTTTCCTCCCCGGGAAAGGGGCTTTTTTATAATAGAATGGGGAAATAAAAAAAAGCATCG
>DDBO01000103.1 GCA_002332755.1 Bacteroidales bacterium UBA2030 | reverse complement strand
ACCTTGGTGAAGCAGGTCCGCGGGTTGACTACCAGAATGCGGGTGGGTTCGTTTGGTGTTATCATGGCTTTCGGTATTTATTTTTTGGAAACAATTGAATACATGGTTTTGTTTTAAATAGGTTACATGTTTCTTCTGTATTGTCCGCCAACCTCAAAAAGGGCATGGGTAATTTGTTCAAGCGTAGCAAATTTGGTAACATCCATTAATCCTTCAAAAAGATTTCTGCCCGAGAGTGCAGCCTTTTTTAATTGTGCAAGAGACTCCCGGGTTTCGGGTTCCCATGTTTTTTGAACGTTTTTAACAGTTGTAAGCTGCCAGTGTTTCTCTTCTTCTGTTGCTCTGATTACTTCATCGGGGATGATAGTTGGAGAACCGTTTTTCGAGAGAAATGTGTTAACACCTATTACCGGCAACTTGCCGCTGTGTTTCAGGGTTTCATAGTACAAAGACTCTTCTTGTATTTTGCTGCGCTGATACATGGTTTCCATTGCGCCGAGTACCCCTCCGCGTTCATTCAAACGTTCGAATTCTTGCAGTACTGCTTCTTCCACGAGTTGCGTCAACTCGCGAATAATAAAAGCACCTTGCAAGGGGTTTTGATTTTTATTCAAGCCCAGTTCGTGATTAATTATCAGCTGGATTGCCATGGCGCGCCGTACCGACTCTTCGGTAGGAGTGGTTATCGCTTCATCGTATGCATTGGTATGCAGTGAGTTGCAACTGTCGTATAAAGCGTAGAGTGCCTGAAGGGTGGTTCGAATGTCATTAAAGTCGATTTCCTGGGCATGCAGCGATCTTCCGGAGGTCTGAATATGGTATTTCAGCATTTGCGAGCGAGCATTGGCGCCGTATCTAAGTTTCATGGCCTTAGCCCAAATTAAACGTGCTACCCGTCCCATCACACTGTATTCTGCATCCAATCCATTGGAAAAGAAGAATGAAAGGTTGGGGGCAAAATCATCTATATGCATGCCTCTTCCAAGGTAATATTCCACGAAAGTGAAGCCATTTGCCAAGGTGAAAGCTAACTGGGTTATAGGATTGGCTCCGGCCTCTGCAATATGATATCCGCTTATGCTAACCGAATAAAAATTAGTGACCTTGTGGTCAATAAAGTATTGTTGTATGTCGCCCATTAACTTGAGCGAAAAGTCGGTAGAAAAGATGCAGGTGTTTTGTGCCTGGTCTTCTTTAAGGATATCGGCCTGAACAGTACCACGAACGCGGCTGAGGGTGTCTGCTTTGATTTTCTCGTAAACATCCTGGGGTAAAACCTGGTCGCCGGTTATGCCGAGCAACAGAAGTCCCAGCCCATTGTTACCATCGGGTAAGGGCATGTTATATTTCGGCAGTGGGGTCCCTCGTTCAGCATATAAAGCTTCCATTTTTTTTCTTACTTCATCTTCGAGCCCATTTTGTCGGATGTAAATCTCGCATTGCTGGTCGATGGCAGCATTCATAAAGTAGCCTACCATTGCTGGCGCAGGGCCGTTGATAGTCATCGAGACAGAAGTTTTGGGGTCGGCAAGGTTGAAGCCTGAATAGAGTTTTTTCATATCGTCGAGGCAACAAATTGATACGCCGCTATTGCCAATTTTGCCATAAATATCCGGACGTAGTCCTGGATCTCGTCCATAAAGGGTAACAGAATCGAAGGCTGTACTGAGCCGGATGGCAGGCATTCCCGTGCTTAAATAGTGAAAGCGTTTGTTTGTTCGCTCTGGACAACCTTCTCCGGCAAACATCCTGGTGGGATCTTCTGCTTCACGCCGAAAAGGGAAAACGCCTGCAGCATAGGGAAATTCACCTGGAAGTCCTTCCATTAATATCCATTCTGTCAAGTCTCCTTTCGAACGCATTTCTGGCAAGGCCACCTTAGGAATTCTTAGGTGTGAAAGAGTTTCCGTGTGAGTTTCTACACATATTTCTTTTCCCCTCACTTTATAGGTGTAAACAGGCTCACGGTAAGCACAGGCTTTTTGGGGCCACTCTTCCACTTTATGAATGACTTCACCTGAAATTTCTTTTTTCAGGTTCTCCGCCTGATGCTTCAAAAAGGTTCGTAATTCCTCTTTTTCAGACTCTAACATCTCAAGGGTTTCTTCAATGGCTTGAAGCTTCTGCATTAGGTTGGCTTGCTGTCTGGCCCAACGATTGTAATTTCTTACAGTCTCAGCTATCTCTGATAAATATCGCTCCCTGTTGGGTGGAATGATTTGAATACGTGTGGCTTCCATGCCTGCATGACCGGTCTCTACGGGAGAGAATTTTCCGGGTATCGTCTGGCTGATTCTTTGGGTGAGCTTTTCAAAAAAACGATTAACCCCGGCATCGTTAAATTGCGATGAAATGGTAAGGAAAACAGGCATGTTCTCCACCGGCTCATCAAATCTTAAGTGGGTACGCTGGTATTGTTTTCTTACGTCGCGCAAAGCATCGGCTGCCCCTCTTTTGTCGGCTTTATTGATTATCACAAAGTCGGCAAAGTCGATCATGTCGATTTTTTCAAGTTGTGAAGGCGCTCCATATTCCGGCGTCATCACATAAATGCTAAGGTCGCTGTGGTCAACGATGGCGGTATCGCTCTGGCCAATGCCTGAAGATTCGAGAAATATAAGGTCGAAGCCGGCATGCCTTATGGCACAGAGTACTTCAGAGATATATTTCGAGAGGCTCTGGTGTGCCTGTCGAGTGGCCAACGAGCGCATAAATATCCGGGGATTACTGGCTGAATTCATCCGAATGCGGTCTCCCAGCAATGCCCCTCCACTGCGCCGCTTGGTCGGGTCTACTGAAACTATGGCAAATTTCTTATCGGGGTAATTTACAAGCATGCGCTTAAGCACTTCATCCGTCAGTGAGGATTTTCCTGCACCCCCTGTGCCCGTGATACCAATAACCGGGGTACTCGCCGTGTCGCAACTTTTGACCATGGCCTTTACCATGCGTGTGGCTTTTTCCGACTTGTTCTCGATGGCAGTAATAAGCCTGCCCAGTGCCCTGTAGTCCTTATTTTGAATATCCTGTAAACTCACATCCTCGAGATCTCCTGCGGGAAAATCGCATTTTTCCAATAAGTCGTTGATCATTCCCTGAAGCCCCATGCGACGACCATCATCGGGTGAATAAATACGCGTAATTCCGTAAGCATGCAGCTCTTCAATTTCGTGAGGTAGGATAACCCCTCCACCGCCACCAAAAATACGTATATGGCCACATCGGCGTTCCTGAAGCAAATCATACATGTATTTGAAAAATTCCATGTGCCCGCCCTGGTAAGAGGTGATAGCAATCGCCTGAACATCTTCCTGTATAGCGCATTCTACAATTTCCTGAACAGAACGGTCGTGCCCCAGATGAATAACCTCGGCCCCTGAGGCTTGTAAAATTCTTCTCATGAGATTGATTGCGGCATCGTGCCCGTCGAACAAACTAGCTGCCGTAACAATACGTATGGGGTAGCGTGGTTTGTAAATAGTAACTTCAGACATTTATATATTTCTTTTTGAATACAAACATATAAAAATTCAACAATGTTTAAGAAATTTTCAATCGTTTGCGGAAATTTTGAAACACCTCAGGAACCTCCAAAAAAAGAGGCTGCCCGATTGCCACCGGGCAGCCTACTGCTATCGGGAGAGTACCTTAATGGTCAACTATCTCTGGATGATAACCCTTCGGGTTATTTGGGTTTTGTCGTTGAAAAGTACTGCGTTGTAAATTCCCGGTCTCAGGGTGTTCATGTCAAAATGTTGTGTCCATTTTTCTGAAGCCCTGATGCCTTTTTGTTCCCAAATCTTTTCACCAATACTGTTAAATAATACCAGGAGGAATTCAGATTCGCCAGGTATATTAACATTGATAGTGAACTGTCCGTTGTTGGGATTGGGGAAAATACTAAAGGCGGTTTCATCAACAACTGTGATTCCGGTAATGGTCACTTCAATGATATTTGACGGAGCTGAAGAACATCCATTGAGAGTAACAACCACATAATAGGAACCCGACTCAGTGACCACATAAGTTTGCTGAGTAGCTCCCGGAATTGGAGTGTTATTTCTGTACCATTGGTTTCCATTAGGAGCACTACTGATGAGTGTATTTCCATCCAGTGTGATAGTAGGTGTTGGTGGGATAGGATTAACCGTTACATAGAAATTGGGCGATGGGGTACCATTACCGCAAGCATTGGTTCCATATACTGAGAAATTGCCCGAAGCAGCTCCTTCAGTAAAGGTCACCTTTATGGTGTTGGTATTTGCACCTGATGTAATGCTTACACCAGAGGGCACTGACCATACATAAGAAGTGGCATTGGGAATGGGAGCTACCGAGAAGGTTACATTGCTTTGGCCTTGGCATACAGATGTTGGGCCGTTAATTGCTCCTGCAGCACCCGGTAAAGGATTTACCGTAACTGCGAGAGATGAAGGCACACCGGTTCCACAGTTATTAACCCCTGCAACAGTGATGTCTCCACTGCTGGCATTTGTGCCAAAGCTTACAGTAATGTTGTTGGTACCAGCTCCGGATGTAATCGACGCACCTGCAGGAACAGTCCAGGAGTATGATAGTGCGTTGAGAATGGGGGCAACACTATAATTAGCTGTTGAGCCAGCACAGAGGGTTGTTGGGCCTGTGATAGTTCCGGCTGCATTGGGCAGAGGATTAACCATAATAGTTTTGGTGTATGGAGCCGACATGGTGCATCCGGTCGGAGAAACCACTTGCAGGCTTAGCGACTGCAAGCCCGGCGTGTTCCATACTACCTGTACCGTGCTGGTTCCCTGGCCACTTACAATAGTTCCACCTGATGATATTGACCACTGGTAACTGGTCATACCTGACTCTGTATAGTAAATATAAGGCGAGGTACTTACGCAAGGTGTGGGATCTCCCATGATTGAAGGAGTAGGTGTGGGATTAACGGTGACATTATAAACGGTTGGATTGGGAGCTGAACATCCACTGGCATTATTGTAGTTTACACTGACTGTCTGTGCCCCGCCGCCATTCCAGGTGACAGTTATGCTGTTTGTACCGCTTCCAGAAGTGATTGTTCCACCCGATGATACATTCCAAACATAATTCGACATACCAGTTTGGGTGGTGTATGTAGCACCGGTAGCACCCTGGCAAAGGTTGTTAGGTCCTGTAATGGTTGGGGTTGGATTATCGTTAACTGTCACATTCAAAGTTCCAGGTGACAATGCACTGCACCCTGAGGGATTTGTGTAGGTAACAGTCACGGTTTGTGCGCCAGTGTTGTTCCATGTCACTGTTATGGTATTCGTACCAGCCCCTGCAGTAATTGTACCTCCGGCAGATACTGTCCAGGTATAGCCAGTCATACCACTCTGAGTAGTATAAACATTTCCGGTGGATCCTCCACATACTGATGTGGGGCCTGTTATGGTTGGTACAGGTCTGGGGTTTACGGTCACAGCCAATGAAGAAGGTGCTCCATTCCCGCATGAACTGGTTCCATATACAGTAATATTGCCCGAAACTGCCGATGCTCCATAGCTAACAGTGATGGTATTGGTGCCGGAACCTGAAGTTATGGTGGCTCCAGTGGGAACAGTCCAGACATAGCTTGTAGCATTAACTATGGTTGGTACTGAATAGACGTGACCAGAGGAGCTCTGGCAAACACTGGTAGAACCAGTAATAGTTCCGGCTGCGCCAGGAGCAGGACAACCAGTGGTAAATGTCATGTCATTGCCATAGCTGGTACCACCTGCATTTACTGCCTTAACACGGAAATGATAGGTTGTACCGGTGGTGAGTCCGCTTATGTTTGCGCTAACAGCAGTTGCTGTAGATCCATTAACAGTTGAAGGTGTGGCATTTGCAGTATTACCATAAGCTGTTGTTGTCCCCCATTCAAAGGTAACCGTTGTTGTTGCATTGTTTGCAGTTACTGTACCGTTGAGGGTGGCCGAGTTGGTAGTAATATTGGTGGCAGCATTTGTTACGGCAGTTGGAGGAGCAGCCGCTGTGGTAAAGGTCAGGTCGTTTCCATAAGAAGTGCCACTGGCATTTGTGCCAACTACCCTGAAATGATAGGTGGTATTGGGAGCAAGTCCAGAAATATTAGCACTTACACTGGTATTGGTATTGCCCGTTACTGGGCTTTGGGCAGCAGTAATCGTTGAACCATAGGATGTGGTTAATCCATATTCAAAGATTACGGTTGAAGACGAACCATTGGCATTCACTGTCCCATTCAAGGTAGCACCAGTTGTTGTAATGGATGTAGCGGCATTAGTGACAACAGTTGGGGGAGGTCCAAGTGTGACAAATGTTAAATCCTGACCATAGACCGTAACCCCACCACTGGTAACTCCGCGAGCCCTGAAGTGGTATGTGGTGTTGGGCGTCAATCCTGAAATGGGAGCTGAAATGGGAGTGGTTGTACTGCCTGTTACACTTGCAGGTGTTCCTGCGACACTTGATCCATAAGCAGTTGTTGTGCCATAATCAAAGAAGGAACTTACAACTAATCCGTTTGCATTGATGGTCCCATTTAAGGTGGCAGCACTACTGGTTATGCTACCGGCTGCTGTAGTAATTACTACCGGGTTGACTCCAAATTCGATGGCTCCCATATCTGGCGGGCTGGTCCTGGTTACATTATTAATATCGGTTGTAATACCGGCTATTGTAACACCTAAGTTATCCATCGCAACGTTGCTGGGAGTGAGATTGGTGGCAGAAGCAAAGTCGGGAGAGACATTAATAGAGTTCACATCCTGCCCGGTGGCTGCTTTCCAATCGGCCAACGTGGTTTTATCAGCACCTAAATAACCAAGAACACCGGGAGTGCCCTGGACAAAGTAGTCGTTGTAGTCGATGCTTGTAAAAGCAGTATTGGTGGAGGCAGCATAAATTGCATATGCTTTGTCGGTCGTACTGTTGGTGTTGTCAAAACTGTTTACAAATATATTGTCTCTGATATTTAATGAGGCAACAGGAGCTGTTCCTGTATACAATGCAGCTGTAATGGTTCCGGCACTGTATCCAGAGTATGACCCGCTCAAATTCACTGAATTGAAGTAGATATTTACTCCACCAGTGCTGCCATCAATAGCGATACCTATTCCCCAATAGGTGAGAGAGGCATCTCCCGTGCATTTAATATCTGCTACAGTGTTATTGATGATATTGATGTTGCTATTGGCCAGGCCGGTTGAAACATTGATGCCTCGCGCTCCATAGCCACTAGTATTGGAGTTAAGTAAAGTACTTACTTTGTTTTTCGAGATATTTACTCCACCTGTAGTGCTGAATATATAAATACCAAAGGGAGCAGAACTGTATGAAGTAGTAATATTATTGATGGTGTTACCTTCGATAAGAATATTTGCTGCATTATTTCCTGAAGATACGGCAATGCCTCTTCCGGCCGCAGTGGTGCTGGCCATTCCATCAATAATGTTACCGATAACTGAAGTATTCACTGTGCCCGTGGCTAACCATATGCCTGTGTAGTTCGAAGCATCCGTTGTGTTATTCATGTTGCCAATGTTGTTGTTGGAAACGGTTACACCATCAGCACCTTGAACATAAATCCCTACGAGCCTTATTGAATTTGCTCCATTGATATTTAGATCGTTCTGTGTTATGATTGTCCCATTGCCATTTCCGGTAACCGCATCAGCCCAGAAATAGATGCCTATATAGGCTCTTTGAATACTGTTGTTTTGAATGGTAATATTGTTGAAATACCCACCTGTACCAGTATTGCTAGTCAAAACCACTGCTGAGGAGGTATTAGCCCCGTTGATTAGTACACAGTTTTTCACTGTCGAATTTGTAATAGGTGTAGAACCTGAAGAGATAAGTATTACTTGCGGACTGGTAGTACTTGTATTGGTTATAGTCAGGTCGCGTGTTGTGCCTCCGGTCGTATTAGA
>DDBO01000089.1 GCA_002332755.1 Bacteroidales bacterium UBA2030 | reverse complement strand
TTGACCAGATGCAATGCGATATTTCAGGGAAATTTGATTTAAGCAGGCGGTTGATTTTTTTTATCCGGGCGTCAGGCACAGGTTGAAACTCCTTTTTCTCTGATAACTGATAGATTCCACGTTTAACAGAGGTAATAACGCCCTGCTTTTTCAAATAATGAATTTCTTTTCTGATATCCTTATCCTTATTTAGAAAAGCCCTGATGTCTTCAGCCGTTATGATTTCGGCATTTTTAAAATGCTCTCTGAATGATGCTGTCCGGTTTTTATCCATGCCTGTCCTGTTCTAAAAGTAAAGGCAAATATAAGAAACATTTGCCAAATTTAATAAAAAAGTGGCAATTGTTCTGAATTTATTGTTTATGTTTATTCCCATCATCATACATTTTGTTGTTCTTTTTCATTTTCGTTTTCCGGTACTTTCACCCGCACCCGCCCGCTCAGTAAATCCTGCATCAGACCGGTTTTGAGGGAGTGGAGTTTTTTCCAATTTGTTTTTAATGTTTCCATCTTTTTATTTATTGATGATAATACAAAATATATATTTTGATACTCTGTATCGTCATCAAGTTTTGGTATAGGGATTTTGATTTCCCTGATTTGCTGATAGTTTAAACCCTCTCTATTGCTTGCGCCAAGCAATCGCTTTATTTGCTTTTGACCTTCATATGAATTCAAGAATGAACTCACAAAAAGAGATTTTCCTACAGACTTGTTTTTAATCCGCAGAGCACATACGTGTTGATTAACATTTGATTTAGGAAAATTAATAGGTACAAAATGAGAACGTCCTATTGATGCCCCAGTAATGTTTAGTAAAACATCTAAATCCTGTAACTCACTTCTTAGCATTCTTTGATTTATTTCAGGTGTGATGAATGCTACATCATCTAAGTTAAACTCCCCAACCAAAACATTTTGACTTCTGATTAAAAGTATGCCCTCATGACCGTAAACATTACTGCCACCTTTTGGTGTTATTCCGCTGCCAACATGTTCGGTAATTTCTCCGATTTCTAAAACCTCCCACTCCTCCGGCACTTCGATGCCGTTTTTCACCACAAAGCGGTGCGTGGCTTTGCTGCGGATGCGGCCGTGCTCGTCAATGCCGCGGGTAAGCAGGTCGTGCATCAGCCCGGTTTTGATGCGCTGGTATTTGGCTATCAGGGCTTCGGTTTGGGCTATGGCTTTGTCGGCTGTACTCAGTATTTGGGCTATGCGGGTTTGTTCGGCTTTGGATTCGGGAATTTCAAAATCAAAATCCTTTATTGCTTTTTGTTGAATGTTTGGTAATCCTGATCCTACTCTAAGAACCATTATTAAACTCTCACGTCCCTTAAGTGCATGATAAAGAAAGTATGCGTCTATTTTATCATTTAATTCCAAAAGTGAGTAGCAATGACCACCACTCCAAAAGCGTGTTGAAATGAAATTTACATAACCGCATGAATTACCGCCTTCACTGATTGTAATAGTATTTGCTTCTGTATTCCATTTGTCTGTATAACCAGATGGCTCAATTCCTCCGTTGATGCACGGATAATCTCCGGTTTTTTCTAAATCAACTTTATTTAATTGTTGCCCCTTTGAAATTTGGCAAACATTCCCAAGCTTAACTTTGACCCACTTTCCCATCACTCCAAATAATTTAATTCTTTTAAAAATGCGTTGAGTTGGTTAAGCGTTTCGGTGCGTTCATGTTCGAGTTGCTGAACCGAAACGGCATACTTGTCCCACAGCTTTTCAATACCGGCAATGAGTTTGCGTTTTTCGGCATTCAGGTATTTGAGCAGTTCTTGCTGCACCAGGTTGTTGTGCTTTTGCAGAATGAGGGTTTTGGCTTCTTCATCGGTAATAATGCCGCCAATTCTTGCCAGAAAGGATTCTAACCCGGCCATGCGTTGCTGTATTTTAGTAATGGTTTCGGTGCATTTTTTTATGGCGGAGTTGCGTTTTTTGTCCTCACCCCCGGCCCCTCTCCCACGGGAGAGTGGAGTGGTTTTCTGCAATTTTTCTAATTCGTCCTGTTTGCTTTTGAGCATGCTCCGCAATTCTTCTTTTTCGTCATCAATACCGTAGCATTTGATGTTGATTTTGCGGTCAAGGTCTTCCAGCTTTTCAGTCAGTTCTTTTTTCAGGTCTTTTATTTCTTTTTCAAGGTCTTTAATGGCTTTCAGGGTTTTGGCTTCTTCGGCTTCGGGGTTTTCATCGGCAATCTTTTTCAGGTAGTCTTTGATGGTGCCTGCTGTTACTTCTTCGCCTTCTTCGGGTTCGTATTCTACACCATCTATTTTTTCCTGTAATTCAGCTTCCTTTTCAGCAATGTTTTTTTCGGTTACGTTAATGGCGTTTTGTTCTGCCTGAAAATAGGTTTCAATAAAATATTCACGTGGTATGAGGGCGGGGCTCCAACCGATAGAAGAAATGGTTTTCAGGTCGTAGCGTATGCTTGTCCACCAGTTTACAAACACCCCGGCACATTGAAATTCGTCCAGTACGTTTTGCGTCATCAACTTTTCTTTGAGTGAGTTCAGCAAATGTGTTCTCACGGCCGCCATGTTTTTGCCACCGGCCACAATAAAATC
>DDBO01000022.1 GCA_002332755.1 Bacteroidales bacterium UBA2030 | reverse complement strand
ACATTTATGCCCATAGCTTCACAATAAAGAGCAAGCTGGTTAATTGCTGCTATTTGAAGGTCGCGGAAAGTATTCTCTGCAGTTTTCGTAACCTCGGCTGCAGTTGCACTCATAGGGATTACTTTTCCCACAGTCAATACAGGTGAATAAAGCTCAACAGCCCGTTTAGTACTTGCCTCATTGATACCGCCCACAATCCTATCATGTTCCCTGATATTCTTCAAAAGCCTGCCTACCATTACTCTTTCAGGGGCATGGGCAAGGGCAAAGTCCTCACCTGCTTTAAGTCCTGACTCTTCTTCAAGAATCTGTTTTGCCATACCTTCGGTCGTGCCCGGCGTAATTGTGGACTCAAGGACTACGAGCATGCCTGGCTTCAGATATTTTCCTACGTTTCTTATTCCCTCAATGAGTGCAGAAAAGTCAGGTTCCAGGTCTTTGGGGTTTGCAAAAGGAGTTTGGATTGCAAGAGTGACAGCATCAAGTTCTGATATTCTTGAGAAATCTGAAGTGCATTCGAACTTGCCAGCTTTCACAACTTTGCTAATAAGCTCTTCAAGGCCAGGTTCCTCTCCTTTGAGAGGGCTCTCTCCACGGTTGAGCATATCGATTTTGTAACTTGAGCTTTTTGAGTTACGCTGGAAGCCGAGAACTTTATCAAAACAGGGAGCATCGGCAAAAAGAACAGCTGAAGGAATACCTACATAGCCCATTCCAATTACTCCCACTTTTTTAATTGGGCCTCTTTCCTCGAAAAGTTTTTCTAATTTATTCATACTCATCACTTTCCAAATTGTTTTTTTAGATTTTTTAAATCTTTCATCTTTTTAGAGGATTCCCAGATTTTACTTCTTTGAGATATTTTCTCTTGCTTATTGCCCTACTTCAATTAATCTTCCCTCTTCGTAGGACCTTATGGCTGCCAATGCCACTTCAAGAGCATGTTTTCCGTCCTCTCCGCAGGGACTGGGGTCTTTACCATTTGCAACACAATCTATGAAATAGGTGAGTTCATTTTTCAGGGGCTCGCTGTGTTCTACTTTGGCTTTTCTTATCCACTCATTATCGTGCAGCTGTACTGTCTGGTTAATGTAGTCCAGATAGGCAACACCTTTAACTCCGATCGCTGTTAGCTGCCTTACCTTGTGTGGAGTTAGCCAGTTTGTCTCCACAACCCCTGCAAAGTTATGATCCATGCGCAGGATAATTGAGGCGTGATCTTCAAATGAATGAATATCCGCACCTGCAATTGCATAAACACTATTTATTTTCATACCGTAAAGGTATGAGATCACATCTATATCATGAACACCGATATCCAGAATTACTCCCACATCTCTGATCCTCGGATTATAGGGTCCTACTCTTTTGGTCGAGATTGAAACTATCTTTCCTAGAATTCCTGAATCAATAATCTCTTTAAGTTTTATGACTGCGGGATTAAAGCGTTCAATGTGCCCAACCATAAGAATTTTTCCCGCTTTTTTTGCTGCTGATATCATCAGATCCGCGTTTTCAGTCGTATCTGCAATTGGTTTTTCTACAAGGACATGTAACCCTGCATCAAGAGCATCAAGCACAACCTGTTTATGCAATTTGGTAGGCACAACCACACTTACTGCATCAAGCCCTTCAGCGAACATTTCCTTATAATCTGTAAAGGATTTTGTTTTGAATTGTGCAGCCATTGACTCGACACGTTTCTGATCTATGTCCGATATTCCTGCAAGCTCCACACCATCCATTTCACTATAAATCCTTACATGGTTCTGCCCCATGGCACCTGTTCCTATTACTCCTACTCTGATCAAAAGTCTCACTCCTGATTCTGAAAATGCAGTGGCTGGAAAGCTGCTCAGTCTTTTGCATAAAATTCTTTGGTTGTTTCGATTATCTCCTGCAAATCGGTTCTGGATAACATCGGATGCACAGGGAGAGAAAGAACATCTTCTGCTGCTTTCTCTGAGACCTGCAAGGAATCTCTGTATCCAAGCTCCCTGTATAGAGGTTGCTTATGAATGGGTATAGGATAGTGGATTCCTGTTCCTATATCTCTTTCTTTCAGGAAAGCTGCAAGTTGATCCCTCTTTTCTGCCCGGATGGTATACTGATGGAACACATGGGTGCAGCCAGTTTTTATAACTGGAGGCACAACTTCTGATACCTTTTCTAATCCCGCAGAGAGTGTTTTTGCATTCTTTTGCCTGGCAGAGGTAAATCCATCTAACTTTCCAAGCTGTACAAGTCCGATTGCAGCTGCAATATCAGTCATTCTCAGGTTGAAACCCAGCATTTCATGCAGATAACGGACTTTTGAGCCATGAGCCCGGATCATTTTTGCCTTTTCTGCAATTTCCTTGTCGTTTGTAGTGAGCATTCCACCTTCACTGGTTGTCATATTTTTAGTTGGGTAGAAGCTAAATGCTCCTGTTCCGAAACTGCCCACCTTTTTTCCGAGGCATTCTGCACCATGGGATTGGCAGGCATCCTCAATCACAATAAGCTTATTATCGTCAGCAATTTCCATTATAGCTTTCATGTCCGCAGGATGCCCATAGAGATGGACAGGCATGATAGCACGAGTCTTTAGGGTAATTTTTTCCAGAATTTTCTCAGGATCTATATTATAAGTATCTGGTTCTATATCAGCAAAAACAGGTTTTGCCCCGGTGTAAAGGATGCTATTTGCTGTTGCAATAAAACTGAACGGACTTGTAATCACCTCATCTCCTTTTCCTATGCCATGGGCAAGAAGTGCAATGTGCAGGGCTGCAGTACCAGAGTTTACAGCGACTGCGTACTCACAATCATTATATTCGGAAAAAGCGAGTTCAAATTCTTCGACTTTCGGACCCTGCGCAATCATGCCTGAATTCAAGACCTCAGTTACTGCATCAATTTCTTCCTTACCCAGCATGGGCTTGGCAATTGGGATCATTTTAGGACCTCTTTTAATAACCTCAATAAAACTTATTTTCACCTAACATTGGTTTTCTATTAAGTTTATATTCGATTCAATTCCATCATATCTTCAGAAAGTTCTTGTATTCTGGCAGGTGCCCCGACTGCAAGCTTCCAAGCGGGTACATTTTTTGTAACAAGAGCTCCCCCCGCAACCATTGCCCCTTCTCCAATTTCGATACCTGGAAGCAAGGTAGCATTCGCACCTATAGATGACCCTTTTCTCAAAATAGGACCTTTCAGATCATACTTCTTTCGAATGGGATATTTATCGTTAGCTAGAACTGCACAGGGTCCGATGAATACATGATCTTCAATAACCACGTTGGTCGGAATGTATACATTGCCCTGGATGCTGACATTGTTTCCTATCTTGACGTGCCCGTCTATAATGACATTGGTTCCGATAAGGACATTATCTCCAATTTCCGTATTTTCTCTGATCATTACATTATGTCCTGTTTTGAAGTTTTTTCCGGTTTTTACATTGGAAAATATCGTTGATCCAGCCCTTATAATCGAGTCAGGGCCTATGGTACATCCTGGAAAATCATAATTTTCTATTTCAACATTCTGCTCCAAGATTTCCATCAAAACCCTGTGTTCAGGGTATCCCAGAATTACATTTTCCATTATTACTGTGCCTTTCCCTATTACAGAATTACCATATATTTTAGAAGAATTATGAATTTTAAATTCAGTGGAGTTCATTTTTCCCCCCGTTTCTCTGATTTTTCGTTTGACCAGAGAAACTTTCCTTTGGAACATAAAAGTATCTGTCTGCTCTTTTGTACAATCTTACACAGCTTTTCGTTTTTCACATTCCGACTATCGGGGTAATCTACACGCTCAAAATAAGCCCCCAAGGGCGATTTTTATTGTTTTTTCTATATTCACTCCAATTTACTTCCATAACTATCTTAATTTTTTAGTTCAATATACTTTGTAATTATTTAAGTGATTTGGTTTATTTATCTACCACTTCTTCCTTTCTCATAAGTATTTCAACATATCTTTTTTGCATTAAGAATCTCAAAACATATCTTCTAATTATTTACAATGTATCTTCGTAAAATATTATATAGTTATTCACTTAAATTCTCCAGTGATTAAGCGATAGAGGACGTTTACGTGGATAAGAGTTTCCACTCAGTATGGTTAAAAATCCAATATTCATTGATCAAGAAATTTACTTAATAAGGCATTGACTAAGAGGAATTCTACCTACTTTTAAGGTTTGACAGGCATTCTTCCCTTCTGAATTTTACTTATTCGATTGTAAGCTAAAATTTACAGAACCTTCGTTGTTTG
>DDBO01000007.1 GCA_002332755.1 Bacteroidales bacterium UBA2030 | reverse complement strand
CCTATATATACAGCATCTGCACCATAATCTATGGCGGCCTTACCTGTGGTAAGGTCACGAGCAGGAGCAAGCAGTTCCAGGGGATAATTCATGCCGGGTGAAATGAATCGGCAAATTTAGCCCAATTACAGCACTCCGCTAAATTGATGACGTAGGTGGATAAGTATTAAGGTTCTCTTGCTGTCGCGGGATATCAATGACGATGATCCTCGTGAAAGCGACGGAGTCGGTATTCAAGGTCGGGGAATTGATCGCGACCCACCAATGAAACACAGGCCCTTATACCCTCTGTACGGTCACTACCCGTAATAGCCAGGGATATGGCACTAATACCGTAATAGACTAATTTTTCGAGAAGTTCTGTACCAGAGAAACCCGGGTAAGCAAAAGTAAAATAGAATCCATCAGCGATGGGTTCGTCGAGGTCTTTGTCGTACACAATTTTAAAACCATTGTCGGTAAACATTTTTTTCATAATGGCAGCTTTTTCTCCATATTCTTTAACTTCATCCAAAAAATTATAGCTACCATCATTTACCGATTTGAGCAGGGCTGCCAGGGCATATTGCGAGGAATGAGAGGTCCCTGAGCTTAGAGCATAGAGTGTTCCAAAAATGAAGGCATGGCCAAATTGATCAGTACCATAGTAGGAGGTAAGCCCTTTCGCCTGTGTGTGAAAAAGATTATCTGAAATGGCCAGCATCCCTATGCGTTCTCCTGCATAACTAAAGGCTTTACTGCTGGAAATCAGAAGGATGTACTTGTCGTAGAAATGTGAAATGCTGGGTTGGAAGGGTGGCTTCCCCGGCCTTGAATAATCTTTTCGAAAATCCATTCCGAAATAGGCCAAATCTTCAATTACAACAACATTATATTTCCTGGCAACTTCAGCTATTATGGCAAGTTCCTCCTCTGTGAGGCAGAACCAGGCTGGATTGTTGGGATTAGAATATAAAAGAGAGGATACCGTGCCATCCGAAAGCATTTCCTCAAGCTTATCTCTCAATGCCTGGCCACGATAATTATAGACATCGAAGCTGCGATACTCAAGACCAAGAATTTTTATTTGTTGCTTATGTACAGGAAACCCCGGATCGATAAAAAGGGTTTTGTTTTTCCCATCCTCCATCCGGTTTACTGTCATAAACGAAGCAAATGCGCCCTGCATACTTCCAACAGTGGGAATGCAGCCTTCTGGTTTAATTTCAGTATTGATAAATAGCTTTATGAAGCGGGAAATTTCTTCTTTTAGTTCAGGTAATCCTTGAATGTCGGGGTAAATCGAGGCAACTCCCTTGCGCAAGGCATCAATTTGGGCCTCAACCCCTATGGATGCTGCCGGCAGGCCCGGAATGCCCATTTCCATCCGGACAAAGCGCTGGCCGCTGGCTTTCTCGAGGCAATCTACCAATCGTTTTATTTCTCTTATCGAAGCTTTGCCAATGCTTGAAAGTCCACAATCGCTAATAACCTTATTTACAATTTCTCCCGAGATAGGTATCCTGTCAGTCATGTGAAGCAGTTTGTGTGGGCTAAAATATAAATTTCAAACGATTGCGGAAAATTATTTTCTCCCTTTCTGGCTTGCAACAGCCAGGAAAACCCCCAAGGCTACACTCAGCAAAGCGGCAAAAAGTACCTGAAATTCAGCGGGTAATAGAAAAGTAATCGTATGTGCCGGAATCCAGAAAAAAGGTATGGTTTTTTTGAAAACAAATCCCCATTGCACATCCCAATTGATTTGTTTGAACATTTCGGCAAAGCGAATCGGCTGAGCCAAAGCGCTAAGCTTACCTCCATGCATAACTATGTGGGTATCTGTAATTTTATGAAAGGTCATCATCACCGGGGCGTAAATCAAATTCATAAACAGACTGATACAAAAGGCCACGAATACTTTATCTATACTGAGTGTCGCATGCATATATTCTTTGGCATTATGCATTCCCATATATTTGAGGAAACTAAGGGTACCATCCGAAAATATGATGAAAGCCAGCTTGATCGTAAGTCCTAAAAATCCCCATACTACAGCCCGGGGAAGAAGCCCAAAACCCGGTTGATTGAATTTTCCTGTGCGAATGCGCAGACCAATCGACTCACCTGCAGTAGCCAGTATGGCAAACTTGATAAAGCTGGTCCACATGCCATGTTCTCGGTTAAAGGTATCATAAAAAGAATACACCTCCGGAATTAGAAAAAGGGGTAATAATACCAGCACTGCCCCTGCAGCAAATAGGAAATCCTGTTTTTTCATCGAGAAAAATTTTGAAGTAAATAAAAGTTAGGATGAAGGGATATCAGTCTCTGAGCATGTCTTTCATAGTAAAAAATCCGCGGCGATTGAGAAGCCACTTTGCGGCGGTCAGAGCACCCATTACAAAGCCTGAGCGGTCGAGGGCTTCATGGCTCAGACGAATGATGTCATTGCTTGATCTAAATGTAAGTTCATGATAACCTGTGACTTCTCCCTCGCGAACGGCGGTTATGGGTAGTTTGCCTTCGTCGGCTTTCCCTGATAAAACTATTTGCCATTCGTTGTATTTGTCCATCTGACTGATGACCCTTGCGGCAAGGGCAATGGCGGTTCCACTGGGAGCATCAGCTTTGTGGATATGATGTATTTCTTTGATAGAGGCTTCGTAGGCAAAATTATTGAGGGCCTGAGCCAGCCTTTCGGCTGCTTCAAGAAAAATGTTGACGCCCAGGCTAAAGTTGGGAGCATAGAAAACAGCGCCATTTGTTTTCTCGCAAAGCATGGTTAGCTCGGGCAGGTGGTCATACCATCCTGTAGTTCCTGTCACAATGGGTTTACCTGCCACCAAGCAGCGCCTTATGTTACCCGGAGCAGCCAAAGGGCGGCTAAAGTCGATGACTACATCACAAATTTGCAGGGCTTGAGGGTCAGAATCCCAATCTTCCTCTCTATTATAAACTCCGACTATTTCATGTCCCAGCTCAGTGGCTTTCTGGGCAATTTCTTTGCCCATTCGTCCATAGCCTGAAATCAGAATTTTCATTGGGTAATAGGTTTATTGGTGTTCAGGTCTTAAAAGGTCGTTGACGGTTTTCACAGGATTGAAGGTAATGAGAGGGGTTTCCACAAACACCGTAAGCCAGTTGGCCATGGCTCCATTCCACAACCCCGGTAGTTCCAATGCTTTCAGGTCGCGGCCATCTTTTGATTTAATGGAGATAAAGCCAGTTTCAGGGTCTACGAAGTCAGGCAGATGAAAGCGTCTGCCACGATAATCCTTGATACTGCAAACCAAATCTACCGGATTGAAATGCGTAGCCTGATCTACAATGGCCTTCTGTGAAGGGTCTTTTAGATTTATCTGCGATGATTCAACAATCTGCAGACTTATTTCTCCGTTGCTGTTTCGTACGATAAATGGGCCACCGCCGGGTTCCCCTTCATTTTTCACCATACCGCAAACGCGGATAGGACGGTTGAGCCGATGTTTCCACCATTGCCCTTTTTCATTGAGGCTCAGGTGATGATACTCTTCCGGAATGTTGATGAATAATTGCGTTCGGGCATAAGTTTCCATGTCGGCGATCATACTTGCCTGTGCTCCTCCGGCATCGAGTTGAAACAAAAATTCATTGACCCGATGACGAATTTTCAGCAATAGGCCTCCGATAACCTTTTTGTACTTGATGGTTTCTGCTCTAAGCCTGTCTCCAATAATATTGTCTATGTTTTTGATAAAGATAATGTCTCCGCCGGCTTCGTTCAGGTTTTCGAGTAAGGCTCCATGCCCGCCGGGCCTGAAAAGCAGACTGCCATCGGCATTTCGGAAGGGTTCATTATTCATGTCGACAGCCAGGGTGTCGGTAGAAGGCTTCTGAATGGAATAGTCGATACGGTATCGAACTCCCAGTTTTTTTTCGAAAAAAGGCTTCTTTTCGGCAATGAGCGCTTCAAATTTGATTTTGTGCTCAGTTGATACGGTAAAATGGATGCGAACTTCGTTGTTGGAATTTCGGGCGTGCAAGGCTCCTTCTACGAGGTGTTCTTCTACACTGGTGCGAGGCCCTTCGGGATATTTGTGAAATAAAATTAAGCCTTTGGGAAGATTGGCATAATCGAGCCCCCAGCTATCAAGCACGCCGGATATAATAAGGTTGTAGTCTTTTTTCTCCAGGGCTTCATTTAAATTGCTCCCTTTGGCGCGCAGTTTCTCATCGAGAAGGCCGGCAAATGCGAAATCTTGAATCCGTGAAATGAAATTGTATACCGAGTTGAAACTTTTGTCTTTTTCGAAATCTTGCAAAGCAGCTTCACTTCCGTCGAATTTTTCTTTGAACTCAAATAAGTGTTTGAACATTCGGGTAGCTGCTCCTGAAGCCGGAACAAATTTCAGCATTTCCAGGTTCTGGCTGGCTTGTTCGAAATAGGATTCGAGATCAGCAATTTCTTCATCATTAAATTTCATGATTCCAGAACCTACCGTGGCGGGGGCCACCAAATCGGCAAAGGGAAAGCCCTTTTTGAAATGTTCTATTTG
>DDBO01000063.1 GCA_002332755.1 Bacteroidales bacterium UBA2030 | reverse complement strand
GGGAGCCACTGATTGCAATCAGGTCGGCTATCTTCATACCCCTCGATATTTTATCAATTACCGAAAGGTTGGAGAAATTGGGTGAACGAAATTTCACCCGGTAAGGATTTTTATTTCCATCGCTGATGATGTGAACTACCAATTCACCTCTGGCTGTTTCCACATGCTGAAAATATTCACCTTCAGGCAATTTGATGATGGCTTTCATTTTTTCGGCGTAGTTTCCTTCCGGAATATTTTCGATGAGTTGCTCAATGATATTCATCGATTCTTCCATTTCTTTCATTCGCACCATATAACGGGCATAGGAGTCTCCTTCGGCCATTAAAACCTCATTGAATGAAACCCGGTCGTAAGCACTGTAAGGTAAACGCTTACGTACATCGCAGCTCCATCCCGAACCACGGCCTGTAGGGCCAGTAGCCCCAAAAGCAATGGCTTCTTCTTTGCTCATTACCCCAATGCCCACGGTACGGTTTCTAAAAATCACGTTCCCGGTAAGCAGGTCATGATATTCCTTCAATTTTGGCCTGAAATACCTGATAAACTCCTTGGTGCGCTTTTGAAAATTAGGATGAATGTCACGCATCAGGCCGCCCGGTATATTGTAGCTTTGTATAAGCCTCCCTCCCGTGGTTTCTTCAAAAATATCCAGGATCTTCTCTCTATCGCGCATGCCATAAAAAAAGGTGGTCAAAGCGCCAAGATCCATTCCAAATGCTGACCACCAGAGCTGATGCGAAGCAATACGGGTAAGCTCGTCGAGTATGGTTCGAATATACTTCACCCTATCAGAAACCTCTATGCCCAATGCCTTTTCAACTGCAAGACAAACAGCTTCATTGTTTATGTGAGCCGATAAGTAATCCATTCTATCGGTCAGATGGACAATTTGAGGATAAGTAAGCGATTCGCACATCTTTTCGATGCCGCGGTGGATATATCCACAATAAGGAGTAACACTTTCAACGGTTTCTCCCTTTAGCCTTACCAGAAACCTCATCACTCCATGGGTGGAAGGGTGCTGAGGCCCCATGTTTATTTCAAATTCCTGGTCTTCAGGTCTGCTTCCTTCTACAGGCCTTATATCCAGTCCATGCATTTCTATTCCGGTGCCGCTCATAATTTTCGCTCTATTACGTTAACCTCATCATTGTAATCCTTGCGCAAGGGGTGCCCCACCCAATTGTCGTCAAGAAAAATCCGCCTCAAATCAGGATGCCCTTCGAAACGAATGCCTAGCAAATCGTAGATTTCCCTCTCATGAAAGTTAGCCGTAGGCCATAAGTGTGTCACTGAGTCCACCACCGGATCATTCCTGTCTATATCTGTCACCTTCACAACTAACAAATGATTTCCTACGGAGGAATTGAGAAGGTATGTGCACCCAAGGCTTGATTTGTAATCTACGCCTGTAATCAGCACTAAATAATCCATGTAAAAATCAGGATCATCTTTAAGAACTTGCATCACAGGTAGTAAATAACGTGCCTGTACGTGCAAAGTGGGATATTGCCCCTGATCAAGCCTGATCTCAGGCCAATTTTGTATGATTTTACCGTTTATATCAGATATCAGTGTTTCCATCTTAAATATCATTTATTGAATACAATTACTCCGGAAGCGGATTTTCAAAATCATAATTTTTCATTACCTCCTCCGGTTTCTGGTATTTGTTTACAATGGTCTCACGCTGTATTTTGCGTTGAAGTTGCATAATACCATATAGGAGAGCTTCGGGTCTTGGGGGGCAGCCCGGAATGTAAACATCAACAGGCAGAAGGTGATCCACCCCTTTAACTACATGATAACTATTGTAGAAAAAAGGACCTCCTGAGACTGCACATGCCCCCATAGCTATCACGTATTTTGGATCAGCCATTTGATCGTAAAGCCGCTTGAGAACAGGCGCCATTTTATTGACAATGGTTCCGGCCACCACAACCACATCGGCCTGGCGTGGAGAGGCGCGGTATACTTCAACCCCAAACCGCGCAAAGTCGTGGCGTGGAGCACCGGCTGCCATCATTTCTATGCCACAACAGCTGGTAGCAAAGGTGAGAGGCCAGACACTGTTGCTCCGGCCCCAATTCAACAGCTTGTCGATAGTGGTGAAAAGCACCCCATGTTTTTCGAGCATAAGCTGATCAAGGGTATCGGTATCCTTGAAATCAGCATCTTTCATTGATTTTATTGCCATTTTAATGCTTGTTTTTTCCAGGCGTATGCAAGTCCGAGAACAATAATCACGAAAAAGATGAGTATTTCCACAAAAGCAGTCATTCCAATGGTTTTCATAACGACTGCCCAGGGAAACAAGAATACAGTTTCAACATCAAAAATTAGAAACAGAAGGGCAAACAGGTAATAGCCTACATTAAACTGCATCCAACTGGTTCCTTTGGTAGGAATTCCACACTCGTAGGGTTGAGACTTTTGCTTATTAAACGAAGACGGGGCCAACAGCCAGGCAGCCAGAATCCCGGCAGCCACCAGCACAATGGCTGTAATAAAAAAGGTAATTAACAATCCAGAGGTCATGTATCACTGTTTTTAGAACATTCTTCCCAAAAGAAAGCAATGGCAAAAATAAATAATTTAGGCATTTTAGTACCTAATTGGATATTAATAACAAACTTGTCGAAAAAATTTAATTTATTGCTCACTGCTCCAGAAAACGGTTGTTGATTTCCGGGTGCAAAAATAAAAATTGATTTATTTAAAAAACTAAATCTGTTAATATTTTGTAAAAAAAATTAGAGCCTTATAAGTCTGATTTATCATTCCCGATTGATGAATGCTACAAAACAGTCGAAAGAAATCCAGACCTCCGGCTGGGTTGAGGTGGAATTAGAGGGAATAAAAATGAAGAGATGTAATTGTATGAAGGTTTATTTAGGTGCCTTCATAAAAAGATACATACCCACAACAAAAAACAGCATATTGGGCAACCAGGTAGCCAACAGAGGGCTCATGCTGCCATAAACTGAGAATTGGGTAGATATCTGCATGAAAAGGATATAGCTAAAGGTAATAGCAATTCCTAATCCCAGATGCATACCCGTGCCACCTCTCACCTTGCGGCTCGAAAGGGACAATCCGATCAGCGTAAGGATAATGGCAGATACCGGAACCGCAATTCTCTTGTGTTTTTCGGTTTCATAAAACCTCACCATACTGCTTCCTTTCAGTTTTTCGCGGGCAATGAAGGCATTGAGTTCCGAAAAATTCATAATTTTAATATCCTCTTTATCAACCATGATTTCATCAGGCAGTAGATTAAGCGTCGTATCCTTCATTGCACCGAACACCAACTTATGTCGACTGGTATCTTGCATTTGCCTTTCCACGTATTGCTCCAAACGCCATTTGCCTGCTGTTGAATCCCATTTAATTCTATCACTCAGCAACTTGTAAACCATCAAGCTATCCTGAAATTTTTCAAGTGTAAAGCGATACCCTGTTTTTTCTTTATTATCCCACGATTCGAAGTAAACAAAAACACCCGGCTCTATTTGAAGATGGAGATTCATTACGTTGCTTTTGGGAGGATTCTTCAGGTATTTTTTTTCGAATTCCCTCAGGGTGATATTGGTGTGGGGTATCAAGAAATTAGAAAGATAGAGCGTTAGTATTACCAAAAACGATGCTGAAATCATGTAAGGCCGCAGCAGTCTTCTGAAGCTGATTCCCCCGCTGAGCATGGCCACAATTTCTGTTCGGGCGGCAAGGCGCGAGGTAAAAAAGACCACTGCGATAAATGTGAAAAGATTACTGAAAAGATTGATAAAGAAGGGAATAAAATTGAGGTAATAATCAAAAATAATAGCTTGCAGTGGCGCTTGTTTAGTAATAAAATCATCGATTTTTTCGCTGATATCGAAAATAATGACGATGATAATCAGCAAGCTAATTGCAAAGAAAAAAGTTCCTAAAAATTTACGAATGATATAACGGTCAATAATAGTCAGCTTCATTCTTATGGGCTTTCGAGGGAAAGATGGGCGAATTTACAACCTTTGTTTCAGCCGTGGAATCATGGAATTTTTCCATGCATTGAAGTCGCCTGCCTCGATGTGCTTTCGGGCTTCGTCGACCAACCAAAGATAAAACCTTATGTTGTGGAGGCTCGCAATCATTGGTGCCAACATTTCACCGGCTACAAAAAGGTGACGCAGATAGGCTTTGGTGTACTGGCTGTCAACAAACGAGTCGCCTTCGGGATCAATTGGACCAAAGTCGTTTTTCCACCTTTCATTTTTGATATTGATGATGCCGTTGCGTGTAAATAGTTGCCCATTGCGTCCATTACGCGTGGGCATTACGCAATCAAACATATCCACACCGAGGGATATTCCTTCGAGGATATTTGCAGGTGTGCCTACTCCCATTAGGTATCGGGGTTTGTCAGCCGGAAGGATGCTACACACCAGCTCCGTAAGCTCATACATGGTTTCTTCCGGTTCGCCCACCGAAAGCCCTCCAATGGCATTTCCATAAGCATCCTGCGATGCGATAAATTCGGCCGATTTAATTCTGAGGTCCTTATACACACTGCCCTGCACTATGGGAAACAATGTCTGATAATAGCCATACAGGGGTTCTGTAGTACTGATATGTTGTATGCAACGGGTCAACCAGGCATGGGTAAGCTCCATACTTTTTTGGGCGTAATCATAAGGGCAAGGGTAAGGAGTGCATTCATCGAAAGCCATGATAATGTCTGCCCCAATGATGCGCTGGATATCCATAACAGACTCAGGGGTGAAGACATGCTTCGAACCATCGATATGCGATTGAAAAACCACCCCATCTTCACGCAGTTTACGCCTTGCAGCCAGGCTATACACCTGGTAACCGCCACTGTCGGTTAAAATGGGTTTGTCCCAACCATTGAATCGGTGAAGGCCACCTGCTTGCCTGAGAATCTCCGTTCCGGGTCTCAAGTATAAGTGGTAGGTGTTTCCCAGAATAATACGGGCACGGGTATCTTCCTTTAAGTCACGAATATGAACAGCTTTAACGGATCCAGCCGTTCCAACAGGCATGAAAACAGGCGTTTCAATCAGCCCGTGTGCTGTTTCAATTACTCCGGCTCTTGCCCGGCTTCCGGTATCTTGATGCGTAATTTTGAAATTCAACAATTTAGGTTTTTTAAGAAAAGGCTGCAAAATTACAACTTTACCCGTCTTTTTCAGGATTGTTAATAATACCAACCTAACTTGAATTTAATGCTTCTGGCTACTTCAATCCTTTTGGATATTTTTGCCGCCAATAATTAACCTTTGTTCATGAATCTTCAGGAAATTACCGGGCACCCTCATTTTGTGTGGTTTATCGCCTTCGGTGTGGTGGTGCTGATACAGTTAATCTTTTATTGGTTAGTGTTTTCCCGGATTAGTTTTGCCAGAATTAAAAAGAAAACTCTTGATAGTTATCCACCTGTATCTGTGGTTATTTGCGCCCGCGATGAGTTTAAAAATCTGAAAGCCTTTTTGCCTTCTGTATTGACCCAAGATTATCCTGAATTTGAAGTTGTGGTGGTGAATCATCTTTCGGAAGACGATACACAATATTTGCTGCGTGATTTTCAAAAAGAATATCCTCATTTAAAAATAGTTACATTATCCAAGGATGCCAATTTTTTCCATGGAAAAAAATTTCCCCTATCGATAGGCATAAAAGAGGCCAAACACGAAATACTTATACTTACCGATGCCGATTGCAAGCCAGCAACTCCTCAATGGCTCAAAAGCATGGTTTCGGCCTATGAACCGAAAACAGAAATCGTTTTGGGTTTTAGCAATTTTATGCCTGCACGTGGTTTATTGAATCTTCTTCAGCGTTTTGAGACCTTTCATACAGGCCTAATGTATATGTCGCTTGCCAGGTCTGGTATGCCCTACATGGGTGTAGGACGAAATCTGAGTTATAAACGTTCTTTGTTTTTCCGGGAACAAGGTTTTATCCGCCATTATACCATTGCTTCGGGTGATGACGACCTCTTTATAAACAAAGCTGCCACAAGGGCAAATACAGCGATTAATCTCGATCCCGACAGCTTCACGACAACTAAGGCTAAATCTTCGTGGGCTGCCTGGATTAGACAAAAACGCAGGCATTACACTACAGGCAGCCATTACAAATTTTGGCACAAATTAGTTCTCGGGCTCTACTCATTGTCGCAAGTTCTTTTATACCTCCTGTTGGTTTCTTTGTTGGTTTTACGTTTCCCCTGGTATGCAATACTTATTGCTGCAGGACTGCGTTTTCTGAGCCAATGGACCATATGGGGTCTGGGCTTGAAAAAATTCAAATCAGGGAGATTTGTATTAATTTCGCCATTGCTCGAAATCATCCTTCTAGTTTTCACGGGATGGATGTTGGCTACCAATTTTTTAGTGAAAGAACCCAGATGGAAATAAAGTATAGCATTACCGAGAAAGCGCAGAGAGATTACCAGTTAGTGCAGCAAGCCCTTCAAAATGGTGATCAGCGGGCATACGCTGAACTGCTGAATAATTACCGGGAATCCCTTTATTTCTTATTGCTCAAAATGACCAACGATCCCGACGATGCTGAAGATTTGACCATAGAAGCCTTTGGCAAGGCATTTCGCAACCTGCACCAATACACACCCAATTATGCTTTCAGCACATGGCTTTTCAGAATAGCTGCCAACAATTGCATAGATTTTATGCGGAAAAAGAAAAAAGCCATGTTAGGCAGTAACGAACTTTCGGAGGATAGCGACCCCAATAATGATCTCACAGGCTTCATACCTTCACAAGGACTTGATCCTGAAGAGGCTTTTATAAAAAAACAAAAAGCCACAGTGCTGCGCGAAATTGTCGACCGATTAAAGCCCAAATACCGCAAGCTGATACATATGAGGTATTTCAGGGAAATGTCGTATGAAGAAATCGCCAGAGAGCTTGATATTCCTATGGGAACAGTGAAAGCCCAGCTTTTCAGGGCAAGAGAACTTCTTACCCAAATATTACAAGACCGGAAAGGTGTTATTTGAAACCAATTATCGAAATCCATGAATACTTCAGACGATTTTAAAAAACTGATTTTGCAGGGAATACCCGATGAACTCCCGGCACCCAAACCTTACGACCCCAACGTTAATCATGCCCCCAGGCGAAAAGATATTTTAACACCTGAAGAAAAAAAACTTGCCATTCGCAATGCGTTGAGGTATTTTCCGCCCCGTCATCATGAGGTGCTTGCAAAAGAGTTTGCCGAAGAACTCATGAATTATGGCAGGATTTACATGTACCGTTTCAGGCCCGATTATCGCATGTATGCCCGCCCCATCGATGAATATCCCCATCAATCGAAACAGGCTGCAGCAATAATGCTCATGATTCAAAACAACCTGGACGAAGCCGTTGCGCAACATCCACACGAATTGATCACTTATGGGGGCAATGGAGCAGTATTTCAAAACTGGGCGCAGTACCTGCTCACAATGAAATATCTCGCCACTATGACCGATGAGCAAACTTTGGTCATGTATTCAGGGCATCCCCTCGGGCTCTTTCCTTCTCACCCCGATGCTCCACGAGTGGTTGTAACCAATGGCATAGTCATTCCCAATTACAGCAGCCAGGATCATTGGGAAAAGTTTAATGCCCTCGGAGTTTCACAATATGGACAGATGACTGCGGGTTCATATATGTATATAGGACCGCAGGGAATCGTTCATGGAACTACCATTACTGTTTTAAACGCCAGCCGCAGAGTATCCGAAGGGAATATAGGAGGAAAATTATTCATTTCAAGTGGCTTGGGAGGGATGTCAGGAGCACAGCCCAAAGCAGCCAAAATTGCCGGGATTGTTAGCATTACTGCAGAAATCAACCCTAAAGCCGCTCGCAAAAGATTTGAACAAGGATGGGTTGATGAGCTGATAAATGATGCTGATCTGGCAATTGATTCCGCCTTGCGCTGGCAGGAGAAAAAACAGGCACATTCCATAGCCTATCTGGGAAATATTGTCGATTTATGGGAACGTCTGGCCGAAAGAAACATTAAAGTGGACATTGGGTCTGACCAAACCTCGTTGCATAATCCCTGGGCCGGCGGTTACTATCCGGTAGGACTTACGCTGGAAGAATCGCAACGATTGATGGCTGAAAATCCTCAACTCTTCAAAGAAAAAGTTCAACAATCACTCAGAAGACAGGTAGCAGCCATTAATCAGCTTACGGCCAAGGGAATGTATTTCTTCGATTATGGAAATGCTTTCTTGCTCGAAGCCAGTCGTGCAGGTGCTGATATTCTTAAGCCCGACGGGAGTTTCCGGTATCCTTCGTATGTTCAGGATATTATGGGACCTATGTGCTTCGACTACGGATTTGGCCCGTTCCGTTGGGTATGTACCAGCGGTGACCCCGCCGACCTGGAAAAAACAGACCGAATTGCCGAAGAAATTCTTGCGGAAATGTCAAAAACAGCTCCTCCTGAAATACGCCTTCAAATTGAAGACAACCTCTTGTGGATTAGGCAAGCGGGAGCCAATAAATTGGTAGTGGGTAGTCAGGCCCGAATTTTATATGCAGATGCCGAGGGTCGTATACGCATTGCTGAAGCTTTCAACAAGGCTATAGCAGAGGGCATAATTTCGGCCCCCATTGTTCTTGGCCGCGACCATCATGACGTTTCAGGGACAGATTCGCCTTTCCGCGAAACCAGCAATATTTACGACGGATCTTCTTTCACGGCGGATATGGCCGTGCAAAACGTTATTGGTGATTCTTTCAGGGGTGCTACCTGGGTTTCACTGCACAATGGAGGAGGTGTTGGTTGGGGCGAAGTGATTAATGGAGGATTTGGAATGGTTATCGATGGAACTCCTGAGGCAGATCGAAGACTAAAATCTATGCTCTTCTGGGATGTTAATAACGGCATTACCCGCAGGGCCTGGGCTCGCAATCATGAAGCCTTATGGGCTATTAAACGCGCTATGAACGTTGAGCCTCGCCTTCTGGTCACCCTACCGAATCTGGTTGAAGATAGTATAGTCGAAAGTTTATTCTGAAAATTTTTTGAAGCATTAATACGGAAAGGGGGAAATATATTCCTCCTTTTTTTATTTTTGCAAATGGGTAAAGCCTTTATCTGTGCTAATCACATTGAGGGCACCAGGTATATAAATAAGATATGATACATGTGGAGTACCAGGATTAGCCGATAAAGACAACCACTAAAACATTCATTATCAATCACCTTCTTTCTCATTTAAATGAAGAGAGTTATGTTTCATTTGAAGAAATGGGCAACTTTTGGCCTCTTATTGATTTTTACTGAAATTGGCTGGAGTCAGGAAACATTAAGAGCTGCAGTTTACAATAATTCCGGCCAGACAGCTTCTACAACCTCTCCCGACCTTTACTCTGCCATTTACATGATGGATGTAGCCGGTCTGCCGTTTGATGTTATTAATTCAACGGAAAATCTTCATGAATACAGGCTGATATTAATGGCCCATCCTTGTTCCTCTGAAAATCTTCAAGATGAAGAAGTCAGCGACTTTGTTGAATATGTTTCGAACGGGGGTACTCTGATTATCCCCGGGAACAAAGATTCGAGAATGTTTTTTATGAGCGGTATCAGCTCGGCATTTGATGTAAAATCTCCACGAATGCGTTGGGCTATAAGTTCACGTAAACCTGAACTTAAATATTTCAACGATACGCTTGAACAGGTTATTTCCCTTGGAAAATCTGAAGTTGCTGCTATTACTTCGAAATATTTCACAACAACGACTGCCCTGGTTTTAGCGAGATACGAAAACGATAAACCGGCGGTAGTTTATAATGAATTAAGAAACGGAAAGGTCTATACCTTTGGCGTTCAATGGAAAGATGTGGTTCTACGACCCCAGGTCAATAAAGATTATGAAGCACAACGAGTCTATTCCAATGGTTTTGAACCATCGGCGGATGTATTTCCTTTGTTTATTCGTGCCGTTTGGGAAAACATTTGCCCCATAGCAATGTGGAAACATACACTTCCAGAGTCTTACCAAGGTCTTTTGCTCATTACCCACGACGTTGATAGCCGTACTGGCTATGACACTATGGGATATTTTTCAGCATACGAAAAATCAATAGGAATTTCTACGCATTATTTTGCTACTACCCACTACCTGAAAGACGATTTACTGAGTGCTTTTTATGATGAGAAAAGCATAACAGCTCTGAAGCAAGTGGCAGCTAATGGACATACCATTGGAAGCCATTCCGTAAGTCATTTACCTGATTTTGATAAAGAGACCATCGTCTTACGTGGTAAACCGGGAAACAGCCCTTCCAATTACTTTCCAATGTACCTCAACTCGTTGGGTCATTCGGTTAATGGTACAGTATGGGGAGAAGCAGAAGTGTCGAAATATCTTTTAGAACGTGATTTGGGCAAAGAGATCATTTCATGGAGATCTGGGCATTTATGCTACCCAAAAGCGTTGATTCAGGTGCTCGACTCCAACAATTATACCCTCAACTCTACCCAATCGGCCAACGACATTCTGAGCAATTTCCCTTATATAGCTCAAAACCGGCCGGCAGTGGAATACAATCCCTCCAACGTTCTGGAAATTCCCATGACTATTTCCGATGTAAATTACGTCACCCCTATTTCCTCCACCAATTATCTGGAATTCGTGAACAGGTGGTACAATATTACCATGAGAAATGCACGCAATTACGCTCCAACCGTCCTGCTGATCCATCCTAACCGCCGGTTCAAGGTTGCGGCTCAGAAAGCACTGATTGAAATTTTACCCGATCAGGTTGGGATATACAATTTCGGGAGGTTCGGTAAATTTTGGAGAAACAGGATGAATACATCCTTCAGTGTAAATATCGTTTCCGAAAATAACCTTGTCATCAAAGTCAACTCAGATGATTTTTTTGAAATGGAACCTCCGGTGAGTTTCATCATAAAAGATGTTGAATCCAAGAAAGGATTCGATAAACTTGAGATTATGATAGAAACACCCTCGGGGCAAAGCCGAAAAGCATATCTCAACAGAGTAGATGATTCATTAGTAATGGTTCATCCCAGATCGCCCATGAGTGTCGGTGAAAATGATGAACAACGATTTCAGTTAATTCCCAATCCGGCAAAAGATCATTTTGTAGTGGTAACTAGCTTCAATGAAAAGGTAGAATGCCTGGAAATTATTGATTTAACGGGAAAAATCGTGTTACAGAAATTATTTTATGATAATAGTCCCACCTATGGGCCAGTTAGTGTTACTGGTTTGCAAGCCGGTCTCTACGTCTGTCGAATTCGTACAACCACAAGGGTGAAAGCGGAAAAATTGCTGATTACCAGGTAATGCACAAGGCTTAATCAACCGGGCACCATCAGAACGAAAAGCGGATGTTTTACCTTTGCATGATTTTTAAGAAGCGATAGAAGAGATATTCAATCAAATAAGAATCATGCGAATAGCAGCAATTATTCCGGCAAGGTATGCTTCCACGAGATTTCCGGGGAAACCCCTGGTTGATATAGGAGGCAAAAGCATGGTGATGCATGTTTGGGAAAGGGTTAAGCGTGCGCAGGGCATAGCCAGAGTTGTAGTAGCCACCGACGATGAACGCATTTATAATCATGTAAAAGAACACGATGGAGATGTTTTAATGACATCACCCTTGCATGAATCAGGTACTCAAAGAGTAGCAGAAGCCGCAAGATTGTTAGCAGACGAGTTGCAACCTTTCGACGGCATCATCAATGTTCAGGGAGATGAACCTTTCATAAACCCGGCACAGGTAGAAGAGGTAGCCCGTCTTTTGAGTCATAGCGAAGTATTGATAGCCAGTTTGATGAAAAAAATTGAGTCGGAAGCGGAACTTTTCAACCCAAACGTCGTAAAAGTGGTTACCGATAGCAAAGGCTGGGCCTTGTATTTTACCCGGCAAGCCATACCCTATGTAAGGGGTAGTGAGCCCAAAATCTGGCTATCGAAAAACGAATATTTCAAACATATTGGAATTTATGGTTACAAGACTTTTGTACTTCATAACATTGCACGACTCGAAACCCCTACCCTGTCGCAATGCGAATCGCTGGAGCAACTTACATGGCTCTACTACGGTTATAAGATTCGTATGGGTTTAACATCATTCGAGTCAGTGGCCATAGATAGTCCGGAGGACTTATCAAAACTTATTAACAAACAGTGAGAATTAGTGTATTATAGCTTATATTTGCATTTTAACATCACAAAAGGCACACCCAAAAATGGAATTCCTGAAAGAGGTTTCGGCATTAATATGTGAGCTACTTCCAGCCCATGGATGTGTTATCATTCCAGGGCTGGGCGGATTTATTACCCACTACAAACCTGCTGTTATTCAGGCCCAAAGTGGCAAAATTATGCCTCCAACCGCCGAAACCGGGTTCAATCCTGCCTTACGCACCAATGATGGATTATTAGCACAAACCCTTGCACAAAAGACAAACCTGCCCTATCCTAAGGCTATTGACAAAATACAGGAGTTTTCCTGGAATTGCCTGGCTGAACTTAACATGGGGCAGGAAGTACACTTTATAGGGCTGGGAAAACTCAGGCTAGATGAATACAAAAACTACAGATTTGAAGCTGACCGAAATGCTAATTTTTTAGACGATGCTTTTGGCCTGGCTCCCGTAAATGCTATGCCTGTAAAACATCCTTCAAAACCGATGCAGCGAATGGATCGCAGGCCAGAACGCAGTCACAGACTTAAACGCAAACACGTGATGGAAGGAATCCGATGGACTGTAATGATTATGCCTTTGATTCTGCTTGCATTTTATTCAATATACCAAACCGGTGTGCTCGAAGGTTTGGTAAGTTACTCCTCCTTTAGTGGAATTACCAGTCCGGAAATCGCAACCAAAGAAAGCCCGATGCAGCAATCGCCGGATGAAAAATTACAGGAAGATTATTTTGCCACTATTCAGTGGCCGGCATCTATTTCCAAAGATACCGAAACCCCGCCTCCTGACACAACCTTGCCTGTAATAGTATTCAAGTCGGACATACCCAATCCTCCTTCAACGCAAAATCAACCTCAAACTGGCAATGCAAATATCTCTGCTGAAAGTAAGATAGATTTTCCGGTGTCGAACAATAAAATTGATTCTCAGACAGCAAATACACTTCCGGTTAGTGATATCCAAGGAAAATACCATCTCATCATAGGATGTTTTAAAGAAAAGGCGAATGCTGAGCGGCTCATAGATAAACTCAAAACAAATGGGATTCATGCTTTTGAGGCTGGAACTACCTCTGGCGGATTAACCCGAGTAAGTCTGGGGGGCTATGCCAGTCGTACTGAAGCCGAACAAGCCCGACAAAATTTTTCCCAAAAAGAAATTCCTGAGATCTGGATTAGTAAATTATAGACCCATCTCGTCTTGATCTCCCCAAAAATTGCCTTTAATTTTGCCTCCAGAATTAAAATAAACCCGGGGTGGCCAAAAAGAAACGTATACATTGGGCTGAATGCCAGACATTTCCTCATTTTTTTGAACCAAAGTATCACGAGTTGTTGCAAGGTTTTCCTCTCAAGGGAAAATGGCATCCCGATTTTTTCTCCAAACCTTCGCCCATTACCCTTGAAGTAGGCTGCGGTAAAGCTGAATTTACCGTTCATCAGGCAAGAAAGTTTCCACAACGCAATTTTGTAGGTGTCGATATAAAAGGTGCCCGAATGTGGAAAGGAGCAAGTATCGCTCTCAAGGAAGGTCTTCAAAACACCGCTTTTATTAGGACACATATTCAAAACCTTCCCTTGATTTTTGCACCAGGCGAAGTTGAAGAAATCTGGATTCCTTTTCCTGATCCCCAACCCAATAAACCAGGTGAGCGGAAACGGCTTACTTCACCAAATCTACTAGAGGTATATCGCAAAATTCTTCACCCTAATCATCTGATTCACCTGAAAACCGATAACCGGCCTTTTTTTGAGTACACACTTGAAATTATAGCCAGAGATAACCATCAACTCATCTATGCTACCGACGATCTATACGCCTCGGATTTCAATGGCATAGTGAAAGAAGTTACAACCTTTTATGAGGCGCAATGGTTAGCCCAAGGCTCGAAGATCCATTACGTACAATTCAGACTCAATGGAATCGGATAAATCGTTTTTTGAGAAAGTGTATGAAGTCGTGCGTAAGATTCCCCCGGGAAGGGTTACCTCGTACGGTGCCATTGCCCATTACCTCGGCACACGCTCTTCTGCCCGAATGGTAGGATGGGCTATGAATCAATCGCATACCCAGGCCGACGTACCAGCCCATCGGGTCGTCAATCGAAAGGGAATGCTTTCCGGTAAACACCATTTTGGAGGTCCACGCGTAATGCAACAACTACTCGAAAGTGAAGGAATTAGGGTAACCGACGATCAGGTAATCGATTTTAATAAAGTATTTTGGGACCCATCGCTGGAATTGGCTAATGAAAGAATTCCGATTTCTGTCAAAGAAATAAAATAACACATTTCACTACCTTTGCAATTACCACAATCAAAGGATAAAACAACCAAAAACATAATACCATGAAACAAAAATTGCTGGCTTTTGCATTATTATTCAGTTTGTTGGCTTGCAACCAGGGAAATAACAAACAAAAAGAGCAAGGTGCCATGAAGGCCAAAGTGGAAGAATATGCGGCTGTTAAGCTCACTACTGATCTGTCGCAACTCAGCGAGAAAGAAAAACAGATGTTGCCTTTGCTTTTTGAAGCTGCCCGTATTATGGACGACTTATTCTGGAAACAAGCTTATGGCGACAAAGAACAGTTACTCAATGGTTTGGACGAATATACGCGTCGTTTTGCTGAAATCAACTACGGCCCGTGGGAAAGGCTCAACGACATGGAACCTTTCATCGAGGGGGTTGGAGCTAAGCCTTTGGGTGCCAATTTTTATCCAACCGACATGACCAAAGAAGAATTTGAAGCCTTGGCCGACCCAGCCAAAACCAGTCTTTATACAGTCATTCGGAGGGATGAGAGCGGCAAACTCAAAGTAGTTCCCTACAGTGAGGAATATAAAGAAGAGCTGTTAAAAGCCTCTGCCCTCCTTCTTCAAGCTGCCGACCTGGCCGAAGATGAAGGCCTAAAAAAGTATCTCCTGGCCCGCAGCAAGGCGCTCCTGTCTAACGATTATTTCGAAAGCGACCTTGCATGGATGGACATGAAAAACAATAAAATTGACTTTATCATAGGCCCCATCGAAAACTATGAAGACAGGCTCTTCGGTTACAAAGCTGCCTTCGAAAGCTTCATCTTGGTTAAAGATTTGGAATGGACGCAAAAACTCGCCCATATTGCACAACTTTTACCCAAGCTGCAGCAATCATTACCTGTGGCTGATGCTTACAAGGCAGAAAAACCTGCCTCTTCAAGCGATCTGGGTGCTTACGATGCTATCTATTATGCCGGTGATTGCAATTCGGGAAGCAAAACCATAGCCATCAATCTGCCTAACGACCCCGAAGTACAAAAGCTCAAAGGGAGCCGCAGGCTTCAACTGAAAAACTCAATGAAAGCCAAATTTGATAAAATACTGCTTCCTATTGCCCAAATGGTTATAGATCCTTCACAGGTTAAATACGTTTCGTTTGATGCATTTTTTGAAAACGTAATGTTTCATGAAATTGCCCATGGGTTAGGTGTTCATCGCACAATCAATGGAAAAGGAGACGTAAGAGAAGCATTGAAAGACACTTACAGTGCTTTAGAAGAAGCCAAGGCCGATATCACAGGGTTGTATTTAGTGACGCAGATGCACGAAATGGGAGAAATTACCGACAAAGATTTAATGGACAATTATGTTACTTTCCTCGCCGGTATTTTCCGCAGCGTGCGTTTTGGAGCCTCATCGGCCCATGGTAAAAGTAATATGATACAATTCAACTACTTCCTCGAAAATGGAGCCTTTAATTATGACGCTGCAAAAGGACTGTATTCGGTAAACCTCGAAAAAATGAAAAATGCAGTGGCCGACCTTTCGGGCCTTATAATTACTATACAGGGTGATGGTGATTACTCCAAAGCTACTGAACTCATTCAAAGCAAAGGCTCCATACCTGAGCAACTCTCAGTTGCACTCGGCCGCGTGGCAAAAGCAGGCATTCCGCGTGATGTAGTGTTCGAACAAGGGCCCGAGGTATTAGGCTTGTAAAAGTTGACAAACATCAAAACATACATCAATAGATTTTTCTATAATTTTGCAGGGTGAAAGCGATACTTTCACCCTCTTTTTTAACCCAAAAATATTTTTTATGTCCAATCAGGTTATCGAACAAAAAGTCCGCAATGTTATTGAACAAATCCGCCCTTATTTACAACGCGACGGTGGAGATATTGAATTTATTGAACTTACTGATGAAATGACCGTGAATGTCAAGCTGGTGGGTGCTTGCGGCTCATGCCCATTTAGCATTATGACGCTCAAGAACGGGGTAGAACAAGCTGTGATTAAAGCAGTTCCAGAAGTTAAATCAGTAGAAGCCATTAATCTCTAATCAACGGGTGAAAATAATTTCCGGAAAAAACAAACCCTCAAATAAATTCAACCATGAAAAAACTTTTCATTTTGCTTTTTTCAGCACTCGTGGTATTGTCTGCCTGTAAACACGAAAAAGTATATAACCAAATCGTGAAAGACCCTAAAACGGGTGAGGATATTTTAATTGGTTATGTAAACGTTGAAGGGCTGAAAGGCGATATTTTTAAAGACGCCTACATCAAAGGACTTTCGGAATATATGCCCAATGACTCCACTGTCCAGGAATGTAAAAAATTAATGAATGGTGTAAGTTACCGCATCATCATGGGTACCTGGTGCTCTGATTCGCAGGAAGAAGTGCCACGATTTTTTCAGGTTTTATACACAGCCGACGTAGATGTGCTGAATCCTGAAATCATGGAGATAATTTGTGTTAACAGCAATAAAGAAGCAGGTGATGCAAAAATTAAAAAATACAACATTGAGAAAGTACCAACTTTCATCATTTATCGTAATGGCAAAGAAATAGGCCGAATCATTGAAAGGTTTGCCGATAGGCCGGAAATTGATTTATTGGAAATTTTGAAAAAACAGTAATGCAAAAAATTATTAGAACAAGGGCCGAAGCTGCTGATTTTGCAGCTTCGGTTCGTTTTTCAGGAAAAACCATGGGGTTTGTACCCACCATGGGTGCTCTTCACGAAGGGCATCTCTCACTGGTTCGTAAGGCGCTTCAGGAGAATGATTACTGTGTAACCAGCATCTTTGTAAACCCAATTCAGTTTAATAATCGGGAAGATTTAGAAAAATATCCACGCACTCCGGAGCGCGACCTGCAAATGCTCGAAGAAGCCGGGTGTCAGGCTGTATTTATGCCTTCGGTGGATGAAATGTATCCTGAAGAGGTAAACGAACACTACGATTTTGGGCATCTCGATAAAGTAATGGAAGGCGCTTTCCGGCCGGGGCATTTCAACGGAGTAGCCATTGTTGTAAAACGCCTTTTTGAAATAATTCAGCCCCACAAAGCATATTTCGGCGAAAAAGACTATCAGCAACTTGCCATTATTCGGGAACTGGTCCGCCGGTATCAGATTCCTGTAAAAATTGTTGCCTGCCCTATAGTTAGAGAAGACGACGGTCTTGCCATGAGTTCCAGAAACATGCGGCTATCGGCGGAAGACCGTCGCAAAGCTCCTCAAATCTATCAGACCTTACTTACAGCCCGGCAATTGGCAAAAGAACACGACGTTGCCTTTGTAAAAAATTGGGTATTGGAAACATTAAAGAGTATTGAGGGGTTTGAACCCGAATATTTCGAAATAGCCAGTGGCGAAACTCTTCTCCCTGTTAATCATTGGGATGAAGCAGATACCGTTATGGGTTTTGTGGTTGTGTGGTTGGGTGGTGTCAGGCTCATCGACAACATAGAACTTCGACGGAAGTAATCACGGATATACTCGAAAATTGTAGTAATTTTGCACCGCCATGTATATAGAAGTTTTAAAATCAAAGATTCACCGCGCCACGGTCACCGATGCCGATCTTAATTATATCGGCAGCATCACTATTGATGAAGACCTGATGGAAGCAGCAAACCTTATTGAAAACGAAAAGGTGCATATTTACAACATAAATAATGGGGAACGGTTCGAGACTTATGTAATCAAAGGGAAAAGAGGTAGTGGGGTTATTGCCATCAATGGCGCTGCTGCCCGTAAAGTAGCCCCCGGTGATCTGGTGATTATCGTTTCTTATGCTTCTATGAAATTCGAAGAAGCCAAGACTTTCCGCCCCCATATTATTTTCCCTGACAACAACAACAAACTGCGTAAGGTGTGAATAAAACGCTACGCAACGTTTTAAGGTTAGTTTTATTCCTTTGCATAGGGATATTTTTTATATATCTCTTCTTACATAACTTATCTCCGGAACAGCGTCAGGAAATTCTTCGCGCCATGGGCAGGGCGAATTATTTCTGGATCATCATTTCTATGATTGTTGGCATCCTGAGTCATGCCAGTCGTGCCCGCCGATGGACAATACTTATGGAGCCGCTGGGGCATAAACCCAAATACAATAACGTCTTTCTGGCTGTTTTTATAGGTTATTTTGCCAATCTGGCCCTTCCGCGCTTAGGAGAAATTAGCCGCTGTGGTGTTTTAGCCCGGTACGAAAAAATACCTTTCAATCAATCATTTGGGACGGTAATTTCGGAAAGGGCCCTCGACATGCTGGTTTTTATACTTTTATTTTTCATCAATTTAGCCCTGCAATTCCACCTCATCAGTCACTACGTGGATGTACATATATACACACCCCTGTATATTAAAGCAGAGGAAGCCGGACATGCCGGATTACTTAAATGGCTGATCGTGGGAGGAATAATTGGAACATTGATCCTAATCTATGTGTTCCGCCGTCGTTTTTATCATCTGAATACTGTTCAGAAAATTAGGGAAATGGGTAAAGGCCTTTGGGATGGCATCTGGTCTATTCGTTATCTCGATAAACCTTTTGAATTTATTTTCCACACTATTTTCATTTGGGTTGCTTATTTTTTAATGGCATGGATAGTATTTCTGAGCCTGGAAGAAACTGCCACGCTTGGCTTTAATGCCGGTTTAGCAGTTCTCGTTTTTGGTTCCATTGGTATTATTCTGGTTCAGGGCGGTATCGGAGTGTATCCGGCCATTGTAGCCGAAACCTTAGTATTATTTGGCATTGCCTCTCCTACTGGCTATGCTATGGGTTGGCTTTTATGGACTTCACAAACACTCATGATTATTATAATGGGTGCTGCAGCATTGCTTATTTTGCCTTTAATAAATCATAAATCATATGGCTTCAGGATTTTCAGTTCACAAGAAGATTTTTGATGGAATAACCATCGAATTTGATCGGCTCTTGTCTTTTTGGCGATTTAAAGGCTACAAAATAGTATTTACAAACGGATGTTTCGACATTCTGCACAGAGGGCATATTAATTATCTCTATAAGGCTGCAGAACTTGGGGATATATTGGTAGTAGGGCTAAACTCAGATGATAGCGTAACCCGCATCAAAGGAGAAGGACGACCCATCAATGGATGGGATGCACGGGCAGAAATACTGGCCAGCCTTCAGATGATTGATGCTGTGGTGAAGTTTGATGACGACACTCCCTTTGAACTCATAAAACACATTACGCCAGATATTCTTGTGAAAGGTGCTGATTATAAGCCTGAAAACATCATTGGTGCTGACTGGGTAATGGACAATGGCGGAGAGGTTGTTACCTTACCCTACCTCAAAGAATACAGTACTACCCTGATAGAAGAACGAATCAGGCAGGGCAGGTAAAACTTAAAAAAACTTTTATGGCCAAAGCCAAAACCACTTTTTTTTGTACGAATTGTGGAGCTGAATCCCCTAAATGGCTTGGCCGGTGTCCTTCATGTGGTGCATGGAACTCATTTGCCGAAGAGGTAATCAGACGGCCTTCGGGAAGCAATAGCAATTTACCTAACCGGCAAACGCCAATGCATATTGACCAAATAACTGCGGTAAACTTTGGACGGCTGACTACAGGGAATCAGGAGTTTGACCGGGTATTGGGTGGGGGCTTTGTCCCGGGAGCATTGGTGCTGATAGGTGGCGAACCCGGCATTGGGAAATCTACCCTATTGCTGCAAATAGCACTCAGTCTCAAAGGTATCAGGGTATTATATGTTTCAGGCGAGGAGAGCAGTCAGCAGATACGCATGCGTGCCGATCGACTGGCAATCAGTGGCTCTGATTGTTATATTCTGACCGAAACCCAACTCGAAGAAATTCTTTCTCAGGCCGAAGCCTCCCAACCACAACTCATCATTATTGACAGTATTCAGACACTTCAGACCAATACTCTTGACGCCACAGCCGGTACGGTATCGCAGGTGAGGGAATGTGCTGCACAATTGCAGCGCTTTGCCAAAACGAGGCATATCCCTGTGGTGCTCATAGGCCACATTACCAAAGATGGTTTACTTGCCGGACCTAAAATATTGGAGCACATGGTAGATGCTGTCCTTCAGTTTGAAGGCGACCGGAACCATGGTTACCGAATACTGAGGGCGTCGAAAAACCGCTTTGGCTCGGCCAGTGAACTGGGAATTTTTGAAATGTATGCGGGAGGCCTGAGAGAAGTGAGCAATCCCAGCGAAATTTTGATGTCGCAGCATAATCGGGAAGTTAGCGGGGTTGCCATTGCTGCAGGCATTGAAGGCATCAGACCCATGCTGATTGAAGTACAAGCTCTGGCAGGGGTGCCGGTCTATTCTACCCCCCAGCGCTCGGCAACCGGTTTCGACCAACGCAGACTCAATATGCTGCTTGCAGTACTTGAAAAGCGACTGGGATTTCGACTTTCCTCCCGCGATGTTTTTCTGAATGTAGCTGGAGGAATACGAATAGAAGATCCCGCAGCCGACCTCGCTGTTGTGGCTTCGGTAATCTCTTCTTCGGAAGACATCCCCATTAATCATCTGATTTGTTTTGCAGGGGAAGTAGGACTCTCCGGAGAAATCAGACCTGTACCCAGGGTCGATGCGCGAATTGCTGAAGCAGCCCGACTCGGGTTTAGGCAAATTTTTATTTCACGCTATGCATTGAAAGGCCTTGAAAACCTCAATCTATCCATAGAAATTTCAGCCCTAGAGCGGCTCGATGAACTAGTATCTGGATTATTCGGTTAATTTTGTTATTAAAGTATTCCAATTTTCCAAAAATAAAGCCATGGAAGAAGCCAGGGTGAAGCGGGAATTCAACATACAGCAGGAAAGAAGAGAAATCCTCAGCCGTTACCGGAGGCTACTTTCGGTTTACAAACCCAAACCCGAAAATGCGAAAGAAGATTTTGCATTGATAAGAAAAGCTTTCAAGGTAGCTCTTGAGGCACATAGCAATATGCGACGCAAAAGCGGAGAACCTTACATTTATCATCCACTGGAGGTAGCTCGCATTTGTGTGGAAGAAATAGGTTTGGGTGCCACAGCTATTGCTGCCGCTCTTTTGCACGATGTAGTAGAAGACCGTTCCGACCTTTACTCTATTGAAGATATACGACGTCTTTTCGGCGATAAAATAGCTAATATATGCCAAGGCCTTACTAAAATCAAAGAAATTTTCGATCACACGCAACCCTCCGACCAGGCTGACCACTATCGCAAGTTGCTGCTAACCATGTCGTCGGATGTTAGGGTGATACTGATTAAGCTGGCCGACCGATTGCATAATATGCGCACGCTCGAGTATATGCGCCCGGAAAAACAATTGAAAATTGCGGCTGAAACCACTTACCTCTTTGCCCCCCTCGCCCATCGCTTAGGGCTGTATGCAATCAAAAGCGAGCTTGAAGACCTGGCCTTAAAATTTACAGAACCCGAAATTTACAGTGAAATATCGCGGCGCCTAGCCGAATCAGAGCATATCAGGGAAAGCTTTGCCTCGGAGTTCCTCTTCCCCATCCGAAAAGAACTTAATGAAAGGGGATTTAAATATCGCATCCTGGTTCGCAATAAATCTGTTTATTCCATCTGGAATAAAATGAAACGCAAAAACATCCCTTTCGATGAAGTTTATGATGTTTTTGCAATTCGAATAATCCTCGATGTTCCCGTTCAACAAGAAAAAGCGGCGTGTTGGGAGACTTATTCTATCGTTACGTCGCATTATCGTCCTAAACCCGACAGATTACGCGACTGGGTATCCATTCCCCGCGCCAATGGTTATCAAGCCTTGCACACTACCGTTATGAGTCACATTGGAAAATGGGTGGAAGTGCAAATTCGCAGTGAAAGAATGGACGAAATTGCCGAAAAAGGATATGCTGCCCATTGGAAGTACAAAGGTGAATACTACGAAGAGAAAAACGTAGAGAATTGGCTCGACCGGGTTCGCGAAATGCTGCAGAGAGAAGAAGCCGGCGCCCTCGATTTCATTGAAGATTTTCAAAGCTATTTGTTTACATCCGAAATCTTTGTCTTTACGCCCAAAGGCGAAATGCGTATTTTGCCTGCCGGCAGCACCGTTCTTGATTTTGCCTATGCTATTCACAGCGAAGTGGGGCACAGATGCATCGGGGCTAATGTTAACCACAGCCTGAAAAATAAATATTATCAGTTACAAAATGGAGACCAGATAGAGATCTTAACCTCCAAAAAAAGTGAACCCACCGAAGAATGGTTGCAATATGCCAAAACCAGCCGCGCAAGGAGCAAAATAAGGGAATATTTGAGAGAAAAGAAGCAGCAACTTGCAGAAGAAGGCCGTGTCAAAATTACCGAACTGTTCGACAAACTTCATTGGCCTGTAACCGAGGAAAAGATTGAGGAGGTGATGCATAAATTAAACTATACCAGTGAGGAAGAATTTTATGCAGCCATTGCAGAAGGACAAATCAACGAAATAAATCTGAGAAAAGCATACAGTAGTAACTCGCGTAGCTGGCTTTCGATAATTAATCCCTTTCAGCGACACAAAAATCCAACTCCTGGTGATTCACTGGTAGACCAGGTTGCCCGCAAGCTCAAAGAAAACAACCAATTGCAGCTACTCGATAAAAACATTGATCGAATCAAATACAAAGTAGCCGATTGCTGTAAACCCATTCCGGGCGACGACGTTATGGGGTATTACGATGCATTGAACGACCAGATTGTTGTTCACAGGGCCCAATGCCGCGAAGCTCTGCATTTAATGGCAACTTTCGGACATAATATTGTGAAAGTTAAATGGGAAAGAAGCCAGGGAATGCAATTTTTGGCCGGCATTCGAATCCACACTATCGACCGAAAGGGATTGCTGCATGAAATATCGGAAGTCATCACCAATGAAATGGACAGTAACATAAAATCCATTCATTTTGAAACCGACCAGGGAGTATCTGAAGGAATGGTTTTCCTCTACATTAGCAATCTGGAGAAACTAAAAGAATTGATAGCAAAAATCCGTAAAATCGAAGGTGTGCATCAAGTAATGCGCATCGATAATTATATTTCAGGCGAATCGGGGTTTTAAATTATTTGGGTAATTATTTTTATTTGAATTGAATAAAAATTATATCTTTGCAAACAAGGTATGTTATTTCCAAATTTGCCTTTTCCCTTCATGAAAAAAGAAACACCCAAAACTGTCAACAACGAACTGCTGGAAACCGTCAAGCAGATTTTTGCTGAATATCTTCAGCGCAAGGGCCATAGAAAGACCCCGGAGAGATTTACAATACTCAGAGAGGTTTACCTTACCGAAGGCCATTTCGACATCGAATCTCTCTATTTAAGGATGAAAAAAAACAAATACAGGGTTTCGAGGGCAACACTCTACAACACCATGGAACTTCTTATTGACTGTCAATTGGTTACGCGCCATCAGTTTGGAGGAGCCTCGGCACAGTACGAAAAGTCCTTTAAATTTCAACAACACGACCATGTCATCTGTTACGATGAAAATGGAGAAATGAAAGAAATTCTGGAATTCTGTGATCCCCGGATCATGGAAATACAAAGGGATATAGAAAAACAGCTGGGTGTTATCATCGAAGGGCATTCATTGGTTTTCTTCGGTAAAAAACAAGTTAAAAGCTAAGCCTTCGCCAATTATTTTTAGTATTTTTGCACTCAGAATCATCCAACAGTACACCACACACATTGGGGAAAACTGTTGGTCTTTTTTTGTGCCTATGACTGGCACAAGGGGATTCAACACTGTTCTTTCGTTCATCCAAATCTGCCTCGTTTTTTCCAATATTGGCATTTGAAGGCAGAAAAGAATCAATTAAATAATGCTTATGAAAGTAGATGTTTTGCTAGGCCTCCAGTGGGGCGATGAGGGAAAGGGAAAGATTGTGGATGTTCTTTCTCCGCATTACGATATGATCTGCCGATTTCAGGGAGGCCCCAATGCAGGCCATACTATTGAATGCAAGGGGCAGAAGTTCATTTTGCACACTATTCCTTCAGGCATACTAAATCCCAACACCCTAAACATTATTGGGAACGGAGTAATTATTGACCCCTTCATACTTCAAAAAGAAATAAATATGCTGGCCGAAAAAGCCGGAATAGATGTGGTGGCCAATCTTTTGATCTCCAGACGCAGCCACTTGATTTTGCCTACACATCGTTTAATGGATGCCGTTCAGGAAGCCAGCAAGGGTGCTGGTAAAATTGGGTCTACTCTTAAGGGCATTGGCCCTGCCTATACCGACCGTACAGCAAGGCATGGCATACGCTCTGGGGATGTTTTTACGGATAACTTCAAGGCAAAATATGAAGAATTGCGCAATAGACATTTGCAAATTATCAATACGTACAATGTTGATATAAAAAATATTACGATTGACGGTTTTGATTTTGAAGCATACGAACAGCAATGGTTTTCTTCGCTCGAAATTTTCAGAAAGTTAAAGCAAATTGATGCTGAATTCTTTATTCAAGAACAATTAAAGGCAAACAAACGTATCCTGGCAGAAGGTGCTCAAGGCACATTACTTGACGTGGATTTTGGAGCTTATCCTTTTGTCACTTCCAGTAATACAATTGCTGCAGGAGTCTGTACCGGGCTTGGCATTCCCCCCTCATCTGTCGGCGAGGTATATGGTATTGCCAAAGCATATTGCACTCGCGTGGGCAATGGCCCCTTCCCTACCGAACTTCTTGATGAAACCGGCGACAAACTGCGAAAAAACGGACACGAATTTGGGAGCACAACCGGCAGGCCACGCAGATGCGGCTGGCTCGACTTGCCTGCCCTGCGGTATGCGATTATGCTCAATGGAGTAACCCGGCTGATTATAACTAAAACCGACGTATTAAATGATTTTGAAACCATACAGGTTTGTCACGCTTATGAATGGGGCAGTGAAATCGTAAATTATTTACCCTACGATTACAATAATGTGAAACCACTTTATCGCCCACATCCGGGATGGAATTGCAGCCTTGATGAAATTCGACATGTAGATAATTTTCCCGTAGCTCTCTCGGATTACATACGTATGATTGAAAATGAAACCGGTGTACCCGTTGATATGGTATCCACTGGCCCTGACCGTAACCAGATTATTAATCTACGGGCTTAAAGTCATAATTTGTAAAAGCAAAAGAGGATGACGGAATAACCGATCATCCTCTTCTTTTTTAGTATCCAACCTTTAAAACGTTAGTTTACTTTTTAACTTCTACTATTTCGTAACCTTCGATGATATCACCCGGAATGATGTCGTTAAAACCATTTACTGTAAGACCGCAATCCTGGCCGGCTTTAACCTCTTTTACATCATCCTTGAAGCGTTTGAGGGAAGCCAGGCTACCTGTATGAATCACTATACCGTCGCGAATTACGCGTATTTTGGTTTGTCGGGTCAGTGTTCCATCCAGCAACATACAACCCGCAACAGTTCCCACTTTACTAATGTGGAAGACCTCCCTAACCTCAGCATTGCATACAATTTTTTCTTCGGTCTTGGGAGTCATCATACCTTCGATAGCCGACTTAATTTCCTCAATAGCCTGATAGATAATGGAATAGATTCGAATATCTATTTGTTCTTGACGGGCAAGGTCTTTAGCCTTTTCTGAGGGACGAACATTAAATCCGACGATAATGGCATTAGACGCCGAGGCGAGCATAACATCGGTTTCGGTAATCTGTCCCACTGATTTGTGAATTATATTCACTTGAACCTCTTCTGTAGAAAGCTTGAGCAAGGAATCGGTGAGAGCTTCTACTGAGCCATCTACATCACCTTTAACAATAATGTTAAGTTCTTTGAAATCACCGATAGCAATCCGACGGCCGATCTCCTCAAGTGTGATATGTTTTTGAGTTCGCAGGCCAATTTCGCGCTGGAGTTGCTGACGTTTGTTAGCAATATTCCGTGCTTCTTTTTCGTCGGCATAGACCATGAATTTTTCCCCTGCCTGCGGAGCTCCGGTGAGCCCAAGAACCAGAATGGGTGTGGATGGACCGGCTTCTTTAACCAGTTGGTTTCGTTCATTATACATTGCCTTAACCTTACCAAAAACAGGTCCGGCAACAATTACATCGCCTTGCCGTAAAGTACCATTTTGAACAAGCAATTTGGCAACATATCCCCTCCCCTTGTCGAGCGAACTTTCGATGACCGTACCTATTGCCGGTCGTTTAGGATTGGCTTTCAATTCCATAAGCTCGGCTTCGAGCAATACCTTTTCCAGCAACAGGTCGACACCCTGGCCAGTTTTGGCCGAAATCTCCTGAACCTGATACTTACCCCCCCAGTCTTCAACCAGAAGATTCATGTTGGCAAGTTCTTCCCTTACTCGGGTCGGGTTGGCTGTAGGTTTGTCAACCTTGTTGATGGCAAAGACCATGGGTACACCCGCTGCTATTGCATGATTGATAGCTTCCTTGGTAGTGGGCATCACGCCATCGTCGGCAGCAATGATGATGATGGCAATATCGGTAACCTTTGCACCGCGGGCACGCATGGCCGTAAAAGCCTCATGGCCGGGGGTGTCGAGGAAAGTAATTTTCTTCCCATTTGGCAATGTAACTTCATAAGCACCAATATGCTGCGTAATACCACCGGCTTCCCCGGCTACTACATTGGTGTTTCGGATATAGTCGAGCAATTTGGTCTTACCGTGGTCCACATGCCCCATGACGGTAACGATGGGCGAACGCGGGACCAAGTTTTCCGGGTTGTCTTCAAATTCCACTTCTTCCTCGAGCTCATCTTCTGAAAAATCAACATCAAAGCCAAATTCCGAGGCTATCACCTGGATAGTTTCGGCATCGAGACGTTGATTGATAGATACAACCCTGCCTAAGTCCATGCACAGTTTAATAACTTCTGTGACAGGGACATTCATCAGACTGGCTAATTCATTGGCAGTGAGAAATTCGGTAACCTTTAGGGTATGTGCGCTTTCCTCCTGCTCCATTTGTTTGCGAGCTTCACGCTCTTTAATAAGTTCCTTCTTAAGTTTACGAGCCTTTGAAACCTTTGAAGGCTTTTGCTGCGTAAGCATCGCCAGAGTTTCCTTTATCTGCTTCTGGATTTCTTCGTGGTCGATTTCAGGTTTCACTTCTTCGCGCTGTCCTTTACGCTCATGAGCCTTCTTTTTCTTCTCTGCTCGCGTTACCACAGTAAATTTCGATGTCTTTTCAGTCTTAGCTTCAGCCGGTTGCTCTGCAGCAGGCTTTTCTTCAGAGATACGTTTACGCTTACGTTTCTTGTCTTTGGAAGGAGATGGACCTTGCGAGGAGGCCACGGGTTTCTTTTTATCCGGCTTAGGAGGTGCCGGAGGATTCAATTTGTCAAGATCTATTTTACCCAATACTTTGGGACCCTCAAGCTTCTCTACATTAACTGATATGAAATTGCTTTCTTTTTCTTCTTTATCTTCTTTGTCCTCTTCTGCCTCCTCCTCAACTCCTGCAAAAGATTCGGATTCAGGTTCAGTATTCACAACCTCAATATTTTGTTCCTCAACAGAAATAACAGTCTCCGATTCAGCGATATCGTCCGTAACTGCCGCCATTTCTTCGGTGGCTTGCGTTTCTACAATAACAGGTAATTTTTCATCAATGATCGTCTCTGTTAATTTTTCATCGATTTCTATGAATTCTTCAACAGGAGTCTGTTCAGGCTGAACAAGTGGTTCCGGAGCAACAGGTTCAGCAGGCGAGGGTGGAATAACAGACTCAGCAGTACTGGGCTCTTTTTCTGCAACAGAAGGTTCAACGGCTTCCACAGATGGCGTTTCATCAGCAGGAGCGGCTTCTTTATTCGAGGTTTTGGGCTGGCCCGGAATGGTATCCAATTTACCCAAAATTTTGGGGCCTTCAATTTTAGGCCTTGATTCTTTGGGCGCTTCTTCTTTTTTCAAAACTGAAGCAGGAGCAAGGGTGGTGTCAATGATCAAAATCTCTTCCTTGCCAGGCTCTTCAGGCTTTTCAACCTCATGCTCAGGTTCAGACACTGGTTTCTTTTCCGGTCCAGTGCTTTTCTTACCTGGCAAATTTACTTTTTCAACAACCTCTTTTGTCTTGCGGTCTTTTTCGTAAATCTTTAAAATAATATCCTGAATTTCAGGAGATATCTTGGCATTAGGATTTTTATCGACCTTGTATCCTTTTTTTTCAAGGTCTTCAATAATCCTTTGCCAACTAACGTTGATCTCTGCAGCAATTTTGGCCAGTCGCTTAGGTGTTTTTTCTTCTGACATATATCTTTTTTACGGACGTCCTGATTTTTTGCAAATTTAGGAGAATAGGCGGTATTTCAGGGGATAAGCTCAAATATGTTTATTTATCAAGCATTCCGCATGAAATAATCCGATCCAGTTTTTATTCAAATTCTGCCTGGAGTATCCTCCTGATTTCGTTGATGGTTTCTTCTTCCAGATCTGTACGTTTGACCAGTTCCTGAACACTGAGGTTCAGTACACTACGGGCTGTATCCAGACCCACAGACTTGAGAATATCAATAATCCACTGGTCGATTTCGTCAGAAAATTCCTGAAGATCAACATCGTCGAGGTATTCTTCGTCGCTATCGCGGTAAACATCGATTTCAAAGCCGGTGAGCATTCCTGCAAGTTTGATGTTGTGCCCACCTTTCCCGATAGCAAGAGCAACCTGATCGGGCTTCATATAAACTTCGGCACGCTTGTGGGTTTCGTCAATTTTAATATCGCTTACCTTAGCCGGATTGAGTGCGCGTTTAATAAACAACTCTGGATTGTTTGACCAGGGAATTACGTCGATATTCTCATTGCGAAGCTCCCTAACAATACTGTGAATCCTCGACCCCTTCATTCCTACGCAAGCTCCTACCGGGTCAATCCGATCATCGTATGATTCCACAGCAACTTTTGCCCTTTCACCCGGAACCCGGACAATCTTGCGTATGGTGATAAGTCCGTCATAGATTTCGGGAACTTCAAGTTCGAGCAGCCTTTCCAGAAATTCAGGAGCAGTGCGGGAGAGTATGATTTCCGGTTTATTATTCACCATATTCACGCGCAATATGACAGCTCTTACCGAATCGCCTTTTCGGTAATGATCAGACGGAATCATTTCACCTTTGGGCATGATAAGCTCAATATTTTCATCGTCGAGCACAAGAATTTCCTTTTTAAAGACCTGATGAACCTCACCCGTCACCAGTTCTCCTACTCTGTCTTTATACTTCCTATAAATACTATCTTTTTCGTATTCCTGAACCTTACTGTTCAGATTTTGCCTGATAGTAAGAATTTCTCTCCGGCCAAAATCGGATAATTTAATTTCCTCCGAAAGCTGCTCACCAATTTCAAAATCCGGCTCAATGCGCAGAGCTTCGGAGTATGCAATTTCCTTATTGGGATCTTCCACCTGTCCGTCCTCTACAATGGTTCGCCAGCGGAAAATTTCTACGTCGCCCTTATCGGGGTTAACAATGACATCGAAATTCTCATCACTACCATATTTTTTAATAATGGCATGCCTGAATACGTCTATCAGGATGCGCATTAAAACTTCACGGTCAATGTTTTTGAATTCCTTGAATTCGGCAAAGGCTGCAATCAGATTAATGTTGTCGGAGTTGCTGCTCATGGTATTTGCTATATTTAGTTTGATTATTCAGTTATTTAAACGACAACTCTATACGAGCTTCGAGAATCTCCTCATAGGGTATCGCCTTTTCAACAAGCACACGTTTGGGTTTCCCTTGAGGAGTCTTTTGTTTTTCCAAAATTTTAAGAACGATTTCCTTGTCGTTTACTGCGACAAGTTCTCCACGAAATTCATTATTGTCTTTGTGTTTTACATGCAGTGTTCTGCCTATATGTTTGGGATATTGCCTCTTAAATTTCAGCGGTGAATCAGCTCCTGCTGAAGAAACCTCCAGCGAGTAGTCTTCTATGTTGCGATCGAGCTTCGATTCTATATGTCTGCTCAAATTTACACAGTCGTCGATACTAACGCCCTGATCTCCATCAATAAAAACCATGATTCGGTTTCCGGTTTTTACTTTTAATTCAACCAGAAAGAAGGGAGTTCCTTCCAGATAGGTATCAATAATTTCGAGCAGTTTAAAATTGTCTATCACTTTGTATCTATTTGATATTCACATAACAAAACAGGGGAATCAATTCCCCTGCAATGGTTCTGCCTCGGGCAGATTTTGGACATGCAAAATTACACTATTTTATTAACTTTCAACACCTTTTTATCCTAATTTTTTTAACTTTATTTATATCATTAATTATCAATACATTATATTTATATTCTTAAAAATAATATGCATCAAAACATCAGTCTGGGTTCAGAGAAGCGAAGGTTTGGCGGTTATATTTTATGTTTGCACCAGCAAAATCAATTTTAAAAACATGGCAAAAATACTGGTGGTTGACGACGAAAGAGCCATACGCAATACATTAAAAGACATTTTGACCTACGAGAAATACGAGGTGGATGAAGCAGCCAATGCTCCCGAAGCCCTTGAAAAAATACAGGCCTCGATGTACGATGTGATTTTATGCGATATAAAAATGCCCGGAATGGATGGGATGGAGCTGCTTGATAAAATAAAAGAGCAGAGCGATGCTCAGGTAATTATGATTTCCGGACATGGGAATATTGATACGGCAGTGGAAGCCATACGTAAAGGTGCTTACGATTATATCTCAAAACCCCTCGACCTCAACCGTTTGCTTGTAACCTTGCGCAATGCCCTCGACAGAAGCCGATTGCTGGCCGAAAGCCAGATGTTGCGAAAGAAAGTTTTTAAATACAATGAAATCATTGGCGATTCAAAGGCATTGAAGGAAGTGCTTCAAATGGTAGAAAAGGTTGCGCCGACCAATGCCCGGGTTTTAATTACGGGTGAAAATGGGACAGGTAAAGAACTTATTGCCAGGGCTATTCACGAAAATAGCCCGAGGGCTCATGGTCCTTTTGTTGAGGTGAATTGTGCAGCCATTCCTTCAGAACTTATCGAGAGTCAACTTTTCGGACATGAAAAGGGTTCATTTACTTCTGCCATAAAACAAAGAAAAGGCGACTTTGAACTGGCCAGCGGGGGCACTCTATTTCTGGATGAAATAGGTGACATGAGTCTGTCGGCTCAGGCAAAAGTACTCAGGGCTTTACAGGAGAATAAGATTACCCGCGTGGGTGGAGAAAAAGAAATTCCTGTTGACGTAAGGGTTATAGCTGCTACCAACAAAGATTTAAAATCCGAAATTGAAAAGGGCAATTTTAGGGAAGACCTCTTCCATCGCATCGGCGTCATCATCATCAGAGTTCCGTCACTATCCGAACGTAAGGAAGATATCCCCCTTCTGGCCAATCATTTTATGGGTCTTATATCTGCAGAAATGGGTAAATCTCCTTTGCCCTTCCTGCCTGAAGCGTTAGATGCACTTATGCAATTGAAATGGACGGGCAATGTGAGAGAACTTCGAAATATGGTAGAGAGGCTGGCCATTCTCTGCGACAATCCCATTACAGCCGAAGACATCAGAAAATACGCAAACTAGTTTCCATTGGCCTTATCGGGTAGCATGGGAACAAAAACAAAAGCCCCATGTTGCTCGGTTAATATACTGCCATCCTCTTTTTTAACTACCAGGGTCATGGTTTGTAGCCCGGGTTTCCCTAAAGGCAAAACCATTTTGCCTCCCGGTTTCAGTTGTTCAAGCAAGGCAGTGGGAATTTCCGGAGCAGCGGCTGTTATAAGAATTCGGTCGAAAGGAGCATATGCCGGAAGTCCTTGATATCCATCACCATAGAAAATTTTAATCCCACGAAAACCCGCCTTTTGAAGAAAATCTTTGGTACGGTCGTAAAGTTTTTTTTGACGCTCAATTGAAAAAACTCTGGCACCAAGCTTTGATAAAATACAAGCCTGGTATCCGCTGCCTGTGCCAATCTCGAGAACTTTTTGAAAAGGTTTTACGTCAAGCAGTTCAGTTTGAAAAGCGACGGTGTAGGGTTGAGAAATGGTCTGATCGCAACCGATGGGAAAGGGCTTGTCTTGATAGGCAAATTCGAGGAAAGCAGGATCGAGAAACCAGTGCCGGGGAACTTCGTCGATGGCTTTTAAAACCGCCTCTGACCGGATGCCTTTGCTCCGAATTTCCTCTACCAATTTGCGTCTCAAACCTTTATGCCTGTAATTATCTTCAAAATTGCTGATGACCATTAGCGTGGTTTTGCGTTTGCGAATTTACCACAATGCAAACGACCCTTGCAAATAGGGTTTGCCCCGTTGGCTAAATTTGGATAGGTTTGCACCGGTGATTTGAATACCAAAGGAAGATGGAACAAAAATTGAAAATCGGGGTTTTAGGAGCAGGACATTTAGGAAAAATTCATCTCAAATGTATTGCAAACATTTCTGATTATGAATTAATTGGATTTTACGACCCCGACCCAAGTGTTTCGGAGCAGGTGAGCCTCGAATATAAAATAACGGCCTTTCCCAGTGTTGAAGAATTGGTAAATGCTGTGGATGTAGTAGATATTGTAACCCCCACAGTAGAGCACTTTGCGTGCGCTTCACTGGCATTGAGAGAAGCCAGGCATGTTTTCATCGAAAAACCTGTTGTAGCTACTCCCGCTGAAGCGCGCGAATTAATGAAAATAGCTCTTGAAGCGAGGGTTAAGGTTCAGGTAGGCCATGTAGAACGATTTAATCCTGCTTTTCTTGCAGCAAGTCCATATTTGAACAAACCTATGTTTATCGAAGCCCACCGTCTGGCCATTTTCAATCCGCGTGGCACTGATGTTCCTGTGGTTCTCGACCTCATGATTCACGATATTGACATTGTGATGAGTCTGGTCAATTCGAATGTCAAAAGGATTCATGCCAGTGGTGTGGCCGTGGTTAGCGACACCCCCGATATTGCTAACGCACGCATTGAGTTCGAAAATGGCTGCGTGGCAAATTTAACCGCATCGCGTATAAGCCTGAAAAATATGCGTAAAACTCGCTTTTTCCAAAGAGACGCTTATATCGCTGTCGATTTCCTGAATAAAGAAGTGGAAGTGGTAGGTATCACCGAATACGATCCCCAGCAGGCAGGCCCATTCGATATGGTGCTCGACCTGGGGAATGGTAAACCTCCCCGTAAATTCAATTTTAAAAAACCCGAAATTCGGCCGGTGAATGCCATTCAAACAGAGCTCGAAAGCTTTGCGCGCGCTATCCTCACCGACAGCGACCCTCCCGTGACAATAATAGATGGGCTTACAGCCCTACAGGTGGCTTGGCAAATCATGGACAAAATCGCTTTTTAATATGGATTGCTTTTTCACATTTTCTTTTCAACAATTTATTAAAATTATATACTAAACGGCTCAAATAAACGTTTGCCAACCAAAACCAGCACTAAAGCGGCTTTGCATGAAATTTAAAACTCTACTTTCCTTACTACTCATTTTTCTCTTCTTTTTACATTTGGCCTCATGCGATAAATTTGAAGGTGAACAAACCATACCTGCCTACTTACGTATTGATAGCATTGCACTTAAAACCATGAGCCCTGCACAGGGATCAGCAAACAGTCGCATTACAGATGCCTGGGTTTACATCGACGAACAATTGATTGGGGCCTTTGAATTACCTGCCACCATTCCTATCCTGAGTCAAGGCAGCTGCCGGCTAAAAATAAAGCCAGGAATACGACTTGACGGTATGGTTCAGCTCAGGTCTTATTATCCCATGTACACCGATATTGAACGTAATATTACCCTCACTCCTGATGAAATCACCTTAGTGAAAGGCCAGGAAATCAACGGAAAACAGACGCTCTTTACTACCTACAACGAAAAGGTGCAGTTTGTTTGGGCCGAAAATTTCGAGGATTCCAACCTGGCACTTGATACAGTAAGCCAAAGCGAAACCGATTTCCAGCTCACGACAGAAGTAAGCGAGACATTCGAAGGCCAACACAGTGGGAAAATCATTCTTACCAAAGACAAGGATATGTTTGAAAGCTGGAGCTCCGAATCGCTGAGCCTACCTCGCAATGGATACCCTGTTTTTTTGGAAATGAATTACCGCTGCACCAATACCTTTACGGTGGGTATCGTTGCAATCGGAGCCGACGACCTTATTCAGTCGCCTATCTTAAACCTATCGCCTACCGACAAATGGAACAAAATTTACATCAATCTTACGCCAAACGTTAGCAGCACAACAACCGGATTAAAATTCCAGATTTTTCTGGGGGCCTTGCTCGATGAAAATCTTGAACAGGGCACCATCTGGATAGATAATCTGAAACTTGTTTATCTTGATAAAAGCTCAGGTAAATGAATAAAAATTTACAAATTGCCAAATATATAACTGCCGACTATATAACAGCCGCAATTGCCTGGGCTCTGTTTTTCCTGTACCGCAAATATTACGTTGACCCCTGGTTTGTTGAAAAAGCCTCGGCAATACTACGAGATCGCAACTTTTATTACGGAGTATTTGGACTGCCGGTTCTGTGGATAGGTCTTTACGCCATTTCAGGTTATTACAGAAAAATTTATCGAAAGTCACGTTTAAAAGAGCTTGGTCAAACCATAGCTACCACTGCTATTGGAGTGCTGGTTATATTTTTTACCCTTTTGCTTGATGATATCATCAGATCATACAAGTCCTATTATCAGTCGTTTCTGGTACTTTTCAGTCTTCATTTTTCGCTGACCTACCTTGCCCGCTTCATCATAACAACAATAACCAACAGCAAAATACATCGAAGGATAATTGGTTTTAACACCGTCTTGGTCGGGTGCAACGGAAATGCCTTTAGGGTTTATCAGGACATAGAAAATCAACCCCTTTCGCCCGGTAATAAGTTTGTAGGGTTTGTGGATGCAGGTGTAGTTGAGAAAAACATGCTTGAACCCTATCTTCCCCATCTGGGAAGCTACAAAGAACTGAAACGCATCATTGAAGAATATAAAGTAGAAGAAGTAATCATTGCTTTTGAACGATCGGAATTAAATGCGATAGACCCCATCATGACAGAAATCGAAGACTCTAATGTAGTCATTAAAATCGCCCCTGTTATGCAGGATATATTGTTGGGGACTGTTCGCACAAGTTCTATTTATTCGCCCCTTATTGAAATCTCTACCGACCTGATGCCGGCTTGGCAAAAGGTTATTAAACGCATGATGGATATTGTTATTTCTGCGATAGCCATTGTTATTTTGTCACCCGTTTTCATTTTCACGGCTTTTATGGTTAAGCGCTCATCGCCGGGGCCTATTCTTTTCCGTCAGGAGAGGGTAGGTTTGCATGGGCGTAAGTTTAAAATGATTAAGTTTCGTTCGATGTATGCCGATGCCGAAAAGGCAGGCCCGCAACTTTCTTCCAAAAACGACCCCCGGGTAACTCCCTGGGGCCGCATCATGCGTCAATACCGCCTCGACGAAATCCCTCAGTTTTTTACTGTTCTCAAAGGGGATATGTCGTTAGTCGGTCCGAGGCCCGAAAGGCAATTTTACATCGACCAGATTGTTCAACGTATGCCCCATTTCCGTCTCCTGCAAAAAGTAAAACCCGGCATCACCTCGTGGGGGCAGGTTAAATATGGTTACGCCGAAAATATTGACCAGATGATTGAGCGAGCCAAATTCGACCTACTTTATCTCGAAAACATGTCGATTGCCATGGATATTAAAATCCTGGTTTACACAATCATGATTGTATTGCAGGGACGAGGGAAATAAAATCTCGTCTTCAAAGTAAACCAAAATATCTTCGAATTTTTGAAGCCATGAGTTGTCTGCGTTTTAACAAAAATTCATGGTAGGGTAACGGGCCTGTTTTAATAAAATCAAGTGGGATACAATGCTCTGCCAGGTTCTCCTCTAATTGTCGGAAACTGGTTATTCCTCCATATTTTATGGATCCGCCATTGCATTGATTCACCAACTCGGTAAAATATTGCCCGGGATCTTTTTTACCAATTGCGATATTTATTTCACTTTGGGCAACCGCAAAATTGGCTATCTGATTAATAAGACCTTTGTCGAATCCCTGATTCTTAAGAAACTCTCTGGGATAAATGTGATGCAAATCGCCTTTAAGCTTAATTAAGTCCGACACAAGGATATCCTTGGAAAGGAAGCCTTTATCGTTAAGCTTTACCTGGGCAGCTAAAAAGGCATGATACAGAGGGTGAGATGTAACTGATGTGTCCATTTCAAGGGGTAAGGAATATTCCCAATAAGCATCACTTAGTTCCGACTTCAAAACGTCTTCCATGTATTGGATGGGATTTGTTTCGGTTAATCGTTTGATATCGAACGAAAACTGTGACTCGGGTGAAGAGGAATACCGGCTCTTAAGAACCGACATTACAAACCACCGTCTGACATAGGTTTCGATTAGGGAGGGATGAACTCCATTTTCCTTAAGAGTCAAATACAAAACGTAAGAGAAGTTGAGGGCATTTTTCGAACGGATCATGAATGGATCAATAAATCCGGCCGAACGGATAATCATAATAAACCTCTTAAAATGGGTTTCATTCATAAAATCAAACACACCCTCCTTCAGGATGGCAAAGGATTCTTCTGCAATATTTTCTTGATACTCTCTGGTTTCAAAATTCCTGCCCGAAAGCAGTGCAACTAATTCTTGTAAAGGTCCTCGCCTAAATTTATAAGTAAAGGCTACCCGTATGATATCCTTATAATCAGGGTCGTATAAATTCTCCCTATCATCTTTCAACCATTGGAGTTTGGGAAAATATTCCGTCTCCATAAAGGCTGCATCGTTTTCCCTAATGATGTCAATAAACTCAGGCTTGACTGCCAGATGAGAAAAATAATCGATAGCTTTTCGTAATAAATTGCCACCATATATTTCATCTACAGCTATTTTCGACATGGCGAAGTCAGCCTGGCTCAGGGTAAGACCGGATGAATTTATACGTATAAAAATTTCAGTAACTTCATCAATATCAAGGTCGGGGTTAAGTTCAATAAGACCAATGGTGATGTTCAGAATACTTTTTAGTGCGTCAATGGCATGCAAAATATCCTCTTGGCTTACTTCAGGATTAAGAGCACAGTAATCCCTTATTTTATCGAGGATTTTAAACCCAGGAGAGAAGATTTCAGAAATATCGCTAATCCACTGCGAGTCCTTTTTAATTATTGAATTTAAAACTTCAAATTTCCTTAGGGTTGGGTTGAAAGCAATGGTAATCCTGCGGCGACGATAATTACTATCGAAAACTTCTTTTCCCAGTATAGCAGTCATCAAGGCAGTTACTCTTTGCTGGCCATCAATTAGAATTCGTTTACCATTTGAAGTAGAGCCATCTTTAAGCCGCACATTGGGATTTTTCCAGGTAATCAGATAACCCACAGGGAAACCATTATACAAGGAGTCGACAAGATCGCGCACCTGGGTTGAACTCCATACAAAGGGTCGCTGAATTTCAGGAATGGCTACCTCATTGCTTTGCACCCACGAAAGTATGGTTTGGACAGGATAATTATTAACCGAAAACCTCTGTATAATCATGGCAATAGTATTTATTGGATTTGTTGCGAAAGCTCACTGGCTGTATATTTTTAAATACTTCTAATAAAAACACTTCACGATGGAAATGAATGGAAACCGAAAATTTCACAAACCCTGGTCTTTTAAAACTCCTCCAGTGCACACCTGGTATTCCTCTAACCCAATTTATTACTATAATCTCCCCCATGCTTTCTTGTTTGCGAACGTGTTCAGGCAAACAAGAAAGCGGGAGTTTAATCTTTAACTTTCAAGAAGAAACGATATATCCGTACCTGGATCGAATTCCTGAGGTGAAACGCCAGCCCTGAAAAGCCGCATCGGACGGGCACCACGAAGCTCTATGCCTTTACAGGAAACTTCCAACAGTGTACCCTCACGCAAGCCAGCAACAGCCAGATGGGGATTAACGATTAAAAATTCCTCAATACGGGCTTCGCGAGTTTCCCCGCCGTGACCTTCAGGATTCTTATCCAAATAATGCGGATTGATCTGAAAAGGGATTAACCCCATGCATTCAAAACTGGGTGGCTGGATGATGGGCATATCATTGGTAGTCATCAATGTAGGGCAAGCCACATTGCTTCCTGCACTCCATCCCATATAAGGTAATCCCCCTTTCACCCGTTCAGCAATGGCCTGCATTAATCCATTCTTTTGCATTTGATATACCAGATGAAAAGTATTACCTCCACCCACAGCAATGGCTTGTGCTTCGAAAACTGCGTTGAGGGGGTTTTTCTTCCTGTGTATACTCTCTACCTCCAAACCTAATTCTTTGAATACCTCCTTCACACGCATTTCGTAAACATCATACGAGGCGTCAAGACTCTCCGAAGATAAAGAAATACCCGCATAAGGGATAAATAACACCTTACGAAAACCATGTTTTTCGGCAAATTCCTTGATATAAGGCCTTGGCCACATCAAGTAAGGTTCCCCGTAATTTGTTGAATTACTAATAAGTAGAAGATTCATAGTTAATTGCTATTGAGAATTGAAAAGATACCTGACCATCAAAGATAAAGAATTTTCTGCTATTCCACCCCTTCCAGCAAAATAGGCCTTGCCTATCAAGCCAGCCTGAAAAGGTCCCCAGCTGGTCATTACACCCGCTGTGATACCATGCAAAATTGCACCCTGTCCCATCACTTGTTTCACCCATGCAAGCATTTCGGGAGTAAGTTCTGGCGCAATGTTATCCGCGTAATCCGGCCATTCGTAATAAAAATTGTAACCTGCCACAATAACATAAGCTCCCCAGGGAATCCTGAAAGAGGCAGTCGTAGTAAAATAATCACGGCGGTTGATAGTGGCCTGAATGGAGGAATAGGGTTCTCCCAGTAGGCTGCTTAAAGTATCGCTCCAGACAATGTAGCCAGACTGGGCAATCCTCAGGTTTAGACTTGAATGAAGAAGAAACCCAAACTCATTTTTGCTGAACCATGAAATACCAGCTTCGCATCCCAGGTTCCAATAGGCATCATTACCCAAAGGAATTTCAGGGCTGGTAAAAGATTTGCGCCCTTCCTGGACAGGAAGACCCGTAGAAAGTCCGGCGAAAAAAGCCATTCGCTCCCAGTGAATGTCATAACCCGCACGCATCCGTATTTCTGATACTCCTCGCTGAAAAAACGTTTTTGCGGGATTGTTGGATAATTTTATCGATGAGATATAATAAGGAATCGTTAAGCCAAGGTTCAGATTGTGGCTTAACCTATAATCGGCCCTAAGCCATAAACCCTGTCGACGATAATCGGAAAAATCCTTAGAGGCTTCATAATTACCTAAACCCTTAAAAGCACGAGAGGCAAATGAATAATATGTACCCACCAAATATGAGGCCCTCAATGAATCGTTACCGATGCAAAGCCCACCCAAAAATGTTCTCTCCAACCCCTCGGGTATTGCCCACTCCTGGGCATTCGCTTTCTGAACGCCTCCTCCGATAACCAATAAAAACACAAGTGTATATAACCAATAGTATTTCTGCTTCACGATAATGATATCTTCATCAAATATACAAACCCGACGGCAATTTATATTTGAAAACTAGTTCAACATTCGTTGGAAAACGGAGAGACGTTTTGAAATATAAACTTCCCTGAACACCTTATACCATACCACATCAGGTGCTAATTGAGCCAAACGCTGGTAGGCCGCTTCGGTATTTCTTATATGAATATCTTTGGCTGCTATAGCTCTGGCCGTTAACATCTGCCAATTTTCAAGCCATTCCCCGGGAATTCCCTCACTTCTCAGCTTTTCCATTAGTCCAAGCACATACTCAGGTTTTCCTTTTTCCATCAGAGGGCCAAAATAATAATCGAAGACCCAGGAACGGGGTTTCAGTTTTATTAACCACAATGTGTCGGGTTGTGTAAAATGCTGTGAAAGTGTGGAATCGGTTTGAAACCAAGTAAAAAGTCGTTGACGTACAAATTCCATCGAATCTGCCTGCTGTAGAGCATAAAAGTATTCCAAGCGCTGCAGATATTTATCGTAACGGATGGCAGGCGCATACTTTCCGACAAGAGATTCCAGATTATGAGCATCGCAGCCACAGCAACACCATTGCAAGGCTGTGTCGGCATAAGCTTTGCCTAAAGCAAAAGAGCCGGCTTCGAAAGAACTTACAGTCTTGTAATAGTACCTGTCATACAGAAAGGTAGCATAGATAACATTTTGGCGATTCATTCGCTGTTGCATGGTTTCAAGCATTTGATTTACATCTTCACAGTCGGCAATGTGGAAGCGCACTGATATACTATCAGCCAGTGCAAACGAACTCCTGGCCTCGGTAAATTTAAAATCCCACAGATAACTGCCTGTTTCTTTCAGGGCAGCATCGAAAAACAAACGACCCACTTCTCGTATAAGGTTGCAAAATTCGGGTTGATCTGTCAGGTGTAAATTTACAACCTCTTGGCGCTTTTGATCAGCAACAGCATAAAGGCTGTCAGTAACATTCTGAGCCACCAACACTTTAAGTTCTTGTAAATCAACAAAAAGTCGAGATATCCGATACTTCTTAGCGATTGAATCATCCTCGGGTGTGAATTGCAACCAGGCCGACCATGTTTTTCTTACCTGGTTCCACTTTTCAAAAAATTCTGCAGCAGAAGCGTAATCCTTTATCTTATAAGCATCCAGGGCTTTTTCGAGCAATTGTCCGTAACTTTTTTGTGCAAGCTCCGATCGCATGCGGTCAAGTTCAGGGAATCGGAGGTAAACCGTAATACGCCGGGCATAATCATAGGCTTTTAAAAGATAGGGAAAGGCTTCTTCATAAAGCCCCTGTTCGTGTAGTTGAATGATTTTATCCAAACAAGCATCTGCAAAACGTCCATAAACCTCCGCATCGGACAGGCCTCCCGGCATATAAGCACGGTTATGAGCCCTGAAATCAATGGCTTTTTGCAAGTATTCATCACCCATGCGAAGATTGCCATTTTTAACGGCATCGGTTGCTACATCAAGATAAACACGATAAAGTCCAAGCATAGGCTCCTGAAGATGATGCTCCATAAGGTCGGCTTCATCGTCGTTTCCTATCATTTTTAAAATATCCCGTGCATTCGCCGCCAAAATAAAAGCCTGGTCGAATCGCCCCGATGATTGCATCTCCGTGCTTGAGTTTAACAATGCTTCCGACAATTTTTTTGCGTAAAGTTCCTGCCATTGGGATGGAAGGCCCGGCAACCATAGACTTACCTTATCAAATAAACTGTATCTCTCACTGTTTTTTATCCTGGCCAGTTTACGAAAGACGTGATTGTAGAGAGGATTGAGAAACCCTTCACTTTTAATCCAATTTGACAGGAAGGTCTCGGATAATGATCCAGCCTTGAAAGCATCTTCAGCTGTGAAGTTTCGCAGTCTGCTCAAAAAAAGACTTCTCCGATAAACCTCTCCATTCATTTTAAGTAAATTTTCCTTTACACGATCAGGGTCTGTTTTATCCAGAGGCAAAGCCAGACTATCAACAAGTTGCGAAAGAATCGTGGAAACACGCTCCAACTCAACGGCCGATGCAATAAGGCACCCCACACAGGTCGTATCGCGGTAGTCGAAGCTTTGAGCAATATTCCAGGCCGATTGCAATGCCAGGTCCACAGCTTTGTAGGTGCGTATATCATACATGGCGGCCTTAAGAATTTCTGTCTGAGCTTCAGTAAATATCGGTTCGGATAAATAGAACAATAGCGTATCGGAGCAGGAATGTGTTTGCAACTTCAAAACCGCAGGTTCTTCTTTAGGCCAGGGCAGGGTTTCATCATACAATACCTTTCCAAATTCTTTAACTTCAATCTTCAGGCGAAAACCTATAGGGATAAGTACATGATCAAGAGGGTAACCCAGATAAGTCGCAGGACCTGAAATCCCTTTATAACTAAATGCAACCTGCATTTCCCCGCTTTGAGGCTGACAAAATGTAGTTCGCTCAAAAGCATATCCTAATCTGAATTTCCTCAGCAAATAACCATTCTCCCGAGCCAACTCGCCTACTATGCGATTGCCGGGAAGCCCGGAAGCACTTTTTCCGGCAACATACTTCAACCACAGTGTATCTGTTGTGTCGGCAGATACCGAATATGAAAAGCAAAGCCAAATTAATAATAAGACAAAGAGCTTCCTCATGGTTTGTATTTAAACGAAATCATTCGGGAGGAAGTATTGCCAACCCCGTCAGTTACTTTGATTATTAGTTCATTGTTACCCTCTTGAATCCACTCATCCGGATTGTAAATCAAGAGGTTATTCTTAGCATCGTATTCCATTAAAATCCAGCTGCCGTTAAGTGTGGCCTCATAAGAAGCTATTCCGCTCAAATCGTCTGAAATTTTGACCTTAAGCGGTTGTTTACCCCAGTGAAGCTTATTGTCGATAAAATTTAGCGGACGTATAAGGGGTGATATCGTATCTGCTAATACTGAATAAGTTCCAAAACGCTGAATGGTTGTGGTAAGCCTACCCTGTTCCCATTTCCCTCCTGCTGCAGAGGGTTTACCCTGTTGATTCACCCTCACTATCAATGCTTTGCTCTTTAAACGAGCAGGAAGGCGCTCAGGGAGTAATGAAATTTTACACGGTTTATGAATAGGGGTGGTGGGATAATGTACCTGATGGTAATCAGTATAATAAGCGATTGGAGAAGGGATTCTTCGGTAATGAAAATTTACGGTATCATAAAAGGCTCCATTTGGCGCTTCGAGAGTGAAGCCTGTGGTATCAAACCGCGAGGGTTCATTACATTTGAACTGTGTATAGGGCACATTAATCTTGCTTACAGGTGCATATACAGGGAGTAGCCCTTTAACCCAAAATCTGAGCACTGATTCATTTTCATAATAATCTTTTACTAAAAACTTAATGCTAAATACTTTTCCAGGCTCGAA